>JAFAKN010000284.1 GCA_019235415.1 Alphaproteobacteria bacterium
TGCTGGTCGAGGTGCCGCGCAGCTCGACCGACGGGCTGTTGCCCAAGGCCATGCATCCCGCCCTGCCCTCGTACGTGATCTTCGCCGTCACGCGCTATCCGGAGAGCCCGGCGGGTCCGTTCACTCTCGCGGTGCTGCGGCTCGGCAGCCGGGCGGGCGCGCATCCACGCGGTTTCCTGCTCGGCGCGGTGGCGAGCAGCGAGGCGGCGGCGAGCGAGCTGCGCAACCGTTGGGGTCTTCCCGTCGAATCGGGCGAGGTGAAGTTCCTGCGCCGTCACGACCGGGTCATGGGCTCGGTGAAAAAGGACGGCAAGGCCATCCTCGACTGCGCCCTGATCGACCCGCAGCCGGTCTCGGGCACGGACGTGCAGTACATAAACTGGGTGACGGCGGCGAACGCGCCATTGGACGGCCAGACCCAGCCGCTGCTGATCCAGGTCGATCCCAAATACACATTCTACAAGGCCGACCGCGGCAAGCCCGAGGTGACGACCTTCGATGCTGCAGCGTGGAACGCGCCGAGCTTGCGGCTGGCCAATCCGATCGTCGGAACTTGTTGCACGGTCGACACCGACCTGCCGCGCATCCGCTTCGTGATGGATCCGCTGAAGCCGGTGTTCCAGGGCACCCGACGCATCCGGGAGTCGCGCACCGACGAATAGCTGGCATGAGGCATTCGCAGAGCCTGCGCACTCACGTCGCGTTGCCATCGCCGGTGCAGCCGGACATCGTTATCTAACAAATGTTCGACTTCGACTGCATCATCATCGGCGCCGGCATTTCCGGCATGTACCAGCTCATGCGCTTGCGCGAGCTCGGCCTCAAGGTCCGCGTGTTCGAGGCTGGCACTGGCGTGGGCGGCACCTGGTACTGGAACCGCTACCCGGGAGCACGCTTCGATTCGGAGAGCTACTCCTATGGCTACTCCTTCTCGCAGGAGCTTTTGGACGAATGGACCTGGTCGGAGCATTTCGCCGGCCAGCCCGAGACGCTGCGCTACCTCAACCACGTCGCCGACAGGTTCGACCTCAGGCGCGACATCCAATTCAACAGCCGAGTCAGCGCGGCGCACTACAGCGACGCGACGCGCAGCTGGGACGTCACGCTGGAAGACGGCAGCCGCTACAGCACGCGGTTCTTGATCACCGCGATCGGCCCGTTGTCGGCGCCGACCATGCCGAAGATCGCGGGCGTCGAGAGTTTTACGGGCCGGTCGTTCCACACCGCGCGCTGGCCCAAGGACCCGGTGAGCTTCGAGGGCAAGCGGGTCGCGGTGATCGGCACCGGCGCAACCGGCGTGCAGACCATCCAGGAGGTCGCCAAGACGGTCGGCCATCTCACGGTGTTCCAGCGCACCCCCAACTGGTGCGCACCCTTGCACAACAGCAAGATCACCGACGAGGAACAGCGGCAGATCAAGGCCTCCTACCCCGAGATCTTCGCCCGCTGCCAGGAGACTTTCGCCTGCTTCCTGCACACGCCCGATCCGCGCGGCACCTTCGAGGTGCCGGAGGCGGAGCGCGAGGCGTTCTGGGAGAAGCTCTATGGCGAGCGCGGCTTCGGCATCTGGCAGGGCAACTTCCGCGACATACTTTTGGACCGCAAGGCCAACAAGGCATTGTCCGACTTCGTGGCCAAAAAGATCCGTCAGCGCGTCACGGACCAGGCGGTGGCCGAGAAGCTGATCCCCAGGAACCACGGCTTCGGCACCCGCCGCGTGCCGCTCGAGACCAGGTACTACGAGGTCTACAACCAGCCCAACGTCAGGCTGGTCGACATCAAGGAAACCCCGATCGAGCGCATCACGGCCGGCGGCATCAAGACCAACGACGCCGAATACGCGTTCGACATCATCATCTACGCCACCGGCTTCGACGCCATCACCGGCAGCTTCGACCGCATCGACATCCGCGGTGCCGGGGGGCTCCGACTCAAGGACAAATGGAAGGCCGGCCCGCAGACCTATCTCGGCGTGCTGGTCGAAGACTTCCCCAACATGATGATGCTGATCGGCCCGCACACCGCGCTCGGCAACATCCCGCGCAGCATCGAGTACAATGTCGACTGGGTGACGCGCCTGATCGCCCATGCGCAGCGCAACGGCGTCACGCGCCTCGAGGCGACGGCGGCCGGCGTGAAATCGTGGACCGATCACGTGAAGTCGCTGGGTGAAGGGCTCTTATCCAATGAAGTCGATTCGTGGATGACCGGCATCAACCGCAACGTCGACGGCAAGTCGGAGCGCATCGTCGCCCGCTATAGCGGCAGCGCCCCCGCCTATCGCGAGCGCTGCGACCGCGTGGCCGCCGACGGCTTCAAGGAGCTGTCGCTCAAATAGTTCCTCCCCAACGAAGTTGGGGAGGTGTCCGCGCAGCGGACGGAGGGGTCATGCTCAAGCGCCATGACCCCTCCGTCGGCGCAAGACGCCGACACCTCCCCTTCGCGGATTCCGCGAAGGGGAGGAATTGCCCACTTGCAGGCCCGCGGTGCCGGAAGACGTTGGCCTCAGCTCGCGGCGGAGATCACCTTGCGCACCACGTGATGGCGGTTGGTCGTGTATGGCCGGACCTGGCTCGGCCAGCGGCCCTTCTCGGCGGCCTCCCGCCACTCGTTGCTCGAAAGCACGTCGGGACTTTCGATCTCGTAGATCGCGACATAGGTGGGCAGGCCGCCGCCGTCGAGCAGCTTGTGCTCGCCGCCGATGTTGAAGGAGGCCGGCTCGGTCTTCATGCGGGTGACCGCCTTCACGCCCGGCACCTTCAGGAGCAGCGGCACGTGCTCGCTGTCGTAGACCTCGTTGAACAGCGCCTCCTTGTCCTTGGCGACGTCCATCGTGACGACGAACAGATAATTGGTGGATAGCGGCATGTCCCCTCCTTCATCCTTGGGCAATCAGTCGGGCAAGCGTTTCGGGCTCGCTCAGCATGGGATAGTGACCGGTGTCGAGCTCGTGCCAACGTGCCTTGAGGCGCTCGGCGGCCCGTCGTTGATGCGCCTGCGGCGGATTGGTGCTGCGCTTGCACCAGATCACCGAGGCGTCCCAAGCCTGGTCCCAGAAGCGCTCCAGCCGCACCGGCTCGCGCATCACCGCGATCGGATGCGGCGTGCAGCGTTCGACCGCCCAGCGACGCAAAGCCGGATCCAGGTCGGCGAACAGCCGCGTCTCGAAATCGTGCTGCGAAGGCCCGCTGGTGAGCTCGGTGTTGACCGCCGTCGGCCGCTTGACGATATCGGGCAAGGCCTCGCCATCCAGCAGCGCCAGGGCATCGGCCAGCACCAGCCGGCCAACGCGTTCGCGCGCCAGCTCGGCGGTCCGCGTCAGAACCATGCCGCCGGTGCTGGTGCCCACGAGCACGACGTCCTTCAGGTCCTGATAGAACAGCAAGCCCGCGATCTCGTCGGCATGCGATTGCGTCGTGAGGCCGGCGCGCACCTGTCCTTTGCGTTCGGCGCAGCCGTCGAGCGTGGGGGTGAAGACGGCGTGACCTTGCGCGGCCAACCGCTCGGCGACGGGCTTCCAGATCCAGCCGCCCTGGTAGGCGCCATGAATGAGCACGAAGGTCGTCATTGGGCTTTTCCGGGGCTCACGGTGACGCCGGCCAATTGCTCGAACACCTTCACGATCGCGCCACCATCCTTTTTGTTCAGGCCGCGGGCGCGGGCCATCTGGTAGACCTGCTGCGTGACGTTGGCGAGCAGCAACGGCACGCCCAGGCGCTTGGCGAACGCCGTCTCGAGCTCCTGGTCCTTGTAGGAGATGTCGATCGTGCCGCCGGGCTCGTAGTCGCCGACGAGAATGCGCGGCACACGCAGCTCCCAGGCGGCACTCGCGCCCGTAGAGACGCGCACCACCTCGTACATGGTCTGCGGATCGAGCCCCGCCTTGACGCCGAGGACCAGGGCTTCGGCGACCGCCACGGTATTCACCTGCACCAGCATGTTGTTGACCAGCTTCATGGCGAGCCCGCTGCCCAGCGGCCCGACGTGGAAGGCGCGGCTGCCCATGGCGCCGAACAGGTCCTGGCAGCGGACGAAGACGTCGGGCGCGCCGCCAACGATGATCGACAGCTCGCCCGACTGGGCCCGCCCCGTGCCGCCGCTCACCGGCGCGTCGAGCATGGCGATGTCGAGCGCAGCGAGCCGGTCGGCGAAGCCTTGCGCGGCGAACGGATCGATGGTCGACATGCAGATCACGGTGTGCCCGGCCTTTGCGCCGCGGATGATGCCGTGCGCGCCGATGATCACCGATTCCGCCTGCTCCGTCGTCTCGACGATGACGATGCTGCGCTCGGTGGCGGCGGCCACCGCCTGGGCGGAGCCCGCCACTTCCGCGCCCTTGGCCTTCAACGGCGCGGTCTTGGCTTCGTCGATGTCGTTGACGATCAGCGCAAAGCCGCTTTTCGCGAGATTGAGGGCCATCGGGCCACCCATGGCGCCCAGTCCAATGAACCCGACCTTGCCGGTCATGTTGTCCTCCCCTGCTGGCTCAGACGCCGCCCGTTACGTCGATGGTGAGACCGGTGACGAAGTCGGCGTCGGACGACGCCAGGAAGCAGATGACGCGTGCCTGGTCGACGGCTTCGGCGACACGGCGCAGCGGCGTGCGTTCGATGGTCTCGGCCTTGGACGCCTGCGAGCGCTTCTCCCAGTGCGGCCGGATGCGCTCGGTCAAGGTGACGCTGGGTGCGATGGCGTTGACGTTGATGCCGTCGGGACCGAGCTCGTGCGCGAGCTTGCGGGTGAAAGCGATGATGCCGCCCTTGGCGGCGGCATAGGCGCTGGAGCTTTCCGAGCTCAACCCGCGGCCGGCGATCGAGGCCAGGTTGACGATCTTGCCGCTGCGCCGGCGTCTCATGTGCGGGATCACGGCGTGGGTGCAGAGGAACGTGGCGTTGAGATTGAAGGCGATCAGCTTCTGCCAGTCGGCGAAGCTCAGCTCCTCGGTCGTGGCCGCGGGCTTGGCGACCACCGTGCTGCCGCCGACCGCGTTGACCAGGATGTCGATCTCCCCCTGCTCGCGCATCACGTCGCCCATGAGCTTGTCGACCTGCGCCGGATCGAGCGCATCGACCAGTGCGCCGTGCGCGCGGCCGCCCGACTTGCCGGCCGCCTTGCTCAGTGCCGGCATCGCCTCGTCGAGTCGGCCCTGGTGATTGTCCGCGGCGATCACCGTGGCACCCTCGCGCACCATGATCTCCGCCGTGGCGCGGCCGATGCCGTTGGCGGCCGCCGTGATCAGCGCGACCTTGTTCTTGAAGCGCATGGTCAGGCCGCCTTCGCCGCCTCGACCGGGCCCCACGATTTCAGGACCGGCAGGACCTCCTTGGCGAACAGCGTGAGGCCGCGGCGGGACACCTCGAACGGCGTACCGCCGAAGCGGAAGGCGACGTTGAGCTCGAAATCGCCGACGACCTTCCGGCGGGCTTCCAGGCCGCGCAGGATCTTGTCGGGCGTGCCCCAGCTCGCCGCCTGCATAAAACCCGCGACGGCGCCTTCGAGGCCGCCCTTGCGGGCGATCTCGGCCTTCTGCTGGTAGGCATCGTAGCCCTTCACGGTCTTGAAGTGCTCGCCGAGGAACTCGTAGTGGTAGAAGTTGCTCTCGACGAACTTGCCCTGATAGCGCCGCGCTTCGTCCTCGGTCTCGGCGAG
>JAFAKN010000408.1 GCA_019235415.1 Alphaproteobacteria bacterium
CCGCATCGTCTGGCGGGTGAAGGACCCGCGCGTCTCCTACAACCACATGGCGCGCGGCGTCGGCGCGGTCGGCCAGTTCATGAAGTACCTCGCGACCGGCGGCGGCTTCATGAGCCTGCCGTCGGCGCCCCTGCTCGCCTTCCTGCGCACGCGGCCCGAGCTCGCAACGCCCGACGTGCAGATGCACCTGGTGCCCTACTCGATCAAGGATCCCAAGACACGCAAGCTGCAGGACTTCCCGTCGATGACCATCTCGGTCTACCAGCTTCGGCCCGAGAGCCTGGGCTCGATCCACATCAAGTCGAAGGCCCCCAAGGCGCAGCCGGCGATCCGCTTCAACTTTCTGGCCGACCCGATCGACCAGGCGGCGATGAGCGAGGGCTTCCGCATGATCCGCCGCATCGTCAACACCGCGCCGATGGATCACCTGCGCGGCGAGGAATATTCGCCAGGACCGGGCGTCGGCACCGACGCGGAGATCCTCGACTACATCCGCAACAACTCGCAGACCGCCTATCACCCGGTCGGCACCTGCCGCATGGGACCGGCCGGGCCGAAGACCGTGGTCGACGACAAGCTCAAGGTGCACGGGCTGGAGGGCCTGCGCGTCGCCGACGCCTCGATCTTCCCGACGATGCCCTCGGGCAACACCAATGCGCCGTCGATCATGGTCGGCGAAAAGGCCGCGGACATATTGAAGGCGGCTTGATTCATTGGAGCGCGGACCTCCGCCTCTGTCATCCCGAGCGTAGCGAGGGATCCTTAAGGCAACAGGAAAGATCCCTCGGCCTGCGGCCTCGGGATGACAAGAAGCGGGTCCACGGTCCAATGAGTCGTGACCCCTCCGGCCCTTCGGGCCACCTCCCCTTCGCCGAATCCGCGAAGGGGAGGTGAAGACTGAATATCACGGGGTGATCACCGGGCGCGCTGGCGGCCGCATCCTAATCTTCCTCGACCAACGACGCGAGGAAGACCGATGAGCGCAACTGCCAAGGCCGAAGAGACGATGGCCGGCTTCTCCGCAGGCGGCGGCATGTGGCACGACGTGCGCCGCACATTGCGATCGTTCTGTCCGCAGGCCGTGCTGAACTGGCGCGAGGCGCGCTTCTACGGACGCTACGGCGAGGTCGAGCTGCATCTGCTCGAGTTCCTCTGCCGGCGCGACCAGGATGCCATCGATGTCGGCGCCAACGACGGCAGCTACGTGCACTATCTGCACCGCCACGCGCGGCGCGTCATTGCCTTCGAGCCCATGCCGACCCTGGCCCGTGCGCTCCGCCGCAAATTCCCACGCGGCGTGATCGTCGAATCGCTGGCGTTGTCCGATCGCACCGGCACCGTGTCGCTCTGCATGCCGGTGGTCGATGGTGTCGTAGTGACGGGCTGCTCGACCGTGTCGCTGGCGGCCACCGCCACCTACCCTGCGCATCGCGCCATCGAAGTGCCGATGGACATGCTCGACAACGTCTACGGCGGGCAAGTCGGGTTCATCAAGATCGACGTCGAGGGCCACGAGCAGGCCGTGCTCGACGGCGCCGTCGAGACCATTCGCCGCTGCCGACCACGCCTGCTGGTCGAGGTCGACGAGCGACTGTCGCCGGGCGGGCTTGCGCGCGCCAAGGCGTACTTCGCCAAGCTGGACTACAGCGGCTACTTCGTCTTGAAGGGGCGGCTGGAGCCCATCGAGCGCTTTTCGATCGAGGAGCACCAGCAGATCGCGAACCTGCCCGACCTGACCGCGCCGCTCGCCGCCAGGCAGCGGTTCGGCCGCTACCTGTACAATTTCATTTTCCTGCCGCCAGGGGAGCCGTCCGCGACTTTGGAGCGGATGTCGCAGCGACTGCAGCAACTATAGGCGACCGCGCGCCCGTCGCCTGCCCGATGGCAGCGCGCAGGTCGCGCCTGATGCGCGCGGGCCCGAATTTGTCCGAACAGGCGGCATAAGCACGGTGCTGCCAGGCATTGAGCGTCGCGAAGTCGTCGATCAGCGACAGCACGCCTTGCGCCATCTGCTGGTGGTTGTCGAACAGCGCCACGCTCCGCCCCTCCTCGAGCGGCATGCCGGGCAGCGCAACCCGCATGGCCAGGATGGGCAGGCGGTGAAACACGTAGTCCAGTCCCTTGAGCTTGAAGCCGCCGATCTGATCGGGCACCAGCGCCAACCTTGCCTGCCGCAGGTAAGGACCGACATCGGCGACCCGGCCGACGAAGTCGACGGAGGGAAAGCGCCGACGCAGGCGGCCGAGATAGTCGTGCTCGGCTTCGCCCACGAGTTGAAGCTGCACGCCCTCCTGCGCCAACGGAATGGCGGCAGCCTCGAGAAAGGCTTCGACGCTCAGCCGCTTCACCTGCCAATCGAGGCTGCCGACCAGGATGGCTCGCCGCGGGACGCTGCCGTCGATGGTTCTGGTATGCACGTGCGGACCGTCATAACCCGGCGGCAGCAGCAGAACGTCACGGCCGCTGTCTGCGATGAACCGCGCCCGATCGTCCGGCGTGTTCGAGGTGACCACATCGGCAACGGCGAGCAACCGGCGCTCGAGGGCGATCGTCTTCACGCGGTCGAGCTCGCGCTGCAGGCGGCGCAGCCCGCGCGCCGAGGCGGCGAGGTGGCGCGCGACGGTCATTTCGTGGTTGTGGGCGATATAAACCAGGCGAGATCCCTTCCCGCCTCCGTTTCGGTATTGCAGCACGGCGGGCAG
>JAFAKN010000274.1 GCA_019235415.1 Alphaproteobacteria bacterium
GCCATACTCGGGCGCCAGCACCAGCCTCTGCTGATTCTGGTCGTAGTAGCATTCCGGCCAGCCGTAGTCGGCGCCCGCCTTCAGCTCGACCAGTTCCTCGGCCGGCAGGTCGGCGCTCTGCTCGGCGGTGTAGAGCTTCGGCCAGTTTTGGTAGAGCTGGTCGCGGCCGTGTTGAGTGGCGAAAAGCCGACCCTCGGCGTCGAAGGCCAAGCCTTCGGCGTTGCGCAAGCCGCTCGCATAGCGCTCGGCAGGCGAGAAGACCTGATTCGTCTTGTTGGCGTCATAGCGCCAGACGCCGCCGCGCGTCTGCTTCTCGATGCAGGGATTGACGCCCGGGGAATTGGCGATGCGGTTCTCGACCTGACAGGCGTTGGTCGCGGAACCCAGGTCGACGAAGAGATTGCCCCGGCTGTCGATGATGAATGGGTGCATCGGATGATCGCCGGTCAGCGGCAGACCCGAGACGACCACCTGCGGCGGCTGGCTGGGAACGACTTCGCCGGCGATGCGCGCGTAGCGCAGGATGCGGCCGTTCTCCTCGGCATACACGGCGTTGCCGTAGAGCGCGATGCCCGAGCCGCCGGTGCCGCCCTCCTGCGACGTCACGCCGAACCGGTCGATGACGTCGGCGCGACCGGTGCCCTTCGTGTCCCTGAGTGCAATCGCATATCCGCCGCGCGGCGGCGGCGACTTGAAATACCGGCTGCTCCAGGTGTTGACGTAGAGCGTGCCGTTGGCCGCGACGACCATCTGCCGGACATGGCCGAGATCATCGGCGAACACGGTGGCGCAGAAGCCCGGCGACAGGACGAGGCCGCCATTGTCGCCCGGACAAGGCGCTGATGCCGAGCCGGCGGCGGCTTTGTCCGTCGCCGTCTGAGCGATGAGCACACCGCTCGCCGCTACGGACAGCGCCAAGGCCGATAGCGCTCCGAGCGTCACATGCAGACCGCGCGTGGTCCATGCCATATGTTGGCCTCCTGGGATTGCGGATCGAGCCCGTCGGTGGAACGTGGAATCCGGTCGCGGGCTGCCAGGACAAACCAAGGTATGGCGTCGGAAGCCAAAGTGCGCGATCCTCGCCCGCCTCGGCGGATCGCAAGCCGCCCTCGATCAAGATTTCGAGAGTGGTGCTCATACGCGAGTATGCGCTGAAGCATCCTGCGTAGGATGGATGCGGCTTTCGAATTGGTGAAGTCTCTGCGCATTGTCTCCAGCGGGAGAGCGCGATGCAGCTTCAATTGGTTTCGTACGACAGCCAGCCATCGCGGCCCGGTCCCTTGCAGAAGTGGCGGCTGAGGCGCGTCGTGGAGTATGTCGATAGTCATCTCGGCGAGCGGATCATGCTTTCCGATCTTGCAGCGGCGGCAGGCCTGACGCGCATGCACTTCGCCGCCCAGTTCCGGGTCGCGATGGGCATCCGCCCGCATCACTATGTTCTGCGCCGCCGCATCGACCACGCTTGCGCGCTGCTGCGCGATCCGGAGCTGCCGCTTGTCGAGGTCGCGTTGGCCGTGGGGTTCCAGACGCAAGCGCACTTCACGACGGTCTTCAAGAGATATGTCGGCGCGACGCCGCATCGCTGGCGTCGGTGCGAGGCCGCTCTCCTCGGCGAGCCGATGCGCAAGGCCGCCAACTTTGCTCTTGAGCACGCCCGAGCGCCGATATCCGCTGCCAACGGATGACCTGAATTCGTTCGCCCCGACGGTCCCACTCCGAGCATTGCTTGCAATTTTAACAAGCTGGCTGATAGAGTTTGGGCACGGGTAGGCTCGCCGGTGCAGGCGATGCAAGGGGAGAGATATGATCAAAGGCAATATCACCAACGTGATCGCGGGCGTGTCGGTCCTGGGGCTTTGCCTCTCGGTCCTGGTGATCGGCGTGGTGGCGGTGCACAAGCCGGCAAGGGCGAATGCCTATGCCCAAGAGGCGACGGGCTATCAGTGCAAAGAATGCCACCAGGACGTCAGCCTGAACGTGACCAGACAAGGCCTCACCTCCTTCGGTCGGCAGTGGCAGGACAACAAGTGCCCCACGAAGCAGGGAAACCTCTGCGGACCCAAGTAGCGGCCTAGGGCAACCCGACATTCTCTGACGCTTTTCCGCCGACAGTTGTAGGACCGCAGGTCGGAGCAACTGACTATTGCGCAGGTCGCGGCTCGGCAGCTGCGCGGACCCGTGGTGCTCTCCTTCTCCACGGCAGCCGCGCCTGCAGGCGGTCGAGGTAGATGTACACGACAGGCGTCGTATAGAGCGTCAGCAGCTGCGACATGGCGAGGCCGCCGACGATGGCGTAGCCGAGGGGCTGGCGGATCTCGGAGCCGGTTCCGGTGCCAACCATCAGCGGCACGCCGCCCAGAAGGGCCGCCATCGTGGTCATCAGGATCGGCCTGAAGCGCAGGATGCACGCCTTGTAGATCGCCTGCTCGGGCGACAGGCCCTCGCTGCGCTCGGCCTGCTGGGCGAAGTCGACGAGCATGATGCCGTTTTTCTTGACGATGCCGATCAGCAGGATGATGCCGACGATGCCGATCACGCTGAGATCCATGTGGACCGCCATGAGCAGCAGCAAGGCGCCGACACCGGCCGACGGCAAGGTCGAGATGATGGTGATCGGATGGACAAGGCTCTCGTAGAGGATGCCGAGGATCAGATAGATGACGAACAGGGCGGCGAGCACCAGGATCGGCGTGCTCTGCAGCGAGGCGCCGAACGCCTGGGCGTTGCCCTGGAAGCTGGTCTGCAGCGAAAGCGGCGGGCCGAGCTCCTTTTGCACACGCTGGATGGCGCCCACGGCTTCGCCCAAAGCGGCGCCGGGCGCGAGGTTGAACGAGATCGTGACGGAGGGGAACTGGCCCTGGTGGTTGATCACCAGCGGCGCGACCGTGACGACTGACTCGACCAGCGTCGAGATCGGCACCTGCTGCCCGCTCGACGACTTGATGTAGATGTTGTCGAGCGCTTCGGGGCCGTACTGGAACTTGGGATCGACCTCCAAGATGACGTGATACTGCTGCAAGGTCGTGTAGATGGTCGACACGATGCGCTGGCCGAAGGCGTCGTCGAGCGTATTGTCGATCGTGAACGGCAGGATGCCGTAGGTCGAGGCGACGTCGCGCTTGATGGTGATGTCGAGCATCGGCCCGGCATTGAGCTGGTCGGTGGTGACGTCGGCCAGGCTGGGGATGGCCCGGAGCTTGTCGACGAACAGGCTGGCCCAATGATCGAGCTCGCCGGCGTCGGCATCGCTCAACGTGTACTGGAACTGGGTCTTGTTCAGGCGTGCGCCGATCGTGATGTCCTGTGCCGGCTGCATGTAGAGCGTGATGCCCTGGATCCTGGCGAGATTGGCGCGCAATCGGGCGATCACCGTGTCGATCGGGTCGCGCTCGGCGTGCGGCTTCAGCTGGATGAAGACGCGGCCGTCGTTGATGGTGTAGAGCCCGCCGCCGGCGCCCACTGCCGAGCCGACCGTGTCGACCGCCGGATCGCGCACGATGGCGTCGAGCAGCGCCTGCTGGCGCTCCTGCATGGCCTGGTAGGAGATGTCCTGCGCCGCCTCGGACTGGCCCAGGATCAGGCCGGTGTCCTGCTGCGGAAAGAAGCCCTTGGGAATGATCACGTAGAGGTACCCGGTCAGGGCGACGGTGCCCAGCATCACCATCAGGGTGATGAAGCGATGGCGCAGCGCGATCTTCAGTCCCGCCTCGTAGATATGGAGCAGGGCATCGAAGCCGCGCTCGGACAGCCGGTAGAGCCAGCCATGTTCAGTGCTCTCCGGCCTCAGCATGTAGGCGCACATCATCGGCGTCAGCGTGCGCGAGATCACCAGCGAGAGGACCAGCGCCACGCTGACCGCGACGGCGAACTCTCGGAACAGCAGGCCGACGTAGCCGCTCATCAGGAACAGCGGAATGAACACGGCGATCAGGGAGAAGGTGATCGCCATGACCGTGAACCCGATCTCGCCCGAGCCGATGAACGCCGCGTCGTACGGCGAATGGCCGTCCTCGATGTGGCGCACGATGTTCTCGATCTCGACCACGGCGTCGTCGACGACGAACCCGACCGCGATCGACAAAGCCATCAGCGACAGGTTGTCG
>JAFAKN010000653.1 GCA_019235415.1 Alphaproteobacteria bacterium
TGGCCGGCACCGCCGTGTTCAGCGGCGGCCCGCAGCGCTACGCGGCCAACATCCGCGCCCTGCGGCCATGAGCATCGCGGCCCCATGAGCATCGCAGCCCAAGCGCGCGACGCGGCGCGGCTGCAGGCGGGCGAGGGAACGGCCGAGCAGAAGGTCCGCATCGCTGCCTGGGGCCGGCTGCGCGGGCTGCTGTCGGCGCTCGATTCCAAGACCTCGGTGCTGCTGCGCTTCAATGCCATCGTGGTGGCGGCGTTGGCCTATCTCGTCATCGTGAGCGCCGCCGACCCGTTCAACGGCGCGCGACCGGTCGTCAAGCTTTTAGGCAGCATCGTCGGCCACGTCAGCCTGGCGATCAGCGTGCTGAGCTGCGGCTTCGCCTTTCCGGTGATCTATGTCGAGCGCGAGGTCTACGGGCTCGGCGGCAGCGACACCGCGATCAGCGACCGCAGCCTCGAGCGCCTCGGCGATCTCGTCAGCCGCCGCGCCCGCTACTACGCTTGGGCGTGGTGGCTGTCGGTAGCGTCCGGCGTCGGCTTCGCCCTCCTGGTAGCGCTGGCCGTCCTGCACTGACCGTAGGACGCGATGGCTGATCCTCCCCCGTTCTTACGGGGGAGGTGGCCCGCAGGGCCGGAGGGGGAAGGCCACCGTCGAGATACCGCCAATTGCAGATCTATAACTGTCGAGACGAGTCTTTTGCTGCTCTCCCCCTCCCTACCCTCCCCCGTATGACGGGGGAGGAGAGCTAAACCCGAACGATCGCCGGGGCGACGTCGACCACCCGGAACGGCCGCGGCACGCCGTCGTGCTCGGTCACGGTCACGTATTCGCCGGGCGTGAAGAAGTGCTTGTCGAGGCGAAAGATCGGCTCGTCGTCCTCGTCACCCGGCGAGTAGGAGAAGGCCCAGGCGCCGTCCTTGCGATGGACCAGCACGCCGTGCTCGTCCTGGCTGCCGGCCCAGAATCGGCGCACCGTGCAGGCGGCCTTCGACTTCGACCAGGCGCCCGAGTCGAGATGGCCGCGCTTGTCCAGCGGCGCCACCAGCTCGTAACCGTGACCGTTGCTGCCGTCCGGGAAGTCGGGCGTGCGGGCCAGTTCCAGGCGGATACGCTTCAGGCTCATCTTCGGTTCCTCCATCGCGGTGGCACTCTGACCGGCCCTGGCAGCCGGGCGTTGACGCAGGTCAAGACTGCGACCGCCGGCCATGCCATGCTGTCGGCGGACGGAGGCGCACATGACCACCAAGCCCACCGACATCTATGGCTATCTCGGAACCGAAGGAGCCGCGCTCAAGGCCGAGCTCGAGCGCCTCGCCAAGACCATCGAGCAGGCGGCGAAGGGCGAAGGCGCCGAGGCGATGAAGGCTGCGGCGGAGACGGCGCGCCGGCTGGCGGACAACGTCGGCAAAGGCCAAGCCCAGTTGGAAAGCGCGATACGCGAAAAACCGCTGACGGCCGTGGCGCTGGCCGGCGCTGCCGGATTCCTGCTGGCGCTGCTGGTGCGGCGGTGAGCGAGGAGCGGCCGCCGGGCGACAGCCTGCTGCTCGTGCTGCTGAAATCGTTGGCGTCGTTCGCTGCGGCGGCTGCGGCCAACGCCGGGCGCCGCGCGGCGGTGACCGTGATCGGCTACCTGTTCGTCGCCGGTTTCTTCGTGGTCAGCCTCTGCTTCCTCACCGCGGCGGGCCACACGGCCTTGACCAATGCGCTGGGCGACAGCGCTGCCTCGCTGATCGTCGGATCGGTCTATCTCGTAGCGGGTCTCGTTGTCGCCCTGGTCGTCCAGCTGCGGCGACGATGAGCCGTCGGATTTGATCCTGCTCAAGTCGATCGCGCGCACAGCTCTGTAGTTGTTTTCGATCACGCGCGACACAACGAAGGCTGCCATGAGCTACAAGACCATTCTCGTTCATTGCGACGCCGGTCCCCGGCTGGCGCATCGGCTGGGCGTCGCGGTCGAGCTGGCACAACGGTTCGGCGCCCGGCTGGTCGGGGCCTACGTCCAGCAGCCGCTCGATGTGCCGGCGTTCTTCGACGGCACGTTGCCGACGGACGATCTCTTCGCGTCGTACGAAGCCGCCGCCAAGCGCGACGAAGCCGCCGCGCGGACCGCCTTCGACAGGGCGGTGAAAGGCAGCGAGCTGAAGAGCGAATGGCGGCTCGGCAACGGCTACCCCGAGAACGAGCTGGCGGTCCAGGCGCGCTACGCCGACCTCCTGGTGCTGGGCCAGGCCGATCCCGAGGGCGATGTCCGGACTCCCTCGGATCTGCCCGAGTCAGTCGCGCTGTCGAGCGGGCGCGCGACGTTCGTGGTGCCGCACATCGGGGTGCGCGCCAAGCCCGGCAAGTCGGTGATGCTGTGCTGGAATGCCAGCCGCGAGAGCGCCCGGGCTGCGTCGGACGCCATGCCGTTCCTCGCGGCAGCCGAGAAGGTGACCGTGCTGGTGGTCGACGCCAAGACCTCGCCGGGCGGGCATGGCGCCGAGCCGGGCGCCGACGTCGCGCGCTGGCTGGCACCGCACGGCGTGAAGGCCACCGTGCAGCGCGACGTCGCAGCCGATTCCGATGTCGGCAACGTCATCCTCTCGCGTGCCGCCGACCACGACGTCGACCTGGTGGTCATGGGGCTCTACGGCCATTCGCGCCTGCGCGAGATGGTGCTGGGCGGGGCGAGCCGCACCTTGCTGTCGAGCATGACCATTCCCGTCCTGATGGCGCATTGACCATGAGCACGCATCAACTCGTGTCACGGCACGTCGAAGCCGCCCTGCAAGAGGCCGCCGGCAAGGGCATTGCCGACGACGTCGTCGCACGCTGCCTGCTGTCCGAGGCGATCCGCCTCTTCAAGCGCAACCGCTCCGACCAGGACATCGCCGCCGAGCTTTTAGCGGCTGCCGACAATCTCGACGAGGACACGCCCTACGCCTTCATCCGACCGTAGCTCGCCGGGAGGCGATCGGCTGCCTCAGCATATCTTGACTTCTAGGTTAAGAATCGCTAAGAGAATGGTTGGGAGCGATCGGCCGACCATGCCACATCCATCAGCGACTGCAGTCAGTGCCGGCACCGCAGCGGCGGCTCTTTGCCGTGGGCATTGGATTCGAATGGAAGGAGTTTCTGCCGAGCATCGCCGGCAGAAACTCCGCAGCGTCGCATGCCGTCCTACACTCGGAACATCACCGAGGCCGGCATGATGGCGAGGTTGTTCACGACCCGCCGGACGCCCGGGACGTTCTCGGCGGCGATGGTCATCGCCTCCTTCATCGGCGCGCCCTCGACGTGGCCCCAAAGATGCACCACGCCATGATCGACGACGACGCTGGCGTCCGCCCGCCGCGCCCAGCCCTGCTTCTCGAGCTCGCTCGAGACGCCGTCGCGAATCCGTTCGTCGCTGATCTCGCCCTCGACCGGGAACGGCTCGCGCGACAGCAGGCCCTGCAGGAGGCTGGCGCGGCTCACGATGCCGACAAGCTTGCCGTCGCGCACGATGGGAATGCGGCGCACGCGATGGCGCTGCATCAGGCGGGCGATCTCGCGCAGGTCGGCATTCTCCGCGGCAGTCACCACGTCGCGGGTCATCACGTCGGCCACGTGATGCGAATGCGAGCGGATGTAGTCGCGCGCCCGGATCTCCTCGTCGCCCAGCAGGCGCTGGATGAGCGATTTCGACGGCACCGTGCCGATCTCGGGCCGGCTCATCAGGTCGATTTCGCTCACGATGCCGACCATCGTGCCGTCGGCATCGATGACCGGCGCCCCGCTGATGCGCGATCCGAGCAGGATTTCGGCCGCCGCGTAGACGGTGGCGTCGGCGGGGATCGTCACCACGGGTCTGGTCATCACCTGTCTGGCGCGCATGGCATCCTCCAAGTCGTGCGTATGAAATGCCATCGTCGTCGCGCCTCACCTTGCTCCAGATCAACCCGGCGCCGCTTCGGTATGCGAGAAAGCATTGTGCCGGCTACGGCGCGCAAAAAGTCGGCGCGCCGGGAGTTATTGGGTTTCATGGTGCCAAAAAACTCGATTTCCGAGGCCAAGACGCCACGAGCAGCGTGCCCGGGGATTGGCCGTTCACTAGCGCTAACTGCGCCAACTGCGCTAACTACCCCTGCGGCGCACCCCATGGATGAGACAATGCGCTTCCGGAAATTCCGGAAAATCGAAAAATCGCCCGGCGGCGGGCACGCCATCGCCTGCGCAGGCGCGCCATGAGCTTTCCCCGCGGCTTCATCTGGGGCGTCTCGACCTCGGCCTACCAGATCGAGGGTGCCGCCGCGGTCGACGGGCGCGCGCCCAGCATCTGGGACGTCTTCTGCCGGCAGCCCGGGCGCATCGCCAACGGCGATACCGGCGACGTCGCCTGCGACCACTACCATCGCTATCGCGAGGACGTGGCGCTCATGAATCGTTTGGGCGTCCAGGCCTATCGCTTCTCGGTCTCCTGGTCGCGCGTCCTGCCATCGGGCACGGAGGCGCCCAACGAAGCCGGCCTCGCCTTCTACGACCGGCTGGTCGATGCCGTCCTGCAGGCCGGCATCGAGCCCTGGCTCTGCCTCTATCATTGGGACCTGCCGCAGGCACTGCAGGAGCGCGGCGGGTGGACCAACCGCGACGTCGCCGGCTGGTTCGCCGACTACGCCCAGCTGATCGCCGCGCGTCTGGGCGATCGCGTCAAGCGCTTCGCCACGTTCAACGAGCCCTGCGTCTTCACCCTGTTCGGCTACGCCTTCGGCCTTCATCCGCCGGCCAGCCACGACCCGGCTGCGCTGCATGCCGCCATCCATCACATCAACCTGGCGCATGGGGCGGCGGTCGACGCCTTGCGCGCGCGGCGGCCGGCCGCCGAGATCGGCGGCGTCCACACCATCCAGCCCTGCCGTCCGTCCTCACCCGCGCCGCAGGACCAGGCGGCGGCCGAAACCATCGATCTTTTCTGGAACCACGCCTTCCCCGATCCGCAGATGCTCGGCGTCTATCCCGAGCGCCTGCGCACGCTGGTCGAGCCCTACTTTCGCGACGGCGACCTGGAGCGCATCCGGCGCAAGGTCGACTGGCTCGGCGTCAACCACTATTCGCCGATCTACGCCAAGGGCGTGTGGGGCGCGGCGCTCGGCTTCGGCTTCGGCGAGTCGCCGCCCGAGATGCCGCGCACGCCGATCGGCTGGCCGATCGATCCCGGCGCTTTTCGCGACACGCTCCTGATGGCGAACGAGCGCTACGAGCTGCCGATCTACGTCACGGAGAACGGGCTGGGCGCGCTCGAGAAACCGGACGATGTCGGCCGCATCCCGGATGCCGTGCGCATCGACTATCTCGGCAAATACGTCGAGGCGATGCGCGAGGCGGTCGACCGCGGCGCCGACGTGCGCGGCTACTTCGCCTGGTCGCTGCTCGACAACTTCGAATGGCAGGCGGGATACGCCCAGCGCTTCGGCCTGGTCTATGTCGACTACGCCACGCAGAGGCGCATTCCGAAGGCCTCTGCCGACTGGTATGC
>JAFAKN010000735.1 GCA_019235415.1 Alphaproteobacteria bacterium
TGCTGCTCTACGAGCTGCAGCATCGCGTGAAGAACATCCTCGCCACCATCGGTGCACTGGCGAGCCGCATGCTGCGCGGCAGCACCTCGCTGCCGGAGTTCTCCGAAGCCTTCCTCGGCCGACTGCGGGCGATGGGCGCGACGCACGACCTGCTTTCCCAGGCCAACTGGGGCGGCGCCGACCTCAAGCACCTCGTCGAGTCGGTGATCCGCGGCCAGAGCCCGACGACCGGCGCCGTTGCCCTCGAGGGACCCGAGGTGCTGCTGACGCCCAACACCGCCTCGACGCTCGGCATGGTGTTCTACGAGCTTGCGACCAACGCCGCGAAGTACGGCGCGTTGTCCGAAGCCAAGGGCCGCATCGAGGTCGGTTGGCGCAGGCTGCGATCGGCGGGCGACGACCGGCTGTCGATCGAATGGCGCGAGATCGGCGGCCCGGCGGCGCCCGACAAGCTGCCCGACGGCTTCGGCACCGGCTTCATCCGCCGCAGTGTCGAGTACGAGCTGCAGGGCACGGCAGTGGCCCAGCCGTCGCTCACCGGCCTGCGTTGGCGTCTGGAATTCCCCGTGGCAGGCAACGTGCAACACGTTTGAAGCAACGACGGAGGATGCATGGCGTCGCTGTCGCCGCAAGCCCAGAGCTGCCGCATCCTGGTCGTCGAGGACAGCTTCCTCATGGCCGAAGCGCTGTGCGACCTGCTGGTCGAGCATGGCTGCGAGATCATCGGCCCTGCCGCCCGGCTGTCGCCGGCGCTCGACCTTGCCGCCGACCGGGCGATCGACGGCGCCTTCCTCGACATCAACCTCGCCGGCGAGCACTGCTTCCCGCTCGCCACGCTGCTGCGCGCCAAGGGCGTGCCCTTCGTGTTCCTGACCGGCTACGGCGAGCACGGCGTCATTCCCGCGACGTTCGGCGGCGTGCCGCTGGCCTCCAAGCCGTTCGACCCGCAGGAGATCGTGGCCCTCCTGCACCGCCACTTCGGCCGCACGTAATCTTCACCTCCCCATCGCGGAACCCGCGATGGGGAGGTGGCCGCGCAGCGGCCGGAGGGGTCATGACTCATTGGACCGTGGACCTCCCGGTCCGCCTCTTGTCATCCCGAGGCCGAAGGCCGAGGGACCTTTCCTGTTGCCGTAAAGGTCCCTCGCTGCGCTCGGGATGACAGAGCGAGGTCCGCGGTCCTCGCCGACACCTCCCCTTCGCGGGGTCCGCGAAGGGGAGGGAAGTTGACGCCACCGGCAGCCCGCGCCACCATCGAGCAACGCGAGTCGAAGCAGAGGGCGGTTTGGCGTCCCGCGGTTTCGTTGGTTCGCGCGCCGTCCTCCGGCTCGTCTGAAAGCGGCACGGATCGCAAGCAAGCGACCCGTAAGCACGATCGGGAGGACGCCATGCGGCATGCATCAGGCCTTTTGCTCGGCATCGTTTCACTCGCCCTGTCCGGGGGCGCTTCGGCGCAGGACGCCAAGGGCTCGCCGGCGCATATCAAGGCGGCGACCGGCGCGGTCGACGGCAACGCGATCCGCGCCAACGCCGCGACCTCCAAGGACTGGCCGACGATCGGCCTGGACTATGCCGAGACACGCTTCAGCAAGCTCGACCAGATCAACGCCGACACGGTGAAGCGGCTGGGCCTCGTGTGGTCGTACAGCCTCGATTCGTCGCGCGGCATCGAAGCGACGCCGCTGGTGGTCGACGACATCATGTACGTCACCGGTCCGTGGAGCATCGTGCACGCCATCGATGCGCGCACCGGCAAGGGGCTGTGGACCTTCGATCCCGGGGTGGCGCGCGACGAGGGCTATCGCGGCTGCTGCGACGTCGTTAACCGCGGCGTCGCCCTCTACAAGGGCAAGGTGTTCGTCGGCGCCTATGACGGCCGGCTGATCGCGCTCGACGCCGCCACCGGCAAGAAGGTTTGGGAGAAGGACACCGTCATCGACCACGGCCACTCCTACACGATCACCGGCGCGCCGCGCGTGGTGAACGGCAAGGTGCTGATCGGCAACGGCGGCGCGGAGTACGGCGTGCGCGGCTACGTCACCGCCTACGACGCCGAGACCGGCAACCAGGCCTGGCGCTGGTTCGCCGTGCCGGGCGATCCGTCGAAGCCGTTCGAGGACGAGTCGATGGCGGCCGCGGCCAAGACCTGGGATCCCGCCGGCAAGTGGTGGATCAACGGCGGTGGCGGCACGCCGTGGGACACCATCGCCTTCGATCCCGACCTCAACACGGTCTACATCGGCACCGGCAACGGCGCGCCGTGGAACCGCAACCTGCGCAGCCCGGCCGGCGGCGACAATCTCTACCTCGCCTCGATCGTCGCGCTCGACGCCGATACCGGCAAATACAAGTGGCACTACCAGGAGACGCCCGGCGACAACTGGGACTACACGTCGACCCAGCCGATGATCCTGGCCGACCTCGTGATCGACGGCAGCCCGCGCAAGGTGATCCTGCACGCGCCCAAGAACGGCTTCTTCTTCGTGATCGACCGCACCAACGGCAAGTTCATCTCGGCCAAGAACTTCGTCGACGTGAACTGGGCCACCGGCTACGACGCCAACGGCCGGCCGATCGAGGTCGCCGAGGCGCGCTCGCCGGACAAGCCGTTCGATTCGATCCCCGGGCCGTACGGCGCCCACAACTGGCATCCGATGTCGTTCAATCCCGGCACCGGGCTGGTCTACCTGCCGGCGCAGAACATCCCGATCAACCTGACCGGCGAGAAGGAGTGGAAGCACGACGCCCAGCCGCCCGGCAAGTTCATGGGCACGCTCGGCTGGAACACCGGCTACATGGTCAACGCGACGCCGCCCAAGGCGCCGATGTTCGGCCGCCTGATCGCCTGGGACCCGGTGAAGCAGCAGGAAGCCTGGCGCCAGGAGCACGTCTCGCCGTGGAACGGCGGCACGCTCACCACCGCCGGCAACCTCGTCTTCCAGGGCACCGCCGACGGCCGCTTCGTCGCCTACAACGCCACGACCGGCGAGAAGCTCTGGGAGCAGCCCACCGGCACCGGCGTCGTCGCCGCGCCCGCGACCTACCTTATAGACGGCAAGCAGTACGTCTCGGTGGCGGTCGGCTGGGGCGGCGTGTACGGCGTGACGATGCGGGCGACCGAGCTCAACAGCGCCGGCACCGTCTATACCTTCGCCGTCGACGGCAAGGCGGCACCGCCCGCCTTCACCAGGTACCAGGCCGAGAACCTGCTGGCCGGCGTGAAGTACGACCCGGCCGACGTCGGTCCCGGCACGCTGCTCTACGTCTCGAACTGCGCCATCTGCCACGGCGTGCCCGGCGT
>JAFAKN010000034.1 GCA_019235415.1 Alphaproteobacteria bacterium
TCGCGGCGACAGCGATCATCCGGAGATTCTGGTCATCAAGGCCGACGAGCATTCAAAGCATGTCGCCGGCGAGGAATGGCACTCCGACGTCAGTTGCGATTCCGAACCGCCGATGGGCAGCATCCTCTACATGAAGGAGCTGCCGCCCGACGGCGGCGGCAACACCCTGTTCGCCAACATGTACCGCGCCTATGAGACGCTCTCCGCGCCGATCCAGCGCCTGTGCGAGGGGCTGACCGCGGTGCATGACGGCGCGCAGGTCTATGGCGGACGCTTCGGCTACACGCCCAAGGCCGGGGGCTTCCCGCGCGCCGAGCATCCGGTGGTACGGACCCATCCCGTGACCGGCCGCAAGGCGCTCTACGTCAACCGCAACTTCACCACCCACATCGTCGGGCTGCGCCGTCCCGAGAGCGATGCGTTGCTCAGGATGCTCTACCGTCACAGCGAGACGCCGGAGTTCCAGTGCCGCTTCGCCTGGCAGCCCAACTCGATCGCCTTCTGGGACAATCGCGCGGCGATGCACCATGCGATGTGGGATTACTTCCCCAACAGGCGGTTGGGCTACCGCGTCACCGTAAAGGGCGACAAGCCGTTCTATCGTGCATAGGAAGCAGCACATGGCTCTCATCACCTACCTCACGCGCATCCAGTTCGATTTCGGTGCGCTGAAGCTTCTGGCGGCCGAGCTGCAGCTGCTGGGCATCCGCCGGCCCCTGATCGTGACCGACAAGGGCGTCATCGCCGCCGGCCTGTGGGCCAAGGTGAAGGAGCAGCTGCCCGGCAACATGCCGATCGCGCTCTATGACGGAACGCCGGAGAATCCGACCGAAGCGGCGATGCGCGATGCGCTCAAGGTCTACAGGGAGGAGGGCTGCGACGGCATCATCGCCATCGGCGGCGGCTCGCCCATGGACCTTGCCAAGGCGGTCGGCCTGATGGCGACGCATCCCGGCCCGTCGCTGCAGCCTTACTCCTTCGTCGAAGGCGGCGCGGGCAAGATCACCGCGGCGGTGGCGCCGATCGTCGCCATCCCGACCACGTCGGGCACCGGCAGCGAGGTCAGCCGCGGCGGCGTCATCATCATGGATTCCGGTCGCAAGCTCGCGATCGGCAGTCCGTATCTGATCCCGAAGCTGGCGTTGATCGATCCTGAGCTGACGCTCGGCCTGCCGCCGCATCTCACGGCCGGGACGGGCATGGATGCCTTCACCCACAACATCGAATGCTTCCTGTCGAACGCTATAAATCCGCCGGCCGATTCGATCGCCCTCGACGGCCTCGAGAAAGCGTGGACCTTCGTCGAGCGCGCCACCAAGGACGGCTCCGACCGCGAGGCGCGCTACAACATGGCGATGGCCGCGATGGAGGGCGCCATGGTGTTCCAGAAGGGCTTGGGCGCCGTGCACGCGCTCAGCCATCCGACCGGTGGGCTGAAGGGTTATCGCTTGCATCACGGCACCCTGAACGCGGTCTATCTGCCAGCCGTGCTGCGCTTCAACGCGCCGGCGGTCGGTGAGAAATACAAGAAGGTGGCGCAGGTCATGGGCCTGCCGGCAAGCGAGGGCAACGCCGAGGGCGTGGCGGCTGCGGTCGCCGCGCTCAACGAGCGGCTGAGGATCCCGAAGGGCCTCGGCGCCATGGGGCTCGCGCAGGATACGGTCGAGAAGATCGCCGACGGTGCGCTCGGCGATCACTGCCACCAGTCGACGCCGCGCCAGCCAACCAAGGCGGAGTACGTGCAGCTGATCGAGGAGTCGTGGGGTTAAGCTCTTCCGGACCGCGCGCGTCCCCGCGCGCTCATGATCATGAGGCGCGCGAGACGCGCGCGGTCCAAAAGATCTCACCCCGGCACCGTCATCGCGGCCAGCGTCGACACGTCCGCGCACGTCTCCAGCGACCACACCGCGTCGATCAGCGGCCGCACGTCGTGGCCCGGCCGCCAGCTCTTCGCCTCGTCCAACAGCTTCTGCTCGATCTCGGCGTCGTTCAGCGGATTGGCCGAGCTGCCGCGCGCAGCGGCCGTCGACACGCCATGCTTGCGCCCGTCGCCCGTGAAGAAATCGACCTCGACGGCGATGGTGGAGATCGCCGGATCCGCTGCAACCTCGACCTTGCGCCGCAGCGCCTTGATCGCCGGATCATCCACGCAGGCGTTCGTGAACTCCTCCAACCCGGCCTTGCCCCGCAGCAGCGCCGCCGCGACGGCGTGCTGCAGGCTCACCTGGGCTTCGCGTCCCGTCGCCGGCTCCGGCCGGTCGGTCCGTTGCAGCATCAGCGGGTTGCCGCGCACTGCCACGCGCTCGACCACCGCCTCCGGATGCGCTCGCCGCCAATCGAGCGCGCAGTCGAGCAGGGGATGGATCACGAAGCCAGCCGGGTAGGGCTTTAACGAATTGTCGATCACTTCCCAGGTGCGGCCGAGCCCCGCGCTCAGCGCCTGCCAGTTCGGCGGCTCGCCCATGGCGGCCAAAAAGCCTTGCGCACCGGCGATCGGCTCCGCTGGGCCGCTAAACCCGTTGTGCGCCAGCAGCGCCGATAAAAGGCCGTTCTTCGCCGCGTTGCCGACGCTCACGCTCTTGGCCGGCCAGCCCAGGCACTCGCACAGGCCCGACGACTGCGTCGCGGCATTGCCCAGCGCCCAGACGATCTGCTGCTCGCCGAGCTGCAGCAGCTTCGCCGCGCCCACCGCCGCGCCGAACACGCCGCAGGTCGACGTGATGTGCCAACCCTTGGGATAGTGCCCCGGCGACAGCGCGAGGCCGATGCGGCATTCGATCTCGAAGCTCAGCACGAAGGCCAGCAGCAGCTCGGGTCCCGTGACGCGGCGCAGGTCGGCGAGCGCCAGCAGGGCAGGGGCGAGCGGTGCGGTGGGATGCACCACGGTCGGCAGATGCGTGTCGCAATAGTCGAAGACGTTGGCGCCGGCGGCGTTCAGGAACGCCGCGTTCAAGGCATCGATGCGCTCTCGCCGGCCGACGATCGTCGCCTGCTTGCCGCCTGAGAACGCGGCCAGCGTCTTCAGCGCAAGCTCGACCGGCTCGGTGCGGCAGCCGGCCAGCGCGACGGCGAAGAAGTTGAGCAAGGCGCGCTTGGCCGCATGGCGCGCCTCGGCAGGGACGTCCTGCCAGCGCGTTTCGACGACGAAGCGGGCAAGACCGGGCGTGATGCCAGAATGGCCAAGCATAGCTGAGGAGGAGGACACAGTGCCGAATACCACAGAGTGATCGCGCCCGCTGCGTAGGATGGCCGCGGGAGGGTCGGGGGAGCACGCAACAATGGAGCGCGCACCATGACCGACTTCGCCATCCCCGTCGCCTGGTACGATTTCGTGAACTACTACCCCACTGTCACCAAGACCCTGCTGCCTGCGAAAAGACCGGGCGACAAGCCGCGGCACAGCGTGAAGCTCAAGGACCCGGGCGGTTCGCTCAATGGCGAGCTGGACGACTGGGTGAGCGGCCTGTTCAACGAGAACCCGAGCTACACGACCTGCTGCATCCAGATGTCCCATGCCATCAACATGGCGTTCCTCAGGAGCGACCCCACGAAGATGGTCGGCCTGCAGACCTATCGGCGCGCCACGCACGGCTTCAGGATCCGGGGCGCTGGCAACCGGGAATTCCACTACGTCGCATCGGTCGACGAGATGAAGCGGTTCCTCGACGACACCTTTGCCGAGGGCGTCGAGATCACCAGCAAGGACGACATCGACGACCAGCCCGGCATCATCGTGTTCATGGGCACGGTACCGTACGGCATCCACACCGAGATCTGGACCGGCGACGACTTCCATCAGCATTGGATGAAAGGCCACTTCGGCCATCTCAAGAAGCCGAAGGTCTGGTTCTGGAGCCTGGGCGACCCCACGCGTCCGGACGTGTGATCCCAGCGAGCACGCCTTCGCTGTCATCCCGAGCGCCACCCTGTCATCCCGAGCGTAGCCTTTGTCATCCCGAGCGCAGCGAGGGATCCTTAGGGCAACACGAAGAATCCCTCGCTTGCGCTCGGGATGACAGCAGACATCAAGCGAAAGCCTGACGTCGTCGCCTCGATGCAACGTTAACCCAGCACGTCCTTCTCATGAAACTCCACGCCGCGCGTCACCTCGGCGGCGGCGCCCTCGTATTCGACGCGGCGTAGCTGGGTGCGGCGTATTTTGCCGGAGATCGTCTTGGGCAGCTCCTGGACGAACTCCAGCCGGCGGATGCGCTTGAAGGGCGCCAGGCGCTTGTTGGTGTATTCCAGGATCGCGCGCGCCGTCTCGCGGCTCGGCTCGGCCGAGGCGACCAGCAGGATGTACGCTTTCGGCACGCTCAGCCGAATCTCGTCGGGCGAGGGCACGATCGCGGCTTCCGCCACCGCCTCGTGCTCGATCAGCACGCTCTCGAGCTCGAACGGGCTGATGCGATAGTCGGACGACTTGAAGACATCGTCGGCACGGCCGACGAAGGTGAGGTAGCCGTCGCCATCGACGCTGGCCACGTCGCCGGTGCGATAGACCTCGCCGTCGGCGCCTGAAAGCTTGCCCGAGGCATCGGCATAGCCTTGCATCAGGCCGGCCGGCTTCTCGCCCTTGAGGTCGAGGCAGATCTCGCCTTCGCCGCGCTCCGTGCCGTCGGCGTCGAGGAGCAGCACGCGATAGCCCGGCATCGGCCGGCCCATGGCGCCCGGCTTGACCGGCTGGCCCGGAGAATTCGCGACCTGCGCCGTCGTCTCGGTCTGGCCGTAGCCATCGCGGATGGTGAGCCCCCAGGCATCCTGCACCTTGTTGATGACCTCGGGATTGAGCGGCTCGCCCGCGCCGCACACTTCGCGCAGCGCGAGCTTGCAAGCCGCGAGGTTCTCCTGGATCAGCAGCCGCCACACCGTCGGCGGCGCGCAGAAGGTCGTGACCCGGCAGCGCTCGAGGACGCCCAGCAGCGCCTTGGCGTTGAACGGCGCCTGGTTGACCATCAGCACCGTGGCGCCGGCGTTCCACGGCGCGAAGAAGGTGCTCCAGGCGTGCTTGGCCCAGCCCGGCGAGGAGATGTTCACGTGCACGTCGCCCGGCTGCAGGCCGAGCCAGTACATGGTGGAGAGCGAGCCGATCGGATAGCTGCGATGGCTGTGGCGCACCAGCTTGGGCTTCGCCGTCGTGCCCGAGGTGAAATAGAGCAGCAGCGGATCCTCGGCGCGCGTCGGGCCGTCCGCCACGAACTCGCTCGACGCGGCATAGGCTTCGCTCAGCGACCGCCAGCCCGGGGCCGGTGAATCGCTCGTGGTGACGAAGGTGAGGCCGTCGCGCTCGAGGCCGGCGCATTTGGCAATCTGCTCCTGGTCGGCGACGATCATGAGCGCTCTGCCGCGCTCGACGCGGTCAGCCAGCTCCTCGGCGGTCAGCAGGGTGGTCGCCGGGATCACCACCACGCCAAGCTTCATGGCCGCCAGCATGACCTCCCACAGCGGCGCCACGTTGTTCAGCACCAGCAGCAGGTGATCGCCGCGCCCCAGGCCCTGCGCGCGCAGCCAGTTGGCGACCTGGTTGGAGCGCCGGCCGAGCTCGGCGAAAGTCAGCCTGGTCTCGTGGCCGCTCGCCACGTCGACGATCCACAGCGCACAGCGATCACGGCTCACCGGGATGCTCGCGAGCTCCGTGTCGAACCAGTCGATCGCCCAGTTGAACGGCACCGGATCGGGCCAGCGGAAGCCGGCGATCGCCGTGGCATAGTCGGTCCGGTTGGCGAGCAGGAACTGGCGGGCTTCCTGAAAGGTCGGCATGGCGTTTCCTCGGCTTGGCTTGGCGGATGCTAGTCGCGAACGTTGTAGACCATCACCTTCATGTTCCTCTCCCCCGCTAGGGGGAGAGGCGAGGAGAGGGGGAATCGACGTGCGTGGCCCCTCTCCCAACCTCTCCCCCTAGCGGGGGAGAGGAGGCTCTTAGAGTCTTACGCCAATATCGTCGTCATCCCGCCATCGACCACCAGCGTGTGGCCGGTCATGTAGGCGCCGGCGTCGGAGGCCAGCAGCAGCAAAGGCCCGCGCAGGTCGACCGGCGTGCCCCAGCGGTGTGCGGCAGTGCGCTGCTCGAGCATGGCGTTGAACGCCTTGTCCTGCTGCAGCGGCACGTTGAGCTCGGTGCGGATGTAGCCGGGAGCGATGGCATTGGCGGTGACGTCCGGCCCGAACTCGGCCGCGAGGTTCTTGGTGAGCCCGATCAGGCCGTGCTTGGCCGCAACGTAGCCGGCCACCGTGGCGCGACCCAGGACCCCCATGATCGAGGAGATGTTGACGATGCGGCCGTACTTGCGCGCCAGCATGTGGCGGCCGACCTCGCGCGCCAGGACGAACTGGGCGATCAGGTCGGTCTCGACGGCCTGGCGGAACGACTCGGTCGGCGTGTCGACGATCGCCTCGCGATAGATGATGCCGGCGTTGTTTACGAGCACGTCGATCCGGCGATGGCGGCGCAGGATCGCCTCGACCTGCTCGCGCACCGCCGCCTCGTCGGTGATGTCGAGCGGCACGACGTCCACCTTGCCCTTCTTGCGCTGAATGGTGCGGGCAGTGGCCTCGAGCTCCTTCACCGTGCGGCCCGCGCACAGCACGGTGGCGCCGGCCTCAGCCAAGGTGATCGCCATGTCGCGGCCCAGCCCGCGCGAGGCGCCGGTCAGCAGCACCACGCGCCCCTTCATCGAAAACAGATCGGCCATGTCTCGTTCGCTTTGCCTTCCGGAGCGATCGTAGCCTATGGCAACCGCACCGGACAGTTTCGCAATGGGATATGGCCGCTATCTCAATGCTCTACGTCAATGCAAGCCCTCGAAGGCTTCCAGTTCCGTGATCGGGCCCATCGCGGCAGCCTCTGACGGTGACATGGCCTCGCGGAGCAGCGCTTTAAGACTGCGGTCCGTGTCGCGGATAAAGGCGCCTGCGCCGACCATGGCCTTGGCGTCCTTGTAGCGCTGCTTGATGATGTCGATGACGCGCCGACGGTCCACTTCGGTGAGATCGGGCGATTTCAGCGCCGCGCCGATGGCCTTGCGCAAGATCTTTTGCGCGGCATCGACCTGCTTGTCGCCGTCGAGATCGGACGACGTCAGCATGTCGATCGCCTGGTCGTAGGGCTGCTTGATGGCGTCGAGGGAATCCCAATCGTCGCGCTCCGGGAGCGATTCGATTCGCAACAGCATGTAGTTGCGCCCGATCATGTGCTTTCCCTCGAAATACAGCTGCTTCTCGACGACCGAGAGCTGGTCCTTCGGAACGTCGTTCTCGTCGGCAAAGACGACGGCGTAGCTGCCCGACCGCAACGACGGTCCGCTCGACAGCGTCGTATCAAGACCGAGCATCATCTCGCCGTCGGTGACGCCGACGAGCGCGCTGACGCCCTGCGCCAGCGGCCGCGCGATGTCGAGCGCGGTGGAGAGCTGGGGTACCGCCAGCTTGCTGCTGAAGTCGCTCAGCACGTCGACAAGCTGCTTGACCGAATCCTTGCCCTTCATGGCGAGCAGGGCGGAATTGATGCGGATGGTTCCGCCCTTGAACGGCATCACCTCGGTCAGCTTCATCGCGGTGCTGGAAACCCGATTGAGATGGCCGGCGTCGACGTCCTTGAGCGAAGCCGCTCCCGCGATGCGGGTCACGACCTGGGTCTGGTTGCCGAACTCGAACGTCACCGCCGAGTGAACCGCGGGATGCCATTCGGCGAACCACCGCCGTTCGTCCGTGAGGAACATTTCGTCCAGCCACAATCGGAAATAGTGTTCGTTGGCCTTGAGCGCACCGCCGCCGTCGTCGATGAAGTGCGCGATGCGGTGCTTGGCGTCTCGCTGGTAGAGGTCGGAGAACCAATCCAGTACCTTGTCGAAAATCGTCATTCGGTGTCTCCCGGAGGCGTAGTCAGGTCGGTTTGCTCGGACTCCTGAATCGTCAGGTTCACGCTATCCTCGATGAAGAGGCAGACATCGAACGCCAGCTCCAGCGGCGTATCGGGATCCCTTTGCGGCAGGCTGTCGATCTTCAGCTGAAGATCGCGAGTCATGCGCAGGATTGCCGCCGCGCCATTGCTCGGGAGCAGCGTCGGTTGCCGTTTGAGGAGGTTGTAGAGCGTGCTCGTCAGGTCATTGGCCAGGTTTCGCGGGATCGCCGGCACGACGAGCACGGCCGGTATGCTGGCTTGGAAGGCGACGGCGCCGAAACGCCTGAGCTGGGCCGCCTCGAGTCGGTCCGACGGCGTGCGGTCGAACAGGTCCGACGGTGGCGCTTCGACGATCAACAGCCTCAGAGCGGGATAGCGTCGCTTGAGGTCGGATCCGGAAGCCCAGTAGGGCTTCTCGCCTCGTTCCTGGCCACCGACGGCCAGGAAAATATCGCCCGCCGATTCGACGGGAGTGCCGACAATGCGCGCAACGCCCACGTGCGGGCGAACGAGATTGTAATCGATCGAATTTGTTGCGGTCTCGAAAATGACCTCGCGTACCTTCTTGCCTCTCCTGGTCCTGAAATGCAGCCCGGTACGATCCAGTCCCACGCCGGCGGCCGACCATGTGATGACTTGCACGCGGCCCGGCCAATCGGGCTGGGGCAGCGGCTTGCGCGGTCGGATGCTGCGGCTGAACCGAAACGGATGATCCCTGAAGCGACTGAACTCGGCGCTGGGTAGCCCGAACAAGGCCTCCCAAGGAGCGGCCGCAGCACGGATATCGGTCACGATCTTGACGTCGAAAATGAAATTCAGAGCCCTGAAAAATTGATATTGCCTGGCAACCTGACTCGACCGGTCACGCGATATTGCGGGCATCAGAGCGCGATATTTCGTTTCGTCCGTCCCCTCGGTCGGGCCGCCGGCCGATTTGATTGTCGGCATCAGCAAGATTCTGGCCTGCGTTATCCATCGCCAAGGAGATTGCAGAGGACGGTTCGGATCGGTCGGGTTGGTTTCCAGTTCCGGCTCGAACTGTACGGAAAGCGGCGACCACATCCAGGGCTGACGCATCAAGTACTGGGTTACCCGCGCTAGCGCCAAGAGGCCGACTCCATACGCGGCCATGACCCCGAGGGTGATAAGTAGGCGGACAGGGAAGATGGATCCGCCTGCGATCAGCGACGCCACAGGCCAGGCGGCGAGGAACCACCCCGCCACAACGGCAAAACCGAACGCTGCCGCCAAGCCGATGGCGAGTATCCTCGTCACGGCAGGCCCAAGAAGCGGTTTCCGTTCCACAAGCGCCAGCTCGAAGGGGAGGCAGCCCGTGCCCTTGACGTCGACGAGGTAGTTGTCCTTGAGCCAGGTCGACAGGTTCTTCGCCGCCTCGGACCTCAGGCGGCTATCATGCTCGAGCACCTTGACGGCCAGGCAACGCACGATCCAGGGACGCCAAGTCGGGTCGACCGCCGAGAGAAAGCGCATATCCCCGCTAACGACAGCGTCCCGCACGGTTTCCCAGGACGAGGTTGGCAATGCCATTTTCTCCATGTCGGCAGCGATCTCGGAGAAGGCGAGGTGGCGACGCGCGAGGGAGAGCGCGAGGCTGCAGCTCGCCATCAAGGCTCCGTTCCGATCGCCGATGTCGTTACAGTCGACCAGCGCGGCGCGCATCTGGTTGAGGGCCGACGCCTCGCCCCTCAGGTCGGCGCGCTCGGCTTGCCGCATCAGCCGCTCGGCGTGGTCCCAAGGCAGTCCGCGCGAGGGGAGAGGCTCCGGGGGCACGACCTGAATTGCTTCAGCACCCGGCTGTCCGGACAGATGGAGCGCGCGGACGGTCGTGCGCAGCAGCACGTCCTCGGTGGCCGTCGAGGTGACCAGGGTGGCCGGCAGCGTCCAGCCTTCCGAGATCAAGCGTTGCCTCAGCAGGATGCGGGCGATCGCGCGGTCGGCCTCGAGCGCGACGTCCGGAATTCGCGCGCTCTTGGTCTTTTCCGAGTACTCCCTCAGGGCTGCAAGCGCGCTGGCGGGGTCCGTGCGAGCCTCGATCTCGGCGCGAATGACATTGAAGGGCGCGACCTGGCGATGCGCATTGCACCGAGGCCGCCTGACGACACCGTTGGCCCAAGGAAGGTCGGAACGCCCCCCGGGCATGCGGCCGACCGTTTGGATGAGCGCCGACCAGAGACGGTCGGTGTCGATCGACTGCGACGGCCGCAAGTTTATCTGCGCGCTGGCGTAGAAGATCGCCTCCGCCGACCGCGGCATGCTCCGCACCTGCTCGAGCTGGATGCGCGGCAACAGGTCGTCCGGCGGGATCCAGTCCAGCCAAGCGCCTGGCCGCGCCTTGGACGCCAGCTCCGCCGCGGCCTTGAAGAACTCGTCGGCGGCCCACGGCTTGTTGCCCAGCAGGCTGGCCCGCGCAACAAGGAGCAAGGCGAACGGCCTGAGCTGGCTGCCGGCAATGCTTTCGAGGACCTCTGCTCGGGCGATCGGCCGCGATTCCAATTCGGCGCGTTCGATCGCCGCCTCCCATGCGGCGAGGAGCGACGCGCGGCATTGCTCGTCGAGCTCGCGCGGGTCCTCAGCGGGCGGCAGGCCGGTCTCGGTCGCAAGGCCACAAAGGATGCGAAGACGCAGGCGCTCGCTGCCGAATTTGGCGGGGTACGCCTGCAGCGCGTCTTCTGCAGCGCGCCACAGGGTGGCGGGATCGCCCTCCTGGGTGTGGATCGCGGCTGCCGCCTGAGTGGCAAGGACGGCGGCTCGGAACGATTGCTTGCGCTCCGACGACAAGATCGGCTGGGCAAGCAGAAACGATGTCAGCTGCTGCGCCCAGCCACGCCAGGCGGCTTCCCGCGCCAGTCGGTCCTCGATGTCGCGCCACCACTTCGCGGCCTCCTCAGGACGGTCCGCCAGGGCGCTGAACATGGCAGCGAAATACTGCTCGGCGAGTTGGGACCAAGGACCCTCCGTCGTCATCGGGCGCAGGATTGCAGCCAGCCGTTCGCGTGCGGTGGCCAGCTCGTCAGGCATGTGCTCCACGCAATAAGCCAGGATCCGGTCCCGCAGGGCTTCGTCGATCAGCCACTTGCCGCCGCTAGCGCTGTGATCGGCGCGGACCCATTCCTGCTGGATCACCTGGTCGATCACTTCTTCGGGTTTGGGGCTGGCGGCAAGCAGGCTGGCCAGCAGGTGACGATCGAATCTGCCGAGTACGGCCAACGCCGGAAGCACGTCGCGAAGCTGCGGTTCCAGGCGGCCGACGATGCGTTCCTGGACGTAAAAGTACGGCCCGGCATCGCGCAGTCGCTTGGCGTCGATCGACGAATCCGTTGCGACCCATTCCGCGAACAGCGCGACATCGTAGGGGTTGTGACGCGGCTCGACGCGCGGCAATGCGTCGGAGGAGAACATGTCAACGCTCGTCTCCACAACCTTCGTAACCGTGACGATGCTTTCTTGCAGGTCGATCCCGAGCGGCTTGTCGTCGTGGTGGAAGGCGGCGAGAAACGCCTTTGCCTCTCCGGTCGTGAAGCTGCGGAGCTGGAAGAGGCGAAGGTACGTGCGGGGTTCGAGGGCGCAGTCCCGGGCCATCCATCCGCCGTAGCCCGCACTGGCCAGCGGCCGCCGGCCCGAAAACACGACCCTGACGTTAGGAGCCAAAGGTTGGATCGCCTCGAGTACTTCGAAGGTTACCCGGACATTGTCCGGAACTGTTCCGTCCGGCCGCAACTTAGCCAGCTCCTCGCAGGTGTCGAGGATCAGCACGACCTTGTCGGCGAGCTGGGCGCAGGCCCTGGCGAAGGCCTCGATGACGGCCCGGAACGGAATCAGCTCGGGGGTAATGATCGGTTCGCGATGTTCCTGCCGCTCGCCGGCAATCCATTCATTCAAGCTGCCGAGCAAATTGTCGAAATGCAGGAAAAGCGAAAGAGATGACTCTGAGGCCTGCAGCCGCAGCTCCTCGGTGATCGCCGACAACAACATGGCTGGCGCGCGGGCCGGATAGTCCGGATTGAGGAAGTCGAAATCCACCCGTGCGACCGCAAGCTTGCCAGGCTTGGCCAGGCGGTTGGCGATGTAGGCCATCAACATCGTCTTGCCCGCGCCGCCGCTTCCGACATAGTGCAGCGCCCAATGCTCGCTGTCCTGGAGCAGCTCTTCGAAGGCCTCTTCCTGGTCGCGGCGTTGCAGATAGTTGCGCAAACGGCGGATGTCGGCGGCCCGCCGAAAGAACAGCTCGCGGCGCCGGCGCGCGAGCGCCAGGCTTGTCTCGACCGATCCCTTGAACAGGGCGGCAAACGGCTCGGCCGCTTCGATCCAGCGCAGCGCCTCCGGGGCGGCGATTGCGCCCTCCTTTTCGGCTTGGCTGATCGCGCCCGACACCTTCTCGTTGAGATAGCTTCCCAACGTCTCATCGGTGCTCGATCGCGACGCGAGCTCCGCCCAGCGCTCGAGGCCCGGCGCGTACTGCAGCCGGTCGGGCCCGACGCTCTGCATGGCCTTGCCGGCGGCTACCAGCTCGCCGCGCAGCAAGTCGACGCCATGCGACGACGTTCTACCCCTCGCGAGTGCCAGGGGTTCGATCAGGGAGTCGAGCGCCGCCTGGCGCAACTCGGGGGCCATGCGGTAGGTGACGCCCCGCCACGGCAACTCGGCGCGGGACTTCAGCAATGCCCCGGTCTGGACCGCCTCCTCCATGGCTTCGATCTTGAGGACTCCTTGGGTGCCCGCCGCTCCGTCGCCCTCGGCTGTCTGGACAAGCTGCTGCGGCCATTCAGGTGCACACGCCATCCACACGCGGGCTCGGGAATCCAGGGGCGCGAGCATCTCCTCCAGGATCTGACGCGCGCCCTGCTCACGGTCAGCGGTGTCGCGACGGATGGCTGCCATCTCAGATCCCAGACCGCCGCAGGATATCTTCGGGACCGCCAGTCACCAGAAATTTCATCTTCTCGTAGGACTGCACGATGGTCCGGACTTCGACAGATAGAAATTTGCCGGGCAGACCGCCGGTCGTCTCATGCATCAGCTCCCACAGTCCGTTGACTTGCTCGCGCTGGTCTCGGCGCGGGCTCGGGACGCGGAGGTACTCGGAAAGAACTAGTTGCGAATAGACAAGCTTCTGTTCCACGCCCGACGCGAACGGCCGGATTTCCCGCCGTCGCTCGAGCGGGAGGACGTTTATCTTTTCGCTTATCTGGGATGCCTCGATCGCGGAACTGACATAGTTGATGACTACCGGGATGGGCATGTTGGCAGTTCCCAAGCCGAAGGCGGTGATCTGACTCAGGACCAACTCGATTGCCCCGTCGCAGCGGTGAAATTCGTCGATCAGGACGAGCGGCCAATGACTGCGCACCGTCTTGGCTGCCAGCTCCTTGACGAGCTGCCCGCAATCCCTGCGAACGGCGTCGAGGATGAGCTTGCTGTCGAGACTTCGTGCCTCGGCGGATCGCTCCCTGATCGCCTTTTTTGCTTTCATCAGTTGCCCGAGGGGGTCGGGTGAAGCGACGTCCATATTTGCGAACTCGAACGCGCGGTGCCGACTCAGGGAGGTCCAGTCGAGTTCGAGCTCCAGATGCTCCCGCGTGGCGTCAATCGCATCGGCGAGATTCACAGCGAATTCCAGGAAGCTCGCAGGCATCTCCGACCGCGCAGGAATGATGCAGGGCACAAAACCGTCGTAGATCGAGTGGACGGCGATTTCTTCCAGTATGCGGGTCTTGCCCACGCCAGGCGTCGAGTCTCTTGCCGAAATGGCCAGCATCAGGCGTTCGGTACCGGGCTTGATTGTGGCTTGAAGGAGGTGCTGGTAGGCGTCGAAGATGTCGTAGCGATCGCACAGCATGCGCGGTCCGCCCTCCTGGCCTCGGAATCTGCCAGCGCGGCCATAGACATCGAACGCCGCGGCCTGCGGTGTAATCTCGACGACAGGACTCGCATCCCGCGAAAGAAACAGCGTGGGACGCGCCCATTCGATGTTCTGCTGATAGTCCGTCCATGCGTTGAGGATGGTCCGCCGCGCTTGCGCGGCTGCTTCGGTGAGGGGCTGCATCTGGAGAAGAGCCTGGTAGAACCGCAGGGTGAAGACCTGGCAGGCGGTATCGACGATCTGGCCGGTCATGCCGACAGCGACCGCCACGCCTTTGCTCACCAGTTCGGCAGCGAATGGCAGATGTACGTCATCTCCGCCTGGTGCACCAGCGTCCGCCGTATAGCAGGCATTGAGGACGATGACCTGCGGCAGGCACCCTTGGTCTGCGACAAGCCGCTCGACAAGCTGCGTTGCGGTCAGGGATACGCGTTCGGTCTCTCGCCGCCCACCGACCTGGGAGACGAGGCGCTGCAGCAGGATGCGGCTGGTGCGGCCATCCGGGCTGCGTTCACCATGGCAAATGAAATGCAGCACGTCGGGCCGGAATTCTCGACACATGTCGACCAGCTCGCCAATGTCTGCGTTGGCGATATAGCGGATATTGATCCTGGCCGTGTCGAATTTTTGGAAAGCGTTGTCGAGAGGAATCCTCAGGTTTCGCAGCAACCCGAGGAATTCCGCTCCCGGGCGTATCGTCTCGTCGATGGTCGTGCCGATGACGAACAGCACTCGCAACGGCAGGAGGAGGGGTGCGACGGCGCGGACGGACGTCAGCTCACGGCTGATCGAGAAAGTCGGTACCGCCCACTTTACCAGCGGCTCGTCGTTACGGAACATCATTTCCCAGGGCAGGCGCTGGAGCTGCGGATCGTCGAGGCATAGGCGCAGATCGATGGCGCCCTGGTGCTGCATGAGGATGTCGAGATTGGGGCCGAGCAGCACGGCCTGCAAGTATTGGCCAAAGGTCTTCACCTCGGCCCCGGACGCATCGCTGCGCAGGATGCTGCGGTAGAGCGTCTGAATGGCGGCAAAGTCGTTGGCAAGGCACAGCCCGGCGACTTCCGCACTCCAGGAGCCCTTCTCGGATCCGGGGGGCACCGGAAGAATGCGATTAGCGTCCGTGCCGTCCTTGAGGAAGCCGATCGTGCGCGGCACTACGGCAAGCAGCGGGGCTGCGTCACAGGTGAGCGTCAGTGACCACCCGGTATCGGTCTTTGCGCTTGTGACGCGACAGAGCATCCTGTTCCCTCGTACTCGATCCTCACACTTCCGTCCGCAGATCCTCTTCGGCAGCCTGGGTTAGGAAATCCAGGAGGACTGTTCCCGGCTCCTTGTCGGGCTGCGTGGTGGGGGCGGACGACGCCCTGACTCCCGGGGCGCCAGCTGACACTGCTGCCGCCCGCGTTCGCTGCCGGATAGCTTCGAGGGCAGCGTCCGCGGGCAGCTGTGGCGCCGCAAAGACGAGGTCGTTCCATGTCTCGGCTGCCGCTGCGGCGACCAGCCGCGCGGCCCGCAGCGGGCGGCCGTCGGGCTTGGCGCCGCTGTTACGCAAATAGTTGGCCCATTGCGCCGCAAGGCCCGCCGCTTTTGCAAAGTCGTCAGCAACGAAGCCAACTTTTTTGACCACGGCCGCACATTCCGGCAGGTCGAAGATGGCGTTGGCGACGTCGCAGACGACAGCCGTATCGGAGTCATAGTCTGGGTAAAGTCCGGCGGGCGGCGGGCTGATGCCGAGGCTTTGGAGCATGGCGCTGCCGGAAAGTCCGTACCGATTGGCCAGAGCCGACATCAACTGCAGGCGCACCAGCGGCGACGGATAGCTGCCGCGCCGCTTGGTCATTGTCGCCATGTCGGCGACCTCGAACTGCGCGAAGGTCCATATGATCCACGGGCCGGTCGTTATCAGGCCATACCAATCGCAGAATATCTCCACCGCCCAAGGCCCCCACGCCTTCCCCGCTTCGCCGCCTGCGGCGACGAGGGCCTCGCGGAATTTCTGGACGAAGGCATTGCCGCCTACCAGCGGCATGATGACGTGCCCGATCTCGTGGCCAATCAAGTTCAAACACCAGGGATTGGCAATCATGCCGATCGGCAGCTTGAGCAGGGGCACCGGCAGGGTGCCGAAGGCGCCGGCCAACGTGTCGCGCTCGTTCTTGGATATGAGGACGGAGGCATCGGATCGCCGCAACGCCATGGGCGAGTATTCGTCGGTTATGTACGGAAGGGGAACCGGCTCGGGTACAAGAACATCCAGCCGCTCGTCGAAGTAGGCGCGAAAGCAGCTCCAGGTCACCTGGTCGGCCGCGTGCAGCGTTTCCCTGAAGCGGTCGTCCTCGCGTTGGTCGAATTTCTCCCGATAGAAAAGATAGACGCGCCACAGCCATGTGATTTGCCTTTCGACCTGGACGCAGCTCCCGTACGCGTCCCCGATCGAAGGCGAATCGGCAGTAATCCCCTTCACTCGCCCTTGCAACAAGATCGCGGCGCCCCGAACCTCCGACGCGATCGCCTTGAGTTGCGTCGTGTACTGTGGCGCCTGCACCGCCGCTTCCCACTGGTCGAAGTCGTCGACCAGCCGCTCGATCTCATGTTGCGCCTGCTGACGTCTGGCATTGCTCGAGAGCACGACGTGTCCCCCGGGTTCGAAGGCCGTAACCTCGGTAGTTCAAGCTCGAGTTGCTTTCACGCGCCGTGTACACGCTCTATTTGAAGAGTACCGAGGGCTTCGGCCTGTTGCAATGGCCAATGGACGAGGATGACCTGCGCCAGCTGACATCCTATGAAGGGCAACGCGAGATATCGGGGAGGCCGAGATGGCGAAATCGGGGAAGGTGGCGATCGTGACGGGGTCGGCGACGGGGCTCGGCGCGTCGTGTGCGCTCGATCTGGCGGAGCGCGGCTGGAACGTCGTCATCAACTACACCAAGAGCCGCAAGGAGGCCGAGGAGACTTTCGCGGGGGTGAAGGCCAAGGGTGCGGAGGCGATCCTGGTGCAGGCCGACGTCGGACAGGACGCCGACTGCAAGAAGCTCGCGGCCGAGACGCTGAAGCAGTGGGGCCGCATCGATGGGCTCATAAACAACGCCGGCACGACGAAGTTCCAGAACCAGGGCGACCTCGACGGCGTCACGCCCGAAGACTTCGACCGCATCCTGCGGGTCAACGTCACGGGCCCCTACATGATGAGCCGCGCGGTCTATCCGGCGATGAAGAAGCAGTGGGAAGAGAAGGGCGAGCGCGGGTCGATCGTCAACATATCGTCGATCGCCGGCGTCATGGGCGTCGGCAGTTCGATCCCCTATGCCTGCTCCAAGGGGGCGCTCAACACGCTGACGCTCACCTTGGCGCGCTGGCTGTCGCCGGCGGTGCGGGTCAACACGGTGTGCCCCGGCTTCATCCAGACGCGCTGGCTTTTGGGCGGCATGGGCGAGGAGAACTACAACAAGCTGAAGGCCTCGCAGGAGCAATCTATGCCCTTGCGCCAGGCCGGCACGCCCGAGCAGATGGCCGAAGCCGCGCTCTTCTTCCTGACCAGCGCTACAAACATCACCGGCGAATTCCTGATCGTCGATGCCGGCATGCACCTCGCCAGCCTGCCGATGAAGGCGCGCTAGCTCATCTTTAGGACCGCGCGTCCCGCGCGCCTCTGTCATCTCGAGGCCGCAGGCCGAGGGATCCTTCCTGCCGCCTCAAAGGCCCCTCCCTTCGGCTTCGCTCAGGGCAGGCGCGTCGCTCGGGGTGACAGTCTCAACTAAGTCTTGCACGCAAGAAGCTGGCCTTCTGCGTCGAGCTGGTTTCTAATGGCCGACAAGAATCAGGGACGAGGACGTCGCGCCGGCAAGCTTGGCGCGCGGCGCTGCTCAGATCCCGCGGGAGGGATTGCAATGGCTGAGGGCCGCAAGCCCGCACTGCGCCTTTCTGGGATTTCCAAGGCCTATGGCCGCACCGCGGCATTGCGCGACCTCTCGTTCGAGGTCGCGGAAGGCTGCTTCTTCGCTCTGTTCGGACCGAGCTCCGTCGGCAAGACGACGGCCTTGCGCACCATCGCGGGCCTGGTGCGGCCCGACAGGGGACGGCTCGAAATCGGCGGCGTCGAGGCGACCAACGCGCCCATCGCTGGCCGCGGCGTCTCGATGGTCTTCCAATCCTTTGCGCTATACCCGCACCTCACGGTCGCCGAGAACTTCGCCTATCCGCTGCGCGAGCAGCGCCTCGGCAAGGCCGTGATCGAGGCGCGCGTGCGCGAGACCGCGACGATGCTGAAGCTTGGGCATCGGCTCGGGCAGAAGCCCGCGACGTTGTCCGGAGGAGAGCAGCAGCGCGTGGCGTTGGGTCGCTCGCTGATCCAGCGGCCGCGGATACTCCTGCTCGACGAGCCGCTGACCAATCTTGACGCCAAGCTGCGGCACGACATGCGGGCCGAGTTCAAGCGCCTGCACCGACTGCTCGGCATGACCGTTGTCTATGCCACGCCGGACGAGCTCGAAGCCTTGGCCATGGGCGAGGAGATCGCGGTGATGCGCGATGGCACGGTCGTGCAGCGCGGCACGCCCGACGAGCTCTACGAGCGGCCGGCCGATCTCTACGTCGCCTCGAAGATCGGCTCGCCCGCGATCAACGTCGTCGAAGTCCGGCTGGGCAATGGCAACCGGCTCGACACGCCGTTCGGGCCGATCGGCCTGCCGCGTCCGGCCAACGGCGCGTCGGGCGAGGCGGCAATGCTCGGCATCCGGCCGAGCGATTTGCGCGCCTCACGGCCGGGCGAGGCCGGCGTCGCCGCGCGCGTCCACCTCGTCGAGCCGCTGGGCGACGTCACGATCGTCGCGCTGGAAAGCGCCAACCACATGCTGCGCCTGGTGCTGAGCGAGCAGCAGGCGGCCAACCTCAAGCCGGGCGACCCGTTCACGGTCGCGATCGATCCAGGGAAGATCCACGTTTTCCGGGCGCACGACGGGCAAGCGATGCGCTGACTCACCGGATGTCACACGAAGGAGCAGTTCAACCAAGAGCAAAAAGGAGGAAACGACCGATGGCCAGGACTACGCTGCCGACATTAGCTGCCGCCTCGCTCTGCGCCGTGCTGGCGGGCGCCGCAGTGGGGCTGACCGCGCCCGCCTACGGCAAGGACATCGTGATTCGCATGGCCGTGCCCGACTGGCCGCCGACGCGCATCATGAAGGACTTGACCGACAAGTCGTACAAGGCGCCGTCGGGCAACCACGTGACCCTCGAGCCCGACTTCATCCCGTGGCCCGACTATTACACGCGGCTCGCCGCGTCGCTCACCTCGGGCGAGAAGAAGTACAACATGGCGGTCTCGGACAGCCAGTGGCTGGGCGCCTTCATCGAGGGCGGCTACTACCTCAAGATCAACAAGTACGTCGACGCCGACCCCGGCCTGCAGGCGGTGTTCAAGGATCTTCACCCGGCAGTTAAGGATGCCTATTCGACCTACCCCTACAAGTCCGCCAACCTCTACGGCTTCCCGCAGATGCCGGACATCCTGGTCACCTACTACCGCAAGGACGTTTTCTGCGACGAGACCGAGCAGAAGAACTTCATGGCCAAGTACAAATACAAGCTGCCGTGTACCGGCGAGGAGATGGACAAGACGACCTGGGACATGTTCCGCGACTACGGCGAGTTCTTCATGCGCAAGAAAGGCGAGATGCTGGCCGGCAAGCCGTTGGACGACGACTTCTACGGCGTCGCCTTCCAAGCCGGCAAGGGCTACGACTTCAACACGACGACGGTCCACGAGTTCTTGTGGCAGCATGGCGGGGACATCTGGGATGAGACCAAGGCGCCGAACGGCCACGCGATCGGCGTCGTCAACTCGCCGATTGCGGTCAAGTCGCTCGAGGACATGCTGTCGTTCCTGAAGTACATGCCACCGGTAGCCAAGACCGGCGGCATGGATATTTTCAAGACGGATGAGCTGTTCCGCGAAGGCAAGCTCGGCCTCAACATCAACTGGATCGGCTTCGCCGAGAGCTCGATCACGCCCGCGACCTCCAAGGTCGCCGACAAGGTCGCCTTCGCCCAGGCGCCCGGGCTCAAGACCGACAAGGGCGTCGTGAAGTGGTCGCAGATCGGTGGCCAGCCCTTCGTGCTGATGACCTGGAACAGCGAGGAGATCAACCAGGAGGCGCTCGCCCTCTGCAAATGGTGGCTGTCGAAGGACACCCAGATCGCCTTCGCCAAGGCCGGCGGACAAAGCGCGCTGAAGTCGGTCTACAACGATCCGCAATATCTGACCTTCCGGCCGTGGAATCGGGCTTGGGGCCCGCAGCTCGACTGGCAGAAGGATTTCTGGCACGTGCCGGAATTCTTCGAGCTGCTGACCGAGCAGCAGGAGCAGTACGACAAGGCGATCACTGGTCAGCAGGACGCCAAGACGACGCTCGATACGATCGCCAACTTCCAGGAGAAGCTCCTGAAAGACGCCGGCCGCATCAAGTGACGTCGGGCTCCCGCCTCCCCACGAAGTGGGGAGGTGTCCGCGCAGCGGACGGAGGGGTCATGACCCCTCCGTCGTCGTATGACGACGACACCTCCCCAGCTTCGCTGGGGAGGTGCGACTCGTCGCCCCTCGGAACGACAGTCACAGCGTAGTCGCCTGCATGTCTGTCCAGAGTTCCGCGTTCTTTACGCTCCGATGGTCGAACTGGCCGCTGGCCGTGGCCGCGGCCGTCGTGCTCGTTCCGCTGGCGATCGCCACGCTACCGACCACGGTCGCCTTCTGGATCGCAGGCCTCGCAGTCGCGCTGATCGCGCTCACCTTGGTCGTCCGTGCCGCCGGTCGTCATACCGGCGGGTTGCTGGTCGCGCCGGCGCTCGCGGTGCTGTTCGTGATGAACATCTTCCCGCTCTTGTGGTCGTTCGGGCTCAGCTTCTTCAACTATCGCGCCAACCGCATGGCGCCGCCGACCTTCGCCGGGCTCGACTACTACGAGCGTGTCATGACCGACCCGACGGTGTGGGATCGCCTGCATACGACGGCGATCATCGTCGTTCTCACGGTCGCGACTCAAATGATCGTGGGCTTCCTGCTCGCTTTGCTGTTCGCGCGCGAATTTCCGTTGCGCCGCTATCTGCTGATCCTCGTGCTGACGCCCATGATGCTGTCCTACGTCGCGATGGGGGCGTTCTTCCGCTACTACTACGAGCCGACTTTCGGGCTCTTGAGCCAGATGGTCCTGCTGTTCACCGGCCAGCGCTTCGTGCTGCTGCAATCGACCGCCGGCGCCATGGCGGGGATCGTGTTCGCCGACGCCTGGATGTGGTCGCCGTTCGTCATGCTGCTCGTCCTCTCGGGTCTCGTCAGCGTTCCGAAGTATCTTTACGAAGCGGCGGCGATCGACCGAGTCACGGCGTGGCGGCGGTTCTGGGCGATCACCTTTCCCTATATCCGTGGCCTCTTGATGCTGGCGCTGCTGTTTCGCACCATCGAGGCTTTCAAGCTGTTCGACATCGTCTTCCTGCTGACCGAAGGCGGCCCGGGTTCGTCGACCGAGACGATCGCGATCTACGTCTACCGAATTGCGTTCCAGTATTTCCGGACCAGCGAGTCGACGGCGCTCGCCTACATCCTGCTGTTCACCGTGATCGTGCTCACCAACCTCTATCTCTACTTCGCGCGGCAGCGCGCCAGGGAGACATGACTTGAGACCTGAATTGTCCGATGTGAACGGCATTCCGCTCCTGGAAAGGCTGGGCTTGCGCCGCCGTCATGGCGTCGGCCAGGCAGGCTGGGGTTGGACTCTCTTCGCCGCCGTCATCAGCGTGATCTATTTCTTCCCGGTCTTGTGGATCATCCTGACCGCTTTCAAGAGCTATGGCGATGCCCTGGCGGTCCCGCCGAAGTTCATCTTCACGCCGACCCTCGACAATTTCATCAGCGTGTTCAGCCGCGCCTATTCCAGCGGCGGCAAGGCGCAGGACACCGGGTTCAGCCTGTACTTCTTCAACTCGATTTTCATCTCGGGCACCAGCGTCGTGCTCGCGCTCGTCCTCGGCACGCTGGCCGCCTTCGGCTTCTCACGCTATCCCCTCAAGGGCAACGACACTTACCTGTTCGTCATCCTGACGACGCGCATGCTGCCGGCGATCGTCGTCATCATCCCGATCTTCCTGATGTTCCGCGTCGTCGGGCTGAGCGGCACCTATACCGGGATCATCTTTCTCTACACCGCCTTCAACCTGCCGTTCGCGATCTGGATGATGAAGAGCTTCTTCGACGAGCTGTCGCCCGACGTCGAGGACGCCGCGCGCCTGGACGGCTCGTCCGACCGCGGCGTCTTCTTCAAGGTCTGCCTGCCGCAGGTGAAGGCGGGTCTGGCGGCCACCGCCGTGTTCGGCCTGATCCTCACCTGGAACGAGTTCCTGTTCGCCCTGCTGTTGGGCGGCGTCGAGACGCGCACGGTGCCGGTCGCGATGGCGCAGACCATCGGCGGCGACATTGGCGTGCGCTGGGGGCTGTTGGCTGCGATCGAGACGCTGTTCCTCATTCCGGTCATCCTGGTGACCTTCGCCCTGCAGGAGTACCTGCTGCGCGGCGTCACCTTCGGCACGATCAAGCGCTGACCCGAAGAAGCGAGCCATGTCGACCATCTCGCTTCGCAAGCTCACCAAGCGCTTCGGCAGCTTCGTCGCCGTGCGCGAGGTCGACCTCGAGGTGGCGGCAGGCGAGGTCGTGTGCCTGCTCGGCCCTTCGGGCTGCGGCAAGACGACGACCTTGCGCATGATTGCGGGCCTCGAGCGGGCGAGCGCGGGCGACGTCGTCATCGGAGGGCGGCGCATGAACGCGCTCAAGCCCGAGCGGCGCAACGTCGCCATGGTGTTCCAGTTTTATGCCCTCTACCCGGCGCTCACGGTCGCCGAGAATATCGCCTTTCCCCTGTCGGCCGAGCCGATCGATGCCACGGAGCGCAGGCAGCGACTCACGCGCGTGTCGCAGATCCTCCATCTCGACGCCGTGCTCGATCGCCTGCCGGCGCAGATCTCCGAGGGCGAGCGGCAGCGCGTCGCCGTGGCGCGCGCCATCGTGCGCGATCCCAACTGCTTCCTGTTCGACGAGCCCCTCTCGCGCCTCGACATCGAGCTGCGCCAGACCATGCGCAGCCAGATCAAGGAGGTGCTGTCGGGCCTCTCCAAGGCCACGGTGATCGTCACGCACGACCAGCTGGAGGCGCTCACCATGGCCGACCGCATCGCCGTGATGCGCGACGGTGTGATCGAGCAGCTCGGCACGCCGCACGAAGTATTTGCCAGACCGGACAACGTCTTCGTCGCAGGCTTCATCGGCACGCCGCAAATGAACCTGATCGAGGCAGACTTCATGCGCGTGGAAAATGGTTGCGCCGTCTTGGCGGTCGGCGGTCGCGAAACCCGGCTCGCTGTCAATGATGCTGTCGCGCGGCTCGACGCGTCGAAGGTGACGATCGGAATCCGGCCGCGTGCTTTCATGCCGATCGATCAGGCCGCTCCCGACACCTTGACCGCGGTAGCCGAGCTGATCGAGCCGATGGGTGCCGAGACGCTCGTCCACGCCCGCGGCGAAACCGGCCAGGACATTCGCGTCGTGCTGCCGCGCGAGCGGCGCCTCAGCGTAGGCGAGACGTTGCACCTGCAATGCGACCCGCGGCAAACCCATGTCTTCGCCGCAAGCGGCAAGGCGGTGCGCTCATGACTCCGGGCGAGCAACGACCTGCCGGCATGTCGGCGGTCGGCGCGCGGCGCCTCGAATATTCGATCATCGGGCTCGGGCTGGTGGCGCTCGCGTTGATCTTCCAGCCGTTCAGCCTGGCCCTATTCGGCGTCGGTTGCGGCTTGGTGGTGCTGGCCGGGCTGGCCAATAACCTGTTGCCGCTCTGCGAAGTCGGACGGCCGTTCGGCTCGGTCGTGCGCGTTGCCTTGATCGTGCTGGCGATCTTCGTCGTCGTCGCGCTGCTCGCGATCGGCTCGGCCTGGCTCTACGGCCTGTACCTTGCCGCCAACCGGTAGGTCGGGGGAACCTGCCCCCTTGCGTCAGTAAGATAGATGGATCTCGTCCGGAATGATGTCGAGCGTGTCGCCCACACTTGGTCGCTCCCACAACGCCCAATCTTGGGGCCAGTTATAGCGGGTGGGAGGCTCGTACGTCCGAAAGATCAACATGGTGCTGCCGTCGTTAGGGAAGAAGCCGTCATAAGCACTGAAACCGCGGGGCGCCATAACGGCTCGCACGGAAGTGTCTCCGAATCGGCCGAGCGTCGCCTGCAATTGGCGCGTTTGCATGATCGCCTGCAAACCGCCCCTGTTGATCTGGTGTGCATAGGGGCCATAGGTCTGGGGCGAGCCGCCGCCGGCAGCCGGATCGCCCGGCCCCGGCGGTCCGCCGGACGGCGGCGCTCCGCCACCACCACCACCACCACCGCCTTCATCACCAAAGCTGCCGCCGGTGGGCGTGCGCCAGCGCGGCCGCGATGGCTCGCCGGCGAGGAAGCGCCCGGACGCTTTGCCAACCAGGCGATCCATGCCGATGTTGAAGGCCTGCCGCGAATAAGAGATGCGGTGAGGCTGATAGCTGTCGGGCCGCAGGCCGCCATGCCCGTCGGGCACCAACGTATCGCCGCCACCTGTCTCTTGAGAGCAGGCGATGAGATCGCAAGCTGTCTGGAGAAACCCACTGACGGGCATGCCGACCGCCAGGCCGACCGCCCATTCCCCCGACCCGGGCTCATGATGGACACGGTACAGGTATTCCTGTGACTGGTAGCGTTCCCTGTAGGCATCGTCGAATACCTGGCGCAGGACTGGGTCGGCCTCGAGCGTCGGCTTGCCGGACGGACCGCTGCCGGCCAGCCAGTCCAGCGTTCCCCACAACGCCCCCAATGCGGCCGCGGTGTCGACGGCCTGGCTCGCCGAATAGCTTGACGTGATGCAGAGATCGTCATCGCCGCACGTGGGGTCCTTGCCCGTAGGATCGGCAGCGTTCACGGGATCGTTCGCGGCAAAGGCATAGGGATTGGACGTGGCCGCCGTTTGCGCACCCAGCAGTGGGTCGCGACTCGTGAAACGTCCGATGGCCGGGTCGTAGAGCCGCGCGCCGAGCAGCGACAGGCCAAAGCTTGCCAGCGCTTTGCCGCTGTTCCACTGGTAGCTCGTGTAGTCGGTCGATCCGGCGGAGGCGCCCGTCGATGTCGCTTCGCCAAACGGCTGGTACAGAACGTCCTGGACGAACTTCCCGCTCAGGTTTGCGAAGAACCGCTTTCCGCGAAGCTCGCTGAACTCGAAAATCCAGTCGTTGCCCGTTCCCCGTCGACTGGCGAAGATTCCGTTCGGCCCGGGAATCCGCCGGGTGATCAGCGATCCGGGTGCGCTGCCGGACGTCGAGTCGAGACGGTCGATGAGGTCGCCGAAGTGGCTCTCGTGGACCGTCTGGCCGGCGTTGGCCTGGGTGTCCAGCGTTTGCATTCGCCCGAAGGCATCGTAGCCAAAGCCCGCGGTGCTCCCGCCTTGCGTAATGCTGCGGACGCTCCCTGACAGGAAGTAGCTCAGCTGCCGGGAGCCCGTCCGCGTCGGTTGCTGAACGATGTTGCCGGCCGCGTCGTAGTCGACATGACATCCCTGCTCCGGTCGGGTGTGTATGCCGTACGTGATTTGGCAGATGCGGTCGCTGTCGGTCGTCTGGTAGTTCAAGTTGGTGAACGACGAACCTACGGTGTTGTAGAGGGTGTTGATGTTGCCCAGGGCGTCGTAACCAAAGGTCCAGTTCGCCAGCGTTAGCGTTCCGCTCACGGCGGACTGGTTCGCCATCGCGACGCGTCCCAGCGCATCGTAGCCTACGTGGGACTGGACGCCGCCGCCTGCGCCGTCAGTCACTTCCGTGCGCACCAATTCTCGTCCTGCGGGGTCGAAGGCGCCGAAGGTGATGGAACGCGAGCCGGACGGGGAGCCAACCTGTGCGCTCGTGATGAGACGGCGACCCTGCGGCGCGTAGGATGCCTCGAATTGGATGTTCGCCCCATAGAGCGCTCCGAGAACCCGGCCGAGCGGGTCGATCGCTTGCGCGGTGTAGAGCTGCTGGCTGCCGGATGGGTCCGAAAAGTTCACCGTGCGAAGCGTGCCCGCGCTGTCATAGCCGTACTGGACAAGCTCCTGGGCATGGTTCTGGTCGGGCAGATACAAGCTCAGGGATGCGATGCGCCCGTCGCTGTGATTGCCGAACGTCTGGACGTAGGGGACGGACTGAGCGTCGGTGAAGACTTGCGCGTTGATCCTGCCGAACGCGTCGTAGCTGAACGTCGTCTGGCCATTGGGTGAGGTCGCTTGCGACAGGCGGCCGAGCGTGAAGGTCGGGTTGACCAGGGGCGTCACTGCTACGCCCGCGTCGTAGGCGTAGGTGTTCACCGTGGCGGGATCGACGACGCCATCGCTCTGCTCCACGGAGCCGATGAGCCGGCCGAGCGAATCGTAGGATCGCACCAGCGCGCGGCTGACCGTGCCGTCCATCCAGCTCGTCTGCAGCGGTTCACCCCAATCGCTGTAGGTGAAGGATCGCGGGGAGGTTGCGGGCTCCGTCAGCGTCAGCACGTTTCCGGTCGAGTCCATTTGCCGCGACCACTGGACAGGCATGGTGTCACCCACCGGGTCGAGGAAGCGCTGCATCGAGACCAACTGCCCGAGGCGATCGTAGGAATAGGTCGCGTGCTCGATGCGCGTGCCGGGCTGCGACGTCGCCTGCTCGACTGCCCGCCCGATCGCGGTGGTGACGATCCTTTGCACCGTTCCTTCCTGCGGCGACCCCTTCTGAAGCGACGAGGAGTCGCGCATGTCCAACGTGTCGAGGCGGCCGGAATAAGAGCGCCGGAAGCAGGTGGGAAAGATCTCGAGCGCGAGATTCGTCTCCACGACGAGTGGTTGCGGGCCCTGGCTGCGCATTGCGCAGAACACATCCCCGGCGTCATTGTAGTAATAGTTCGTGCCGTAGGGCGGCAGCGGATCGCTCTTGGCATAGGGGTACGCCTCGAATGCGATGCGGCCCGCACCATTGAACATGCGGGCTCCGACGACGACGACATTGTCTTGATAATCGGCACCCAGCGCGA
>JAFAKN010000165.1 GCA_019235415.1 Alphaproteobacteria bacterium
CGCTCGATGTCGACGTCGTCGTAGCCGACGCCGTACTTCACGAAGATGCGGCAAGCCTGCAGCTTATCGATGTATGGCGGAGGGCAACCGCCGACGACCGCGTCCGCCTTGGCCCACTGCTCGTCGCTGACATCCTCGAATTTTTCACGGAATTCCAGCTCGAACCCGGAACCGACCGCTTCGGTTGCGACCGGTACGAGCCGAGCGGGCAGGTTCGGCCAGAGAATGCGCATCGGCATGACGTCTCCTTCGTTCGATGTCGTGGCCAAAGTGCCATCGCCCCCGCGCCATGACCAGATGCGAGCAACGGACCGGAACCAGCCGATCCAGTCGGAAGCGGCGCTGAGTCACGCGCGGGGCGGCGCCCGCTCCCGGGCAGGCGCAGCCTTCCCCGCTACCGGTCGTAATGCTAGCGTTCGCAACGTTCCGCGGATTCATCCGGGGAATGTTGGACAGTGAGGCAGAGGAGCCTTCCGTGCCCGATGGTGCCGCTCTCCCGGTTCTCGACCACGAGCTGGCCGATGACGAGCTTCGATGGATGAAGGCCGTTTACGCGGACTTCAGCAAGGCTCGCGCTGCGGCCGGTCCCGAATTCAATCCCAAGGAAGCCCTGCGCGCCATTCTGGCCCGCACGGAATATCACCTGTCCGCTGCGCCGGATCTCTCCGGACCCGGCCCGTGGCGTCTCGGCCAGAACCGGCATGGCCGCGGCGTCGCGGCGGTATTCCTGCCGAACGTCGAGCTTCATACGCACATCGCGAGCCGCACCGATCAGTTCCCGATGTATGTCGTGGGCGAGGCGGAAGGCTTTTCCATCGATGAAAACGGCAAGCCGATGTTGACGCCGGTGGTCGGCGGCGGCCATTTCCACAACCCGCCCGGCGCGCCGCACGCCTTCGTACCGAGGGTCGGCATGCCCAAACCGGACAACTGGGAAATCGCCTTCATCGCGATCACCCCGCGCAACCTGAAGGAAGACACGCACCAAGTCTCGGACGAGGTTCGCGCGCTTTACAGGCAGGTTGTCGGTCAGGACGCTCCATTGGGCGTTTGACGCGGCACTCGGCCAGGCCCAGCTCGGCGAAGACCAGATCTCGATTTCGTCTGCCGGCTCCCGATCTGGTGCCCGGTTCGTGATCGACGGCCGGATCGACGCGCTCATGCCGTAGGCAGATCGCCGCTGAGGCGCTAGAACTCCCCCCGTCCGCGGTCGGTTTGCCGCCGCTCGATACGGCCGCGAAATCGCAAGGAGGATGAGCCAAATGGTCAATCGCAAGAAATTCTATATCGACGGCGCCTGGGTCGACCCGGCTGTCATGAAGCTGGTCCCGGTGGTCAATCCGGCGACGGAAGAGCCCATGTACGAGGTCGCCGTCGGCTCGAAGGCGGACGTCGACAAGGCGGTTGCCGCCGCCCGCAAGGCGTTCGAGACTTTCTCGCTCACGACGCGCGAGGAGCGCATTGCGCTGCTCGAGAAGATCATCGACGCCTACAAGGCGCGCTCGAAGGAAATCGCCGCCGCAATCTCCGACGAGATGGGCGCGCCGATCCCGATGGCCGAGCGTGCGCAGGCCGGCGCCGGCCTCGGTCACCTGATGTCGACCCTGCAGGTGTTGAAGGACTATCACTTCGAGGAGAAGGTCGGCACCGCCACCGTCGTGCGCGAGCCGATCGGTGTGGTCGGCATGATCACCCCGTGGAACTGGCCGCTCAACCAGATCGCCTGCAAGGTTGCGCCGGCGATCGCGGCCGGGTGCACCATGCTCCTGAAGCCGTCGGAGTTCACGCCGACCTCGGCCCTGATCTTCGCCGAAGTCATGCACGCCGCCGGCGTCCCCAAGGGCGTGTTCAACCTCGTCAACGGCCTCGGTCCCGAAGTCGGCGTGGCGATGAGCGAGCACCCGGGCATCGACATGATCTCGTTCACCGGCTCGACCCGCGCCGGCATCGACGTCGCCAAGCGCGCCGCCAATACCGTCAAGCGCGTCAGCCAGGAGCTCGGCGGCAAGTCGCCGAACGTCATCCTGGAAGACGCCGACTTCACCAAGGCGGTCACCGGCGGCGTCGCTCAGGTGTTCAACAACTCGGGCCAGTCCTGCAACGCGCCGACGCGCATGATCGTGCCGTCGAGCAAGATGAATGAAGTGAAGGCCATCGCGAAGGCCGTCGCCGACAAGACCAAGGCGGGCGACCCGAAGGCCGAGGGCACCACGATCGGTCCCGTGGTCAATCGCATTCAGTGGGACAAGATCCAGGCGCTGATCAAGAAGGGCGTCGACGAGGGCGCGACTCTGGTCGCCGGCGGTCCGGGCCTGCCCGAGGGCGTCAACAAGGGCTTCTATGTTCGCCCGACCGTATTCGCCGACGTGACCAACGACATGACGATCGCCCGCGAGGAGATTTTCGGGCCGGTGATCACCATCCTCGGCGCCAAGGACGAAGCCGAAGCGGTCGAGATCGCCAACGACACGCCCTACGGCCTCGCCGGCTACGTCTCCGCCGGCTCGGTCGAAAGCGCCAAGCGGGTCGCCCGGCAGATCCGCGCCGGCATGGTCAACCTCAACGGCGTTCCGAACGAGCGCACCGCCCCGTTCGGCGGCTACAAGCAGTCCGGCAACGGTCGCGAGTGGGGCAAGTACGGCATGGAGGACTTCCTCGAGGTGAAGGCGATCGCCGGCGCCTAGGAGGCTCAACCTCCTTCTTCACTCACTTTGGCCCGAGCTGCCTTGTCATCCCGAGCGAAAGCGAGGGACCTTTCCTGCGGCCTCAAAGGTCCCTCGCTCACGCTCGGGATGACAGTAGTGAATCGCTCCCAAGGCGGTGATGAGGCATCGCCTTGGCCCGAGCTACCTGACAGCGGTGAATCGCGCTCGAGGCGTCATGGGGCATCGCCTTGGCCTTGATGGCATGACTCCTGCGAGATTTCCGGCATGCCCAAACCTTTTCATCTCGCCTGGTTTCTCGGCCAGAGCTTTGCTTCCAAGAACTGGCGCTCGATGTGGGCCG
>JAFAKN010000257.1 GCA_019235415.1 Alphaproteobacteria bacterium
AGGCGGCGCAGGTAGAGCAGCGAGGAGTAGCCGGTGCCGAAATCGTCGATGGCGACCGCGATGCCGCGCGCGCGCAGGCGCTGCAGCAGCTCGCTGTGCTCGGGCGAGACGTTCATCAGCGCCGTCTCGGTCAATTCGATCTCGAGCGAGGCCGGCCTCGCCCATCGCCGCCTCGAGGCTCGCTTCGAGCTCGGCCGGCTCGTGGAACTGCAGCGCCGAGACGTTGACCGCGATGCGCCCGGTGCTGACGAGGTGATTGAGTAAGGTCAAGGCTATGTCGGCGCCTGGCCCTGAGCGGTCCATTGGCCAAGGCCATGGTCAGCTGCTGGAGGGAAAGCGGACTAAGCTCGCGCCGTCAGGCACTTCCGGGGTTGACCCATAGCGGACAATAGGCGGGGCACTTTGAAGTGCATCTCAAATCCGCGAAGTGCGTCCCAGTAATCCGCCTGCCGTAACAGCGCTAGGACCCTGAAAATCTCTGCGCACATCCTGCAACCGGTGGCGTTTTCCGGTATTGGATGCTGTGGGACCAACCATGCTGGGATCCAGAGGGTCAATCATGCCGGGATCCAGCAGCTTTCAAGCCGAGGTCGCCGGGCGGTTTGGTGTCCTGCCGAACTTCTTCTGCACGGCGCAGTCGGCCCCCGGCCTGATCGAGGAATTGTGGGGATTTGCGCGGGCGGCCTATCTCGACTGTCCGCTGCCCTCGCTTTTCAAGGAACGGCTGTTCGTCCATCTGTCGCGTTTCTGCGCGGTGCGCTATTGCATCGTGCGCCATGTCGGCTTCCTGATCGGCAACGGATGGCCGGCAGGAGATGCCGCCGCCCCGGTCGAATCGATCGACAACGTCATCGCCCTGCTGAGCCGCCCCCTGCCGGACGCAGACGAGTTGAAAGCCGTGCTGGAGCGCCTGTCCCGTCGCGACAGATCCCTGCCGTTTCCCGGGCCGCGGACGCAGACCGAGGCCGACCTGTTCGACGCGCTCACCGTCATCTTCCTCGAGCCCGCTAAGTCCGGCCCGGCGCGCGAGACGGTGCGGACGTCAACCGGCGACCGAACCTTCGAGATCCTGGTCGCCTACCTCGCCTTCATCCGGGCCGCGCACTACTGGACCGAGACGCATCCCGAACTGGAGTATGAGCCGGACATGCTGGGGCTGATGGACGAGCGGCGGGACTTGCGGGCGGTGCTGCTCGACCCGGCCGATGCCGAGTCCGTCAGCTACCGGCAGGAAATGCGCAAGGTCTTGGACGAGCTGCAGCGCACACAGGTGGCGCTGCGCACGAGCGAGGAGCGGCTGCGCATCCTGGTCGGCGAGCTGCAACACAGGACGCGCAACCTGCTGGGCGTCGTCGGTTCGCTAGTCGACTCATCGCTCAGCTCGAACAGCAACCCGACGGCGTTTCGCGTCGCCTTTCGCGAGCGGCTGAATGCGCTCTCGCGTGCGCAGGATCTGCTGTCGCGCCTGTCCGAGGGCGAACGGGTCGCGTTCGACGACCTGATCCGCACCGAGCTCGCGGCGCTGGGCGCCGCCGACGGCAATACGCTGGTCACGGTCAAGGGCCCGACTAAGGTCAAGTTGCGCTCGCGCATGGTGCAGACACTGGCACTGGCAATCCACGAACTCGGCACCAATGCGCTGAAGTACGGGGCGCTGAAGCAATCCGGCACGCTCGCGGTGACGTGGCGGGTCGACCGCTCCGAGGAGCCGCCGCGGCTGCACGTCGAATGGCGCGAGAGCGGCATTTCCGTGCCGTCGCCCGACTCCGCCGCGTTCCACATGGGGAACGGCCGCAAGCTGATCGAGCGGGCGCTGCCCTATCAGCTAGGTGCCAGGACGTCGCTGAAGTTCAGGCCCGACAGTGTGTGCTGCACGATCAGCATACCGCTTGAGGGCGCCACTGCCGAAGAGGTGGAGGAGAAACGTGAATGAGCCGCTGGCGGGGCTGCGTGTGCTCGTGGTCGAGGACGAGTTCCTCCTCGCCGAGGACCTACAACGCGAAGCGGAGGCGGCGGGCGCGACCGTGGTCGGCCCCGTGCCGAGCCTTGCCCAGGCAATGGAGTTGAGCGCCGAAGCCAGGCTCGATTGCGCCATCCTCGACGTCAACCTGCAGGGAGAGATGGTGTTCCCGCTCGCCGACGCGCTGCAGGCACGGCACATCCCCTTTGTCTTCATCTCGGGCTATGCCGGAAGGCAGATGGTGCCGCGCCATGCCGGCGCGCGGCTGTTTGCCAAGCCGATCGATCTCACGGCCGTCTTCTGCGCCTTGCGGCAGTCGATCCCGTCGCCGCCGGCCTAGCCTCTTTTCCGCGACGATCGCGCTTGCTGTCGCGAACACCAGCCGCACGAGCCCACCGGGGCGACGATTACACATGAGCCTGCCGCGCAATCAAACTTTACAGTGACGCATGTTCGCAATTGGCACTAGCTGACAGTGGCGACGCAGTTCACGATGTCTGCTTCTGGCCCTACTGAGAAGTGCCGCCACGCCTTCCTCGTGTCCGCTCCCGGAGCAAGAGCAGAAAGATGTTGCTTCGCCTGAGCCTTACCGATTGTGGCTCAAAGCCGATGTGACTGTATTTCACCGCTGGTCTTCACCGGCCTCTGAGGATAGCGCAGTCCTCTGCGAGCGGCCGGTAACCAAAACGCTCCGCAAGATCCGCAGCACGCTCGAGTGAAGGCGCAAAATCTTCGCCTTTGGTTGCGAGAACGCGAGCAAGAACGAGTGAGCAGCAGGCCTCTACCCAGTTCTCGCCCTGGTCCGCGGCAACGCCGATAGCCTGGCGCGCGAGCGCCTCGGCTTGCTCGGGATTGCCCAGTTCCAGGGCGGCCTCTGAAAGATAGACGAAGGGCGCGACGTCGTGGATGCCAAGGCCCGCCTCGATGGTGGCAGTCGCGCGTTTTAGGCTCGCGGCCGCCTCATCGCGCCGTCCGAGCCGGGCGAGCGTGCAGGCGTAGCGCGACTGTATCCAATGGTCGGCGGCGAGCACGCCGTGCAGGGCCATCTGCTCGAGGCCGATCTCCAGGATTTCAGCGGCCAACGCGAGATCGCCTCGCCGCATCAGTGCGGTCGCGTAGCCGAACACGCTCACCGAGATCGAGTAGCTCTGGTCGAGCGCGCGCGCCACGTCGAAACCGCGTCGCCCTGCCTCAAAGGCCCTTTCAGTTTCGCCAAGCTCGGCCAGCGCCCACGCCATGAACGAGGAGGCGAAGACAAACGGCGAGCCTCCGAAGTGGAATGCCCGGTAACCATCCTCGCTGTCGAAGAAGGCGACCGCCCGTGCCGTCGCCTCGGCCGCTTCACGCATGTGGCCGGTCATGACGAAGATGATGCCGCGCCGGTATTCAAGCAGCGCGAGCAGCGTCGGATCACCGGACTGGCGCAGCAACGGCTCGGCACGATCGAAGGCGGCGAGCGCCTGGCTGTATTCGCCGCGAACCCAGTGCACGCTGCCCAGTTGCAGCAGGGCCCAGCCCAGCTGCGGGCTCGCCTCACCATGGGTCGCGAGCTCGGCGGCCGTACGGACGTGTTGCTCCAACTCATCGTGGCGCCCCAGCACGAACAGCGCGTCCCTGAGCTTCAGCCGCAGCACGATCTCGTGCGCGGCGTGCTCCGGGTTCGCGCCCAGCCGATGCAGCGCTTGCAGCCCTTGCTCGTACGACGCGATGGCGTCGGTCGGCGCCGACCGCGCCACCGCCCGATCGCCGGCCTGCTCGCTGTACGTCACAGCCTTGTCCCAGACCTCGCCCTGCAGGGCGTGTTGGGCCAGCGCCTCGACCTGCTCAACCAGTCGGCCGGAATAGAGCACCTCCATCTGCGCCAGGATCTCGGCGTGCAACTCCTTGCGGCGCGCCAGCAGTAGACCGGAGACGGCCACGTCGTGGGTAAGGGCGTGCTTGAAGGTGTATTCGGGCTCCGGGAACAGACTGGTTTCGTAGACGAACTCATTGCTGCGCAGCGTCGCCAGGGCGCCGTCGAGGTTGGCGTCCGGCAGCCCCAACACGGCGCCGAGCAGCCGGCGGGAGAAGTCCTTGCCTATCACCGAGGCCGTCTGCAGGACGCGCTTGGACTCGGGATCGAGACGATCGATACGGGCCGCCAGGATCGCCTGGATTGACGCCGGCAGCAACGTGCCCTCCCAGGGTCTCACCAGCTTGCGTGCACCACGCTCGCCCGTGATCACGCCGAGCTCTGCCAGCGAGCTCACACACTCCTCCAGGAAAAATGGGTTGCCAGCCGAGCGTTCGATCAGGACCCGTTTGACGGCGACCAGCGAAGGATCGATTCCGAGCAGGTCGTCCAGCAGCGCCGCCGCGCCGACCGGCGGCAGCGGCAACAGGCGGATGCGCGTATAGAAGCTGCGGTTGGTCCAGCGCTCGGCGAACTCCGGCCGGAAGTTGACCATCATCAGCAGCCGCTGCCCCTGCAGCTTGTCGACCAGGGCATCGAGCACCGACAAGCTCTCGCTATCCATCCAGTGCAGGTCTTCCGCCACCACCACGACCGGCCGCTCGCGCGCCTCTCGCACGAAGAGGGAGGTGAGGGCGTCGATTATGAGAGCACGCCGCCGCCCGGGGTCGGCGAGCTGCCAGGCGTTGTCGGCGGTCGGCAGGTCGAGCAGAGCGTACAGCGGATCCACGATGCCGCGCAGCCGCTCGTCGAGGGACATCACTCTGCCTAGTACACGCTCACGCATGCGCTGCGGCGTGTCTCCTGGGCCAATGTCGAAATAGCTGCGAAGCAGATCCGCCATCGGCAAGTATGGCGTTGCCTTGCCGTGTGACACCGAATTGCCCTGGAGGCGCAGCCAACCGGCCATCGGCCCGCTCTCGAGAAACTCGTGATAGAGCCGCGATTTGCCGACGCCCGGCTCGCCGACCACCGCCACGATCTGGCCGACCCCGGCAAGGGCGCGAGCGACAGCGGCTTGCAGCGTCGCCATCTCCGCCTCGCGCGCGACGAAGCGAGTGAAGCCCCGATGGCCGGTCGCCTGCAGGCGACCACGAACGTTGGTAGCGCCCAGAAGCTCGAACGCCTCGACCGGCTCGGCGACGCCTTTGACCGGGATGGCACCCAACGGCTCCATTCGGCAGAAGCCTTCGACCAGGTGCGCGACGGCCGCCGTCAGCCGCGTCGAGCCGGGTCGGGCTAGCTGCTCCATGCGGGCAGCGAGATGGACCGTCGGCCCGATCGCGTCGTAATCGACCGAGAGATCGGTATCGATCGAGCGCACCACCACCTCGCCGCAGTTCAGGCCGATGCGCACCATCGGCTCGACTCCGTGCTCGCCGCGCAGGCGCGGCGCCAGCGCGCGCACCGCTTCGTGAATCGCCAGCGCCGCGTAGCAGGCGCGCAGTGCATGGTCCTCGTGCGCGATCGGCGCGCCGAACACCGCCATCACGCCATCCCCCAGGAGCTTACTCACCGTGCCTTCGTATCGATGAATGGCATTGGTCATCGCCGCGACCGTCGGGTCGAGAATGGCGCGCGCCGCCTCTGGGTCCTGGCCGGATAGGAGTTCCATGGAGCCGCGCATGTCGGCAAACAGTACGGTGACGAGCTTGCGCTCACCCTCGATCTCCTCGCGCGTCCGCAGGATACGGTCCGCGAGGTGGCGCGGCATCGCCGGTGGCTCGATTGACGCGGCCACGCGCGGCGCCTGCCCTACATGGAGTTCGCGGATCGCGGCCAGGATCTTGCGTCGAGGTCCAATCGGCAGGCCGAGTTCCCTCAGATCCTCCTCGGTCAGCATCGGCAGGGTGCCGGTGTCGATCTCGTTTTCTACAAAACCGCGCGCGTATTTGCCCAGCCCCAACTTCGCCAGCCAAACCTCGACACCAGTGTCGTCGGCCATTGTGGCCCCCGAGTCAGGTCAACGCTTCTTTCTTGGGCCGGTCGCGGATTGCCACTCGGCAAGAACAGGTATTGGTAACATTGTCGATACAATTGAGCGGCATGTCGTCCTCCGACAGGACTGCGGCCCCGAAACCGACTCTGAAGTCGGTGATCGCGTGTGGCAAGCGCCGCACGCGCCGTTCGGTTGGCTGTTCAGCCCGGGGAACCTCTTCTAGCGATGACCGAAAACTCCTGGCCAACTCAATGGCGACTGGGGCACGTGCCGCCCACCGAATGACCGCTCCTGGCCCAGAGGGACATTTGGTGATCGTCTGACGAAGTCCGCTTCTGACCCGAAGCCGTCATTGGTCTGGGATGCCCTCGTTTGCCAGCTGACTGAGGCACAGGAACACCTGTGCCTGCGTTTCATCGGAACTCGGCAAAGGAGAAATGCCCATGAGAGTCAGAAACTACTGCTTGGCTGTTGTGCGAAAACTCACATCACCTTTATGGACGAGCCATCATCTTGACCCGACATC
>JAFAKN010000395.1 GCA_019235415.1 Alphaproteobacteria bacterium
CGAGGTGGCATTGGCGTGAGCGCGGTCCGCCATCCAGAAGGCGTCGCCGCAAATAGCGGCGGCCCAAACGCCGGCGGTCCAAACGGCGGCGGCCCAAACGGCGGCGGCAAGCCCGCGAGCGATCTGTCGCCCGACATCCTACTGTTCGACTCGAGCGCCGGGGCGATGGACATTGCGCGGTGGCTGGGAGAACGGGAGCGTGGGCGCGTCGCATGCGAAGCCGAGCTCGAGGCGGCCCTGCGCCGACTCGCCGAACGGCAATGGGACTTGCTCGTCGTCGACCCGGCGACACAGGGCGCCATCGACGTGGTTACCCAGGCACGGCGACGCAATCGCTGGGCCGCCGTGCTCGCGGCGCTTGCCGGCGGCAACCCGGACCTCGTGCAACGCACCGTCGAATGGCGGATCGACGGCCTGGTCTTCAAGCCGTTCGAGCGCGCGGCGTTCGTGAGCCAGGCCCTGACGCTCGCGCAGCGGTCGCGCGAGCGGCGAGGGCTCGAGCAACGGCGCGTGCTGGCGATCGGCGCCCACCCCGACGACGTCGAGATCGCCTGCGGCGGCATGCTCGCCCGGCACACCGCCGAAGGCGACCTGGTCAGGATCCTGGTCCTGAGCCGTGGGGCGATGGGCGGCGACGTCAATATTCGGCTGCGCGAGGCGCACGAGGCGGCGGAGCTTCTAGGCGGGCGGCTGGAATTGGGCGACCTTCAGGACTCGCGCATTCCAGACAGCGGCGCGACGGTCGCGTTGATCGCGCGCACGGTCGGCGACTTGCGGCCTACGCATGTCTACACCCATGCGCTGGAGGACACGCACCAGGACCATCGCGCCGTGCACATCGCCACCCTGGCGGCGGCAAACGGCGTGCCCAATGTCTATTGCTACCAGTCGGCGTCGACCACGGTCGACTTCACGCCGAACTACTACGTCGATATATCCGCCTATATGGAGGCGAAGCTGCACGCCGTCGCCGCCTACTGCAGCGAGGGCGATCGCGCCGGCCGCCTGCACCCGGACTCGATCAAGGCGACAGCCGCCTATTGGGGGCGCTTCGCCGGCTACAAGCTGGCCGAGCCGCTGCGCATCATCCGCCAGCGCCGGTTTTCGCCGGAGCCTACGCCAGGATGAAATAAGCGATCGCCAGGAAGGCGATCGCGGCGGCAATGCCGACCTCGCTCCAGAAGACGCGCCTTTCGTTCGCTACGTCCTCGGCCTGCAGCCGCTCGTAGATGCTTTCGCCCGACGTGGGGGTTGGCGACGTCAGGTTTGGATCCTCGCCTTGCCCGACTTTATCGTCTTGTCCCATTTCAAGTCGGCATTTCTGACCTCGGCGATGATCGCGCCGACGGCGATGGCGCACAACAGTGGTCCGTAGCCCACCAGCACCAGCAGCGGATCGCGCAGCCACTTCGGCGCACCGGCCTTGTCGAGGCGGTAGACGCCGTAGGCCAGGGCCGTGGAAATCGCCGTCCAGCCGAGAATGACCTGCACGGCAATGTCGCGCAGGGTCCAGTACTGGGGATGCTTCCAGTCGCCGTCCGCGAACGGCTTCAACCCGATCACGGCGGTGACCATGACCGCGATCGCCAGCAGCCCGGGGAAGGTCAGGCCCTCGAACCAGGCGCGCCGGCTGGCGGCGGGGTCGATCGCGAAGGAAAACAGTGTCTGGAACAGGTAGCTGAAGAAGGTGAAGCTCCACATCACCGAGAAGGCTTCCCACGCCCAGGCCGGCCACAGGTAGTAGAGCCCGACCAGGCCGAACGAGCCGAGCAGCGCGAAGGCCGGCATCAGCGCGACGCTGAACCACAGGATGCCGAAGCCGATGTTGCCGAACAGGGCGCTCCGGTTGGGGTGGAACCAAAGCTCGCGGAACGCCTTGGTGATCTGCAAATTGCCGCGCCCCCAGCGCACGCGCTGCTTCCACAGCGCGGTCACGCTGTCCGGCTCCTCGGCCCAGACGATGGCGTTGGCGTCGAACAGCGCCCTGCGCCCGGCGAGCTGCGTCTTGAAGGTGGTGAACGTGTCCTCGGCCAAGGTCGTGGTGTCGATGGCACCGCCGATGGCGATCAGGTTCTCGCGGCTGTGCAACTGGGCGCCGCCGGCCATGCAGGCGAGCCCGCCCATCACGTTCTGGGCGCGCCGGGCCGCAGCCTGAGCCGTGATGTACTCGAAGGCGATGTAGCGCGACAGCAGGCTGCCGGGGTAGCTGCCTTCCTTCACGTAGGCGGTGACGCCGCCGACCTTGGGATCGGCGAGATGGCGCACCATGCGCCTCAAGGTGAGCGGCTCGAACAGGACGTCGGCGTCCATGATCATCACCGCCTCGGCCCAGCCTTCTTCCAGGATCAGCCTGATGCCGTGGTTGAGCGTATGCGCCTTGCCCTGGCCGCCTTTCTCGCGCCTGAGGTGGAACACCGAGCCCTCGTACTGCGCCATCTTCTCGCGCATGACGTCGGGCGTGTGGTCGGTGCTGGCGTCGTCGACCACGTAAATGCGCCAGGCGCCCGCCGGATAGTCGATGCTCATCAGCGAATCGATGCTCGAGCCCAGCACGTCGGCCTCGTTCCACGCCGGCAGCACGAAAGCCACGCGCGGCGTGTAGTCGCGACATTGCGAATAGTGGTTCCTGAGGCCGTGCCAGCCGATCACGACGAACTGGGCGAAGGCCATCAAGGTGGGCACCATGCCTACCACGATCAGCAGAAGGCAGAAGCCCGTCAGCGCGTCCGTCATCCAGCACCCACTGTCGGGCCGGGTCGGCCCGTGGGCAAGCCCGATGTCGGCGTGGGTATCGGCGTGATACGGTTGCCGCGCCCATGAGCCCGCGCCCCAATCCGACCTCTCCGCCCGCTCGGGAGGATCCGGTACCCGCCAGCGTGTCGCGCGCCCGGGCTTTCCTGCTGCAGCAGGTCGCGACGCGAACGCAGTATGACGCGGCGCGGCTGGTGCCGGACGACCAAGCCCTCGATCGCCATGCGCAGGGGCGGTGGGTCGGCACCTTCAGCCTGCCGCCAACCGCCGTCGCGCTGCCGGCGACGCCGATCCTGATCCGCGGCCCGCTGCATTTTCCCATCGTCGCGCGCCAGCCGGCGGTGTTCGAGGGCTCGGTCGACCTGCCGTTCGTCTGCCTGGAGGGCTTGGGCGCCGATGGGACCGGACTGCGTTGGGCGACTTACGTCGTGGTGGGCAGCGTGTCAGGCGAGCGCCAGTTCGCCGCCAAGGTCCAGCCCAACGGCAGCTTCGCCGCGTCGGTCGTGGCACCGCCGCCGGGGCAGTGGTCGTTCCAGCTCGTAGCCTACGCTTCGCCCGCCGATGCCGCCGCCGACCGCAACCGCGTGCCGGTCGGCCATCCCTGGCTGGAGGCGGAGCGACCCGGCGACGTGCGCGACGGGTATGCCGTCGCCTATCGTCCGGCAGCGCCGCTCTTCACCGACGTCGCCCTGGACGCATCGCCGGAACGCGCGGCGGTCTCGGGCACGCTCGCCGCCTTCGCCGCCGATGCCGCCTGCGCCTACGCGCTGCTGGTCACGAGCGAAAGCGATGCCGAGTACGCCTGGGCGATCGAGCCCGCGGCGCCCGGCGCTTTTCGCATCGAGCGGCCGCGGCCGTTTGCCGGCAAGGTCAGGCTGCGCCTGGTCGAGCTCGAGAGAAGCTGCGCGCGACGCGTCGTCGGGGCTGTATGGGCGGAGGAGAATGCCGCGGCAGGTGCGTCGGCGTGGCCCGACCTCAGCATCGAATACCGCTCGATCGGCGAGCGCATTCCCGCGCAGCCGACCGCCGTCGTGCCGGCGCGCCGCGACGGCCGCTGGGAGGTGGCGCTGCAGCCGCCCGGTGTCGGCCGCGTCTCCCTGGTCGACGTCGGCAGCAAGCGCGTCTACGGCCAGTACACCATGCCGTCCGGCCTGCTGCGCTCGTTCAACGTGCCGGCGGCCGATGCCGGCCAGACGCCCGACGACGTCTACTACGACGGTTTCAACGACGCCTGCTTCCTCTACGACCAGGCGGTGGCGCTGATCGCCCTGTTGCAGCTCGGCGAGCGCGACGCCGCCGCCAAGCTGGTCGATGCCCTGCTGGCCGTGCAGAACCCTGACGGCGGCTTTCCCTTCGCCAACGATCAGTCGGTGCTCGCCGAGCACTCCGCGGGCTTCGTCCGCAACGGCGCCGTGGCCTGGGTGTGCTACGCGCTGCTGGTCGCCGACCGGCCGGCCTTTCGCAGCTGGTTCCCGCAGCGCACCGCCGATGCGGCCCGACATTGCCTTGCCTTCCTGCGCAGCTGGCTGAACCCGCTTGGCCTTTTGGACGGCGGCAAGGGCCGCTACGTCGGCCATGTGCTCGAGCCGCACTACGTCGTGCCGTGGTGGAGCACCGAGCACAACATCGACGCTTGGTGGTGCTTCGATCTTGCCGCCGAGCTCTATGGCGAGGGCGAGCACCGGCGCATCGCCGACGGCATTCGCGCGGCGCTCGAGCGGCATGCCTGGAACGTCCAAACCGGCATCTTCTGGCAGGGCGGTACCTACGCCAACGGGCGCAGCACGCCGGACGGTCAGCATGCGCTCGACGTCATGAGCTGGGGCAGCGTGCTGCTCGAACGCTGGGGGCGTCGGGGCGACATGCGCGCGGCGCTGGAGCGCATGGACCATCTGTACTACGTGACCGACGCGGCCAGCGGCTTTTCCGGCTTCACCACCTTCGTGCCGGCCGACGGCTATCCGGTGGGCACCGTGCCCAGTCCCTGGTACGAAGGCAGCTTCGGCGCCGCCTTCGCCCTGCGCAACCACGATCCCGCCCACGCCGATCGCCTGATTGCCACGCTCGCCGCCGCGCAGAACGCCGACGGCTCCTATCCCTACGCCCTGCGGCGCGACGCGCTCAACGACATCAACACCTTCCCGAGCCTGATCGCCGCCGCCTGGAACATCCTCGCCTGGTCCGGCAAAGGCACGCCCTATCCAAGGCTGTTGTGGAGCTGAGTCTTGCCCTCCCCGTTGCGGGGTCCGCAAGGGGAGGCGTCGCCGTCTTACGGCGACGGAGGGGTCATGGGACCGCGGACCTCCTGGTCCGCTCATGAATCTTGAATGCGGACCAGGAGGTCCGCGCTCCGAGGAGCATGACCCCTCCGTCCGCTGCGCGGACACCTCCCCATCGCGGAAACCGCGATGGGGAGGAAGCTCTCATTCCGCTGCCTGCTTGCCCTTGTCCAACCCCGTCGGGACCTGCGCCCCCGCGGCGGCGAAGCGCGGCGAATCGGTCACCTTGAGCGCCTCGGCGGCGGCCTTGTTCTCCATGATCTTGGCCATGATGGCCTGGCCCGCGCGCTCGAACACGCCGCGGTTGTCGATCAGGAACTTCTGCGATTCGCGCAGCTTGGCGACGTAGCCGTTGATCTCGGGGATCACGTAGCGCGCCACCAGGTCCCAGCTGCGGAAGGTGTTCTCGATGTTGGCCCAGTCGTGCACGAAGCCGACCACCGTGCCGAAGCCGCCGCTCTTGTCGTAGACCGACTTGATCATCTTCACGAGGTCGTCGGGCGTGCCGATGGTGGCGGCCGCGCCATCCATGAACGCCGTCTTGTCGACCGCGTCGTCGGGCGAGTCGAAGGGCACCGCGCCCGGCCGCTGCAGGGTGCCGGTGATGTACTCGTTGTGCCAGCGCAGCAGGCCGTGCTTGGCCTCCTCGCGCGCCTTCTCGCGCGTCTCGGCGACGTGCCAGCTCAACAGCACGCGCCAGTTCTTGCGATCGACCTTGGTGCCGTGCTTCTTGGCGGCGTCCTCGGCGAAGCCCCATTGCGTCGGCAGCGACAGCAGGCCCTGCTCCGACATCGAGCCCAGCGAGATGATGCCGATGCCGTACTTGCCGGCCAGCGTCATGCCCGACGGGCTGATCTGCGAGGCGACGGCGAACTCCATGTCCTCCTGCACCGGCAACAGCTGCAGGGCGGCGTCCTGCAAGGTGTACCAGTCGGTCTTCTTGGTGACACGCTCGCCGCGCATCAGGCGGCGGATGACGTCGATGGCGTCGTCCTGCCGGTCGCGCTGCAGCATGGGGTCGATGCCGAGCGTGTGCGCGTCGGACGGCAAGGCGCCGGGCCCCGAGCCGAAGATGGCGCGCCCGCCGCTCATATGGTCGAGCTGCACCATGCGCTGCGCCACGTTGTAGGGATGGTGGTAGGGCAGCGAGATGACGCCGGTGCCGAGCCGGATGCGCTTGGTGTGCTCGGCCGCGGCGGCCAAAAACATCTCCGGCGAGGCGATCATCTCCCAGCCGCTCGAATGATGCTCGCCGCACCAGAACTCGTCGTAGCCGAGCTCGTCGAGATGGTTCACGAACTTGATGTCGCGACGGAACTGCAGCGTGGGATTCTCGCCGATCGGATGATGCGGGGCGAGGAAGGCGCCGAAACCGAGACGGGGCATGGGGTGACTCCTGAACGAGTGTCGTCCCGGGCCGCGCCTCTGTCATCCCGAGCGCAGCGAGGGACCTTTCCTGTGGCCTCAAAGATCCCTCGCTTGCGCTCGGGATGACAATGAAACTCGTGCCATGAAGCCCTACCATGCCCTCCTGGTGAGGTCGATTCGAGATGGAGCACGAGCGATGGTGTCGCTGAAGGGCCGGGTTGCGCTGGTGACGGGAGGATCGCGCGGCATCGACCGGGCGATCGCAATTTCGCTGGCCGATGCCGGCGCCGCGGTTGCGGTCAACTACCTGCAGCAGGAGGCCGCCGCCCAGGAGGTTTTACAGCAGATCGGCAAGGCCGGCGGCCGCGCGATGGCGATCGGCGCCGACGTCTCGCAGGCTGCCGACGTCGCCCGCATGGTCGGCGCCGTCGAACCGGCGCTCGGCCCGGTCGACATCCTGGTGAACAACGCCGGGCTCGCGCTGATGCGCACCGTCGATACGCTCACCGAGGCGGATTTCGACCAGACCATCGCCGTCAACCTGAAGTCGGTGTTCCTCTGCACGCAGGCGGTGATCCCCGGCATGCGCTCCCGGCAATGGGGCCGCATCGTCAACATCTCCTCCGGTGCGGCGCGCGGCGGGGGTGGCGTGGGCCCGCACTACAACGCGTCGAAGGCAGGCATGGAAGGCATGACGCGCGGCTATGCGGCACGGCTGGTGAAGGACGGGATCACGGTCAACGCCGTGGCACCGTCGCTGATCGAGACCGACATGGTGCGCCAGGGTCTGGCCTCCGCCGCGTCGCGCATCCCGCTCGGCCGCTTCGGCACGCCGGAAGAATGCGCCGACGTGGTGATGATGCTGGTCGGCAACGCCTATATGACCGGCCAGACCGTCGCGCTGAGCGGCGGCCTGTCGTTCCTGTGAGCACGCGGTTGCACACCAGCATCAAGACGTCGCTAAGATCCCGCGTCGTCGAGGCCGAGGACGTGCGGCCGAGCATCCGGAGAAAACGATGAGCGCACCAGGTCCCAATCCAACTGGCGGAAGGCTGGATCAAATAGACAGCGCCGGCAGGTCCACCGCCTATTTCATAGGACGCTACAATGACGACGTCCCGCTGCTCCTGGGCTCCGGCACCTTCATCCAATGCCGGCGTCTGGTAGGTGTCCTGACATGCGCTCATGTCGCGGAGGCAGTGACCTCTTGGAAGACGTCGCACGAAGACGTTCTGCGGATTCCACGCGAACGCCGCCAGGTGAGCATCATCGCTCTTGGCGTTGGAGGCAGGGGTTCGAGTTTCGATCTCCAGCCCGACGCATTGGAGTCGCGCCTATTCGGTAGTGCACCGTGGCGAATGGAGCACCCCGATCTGGCGTTCTTGCGATTGCCTGAGTCGGCACATGCCCACTTCGACTCGGTCGCCATCATCCGGAACATCGAGCGGCACCGGGATTTCTGGAAGGCGCGACGCGAAACCGCGCCGTACGACGCGGTCGTGGCGGCAGTTCACGAATGGCAAGGCCCAACCGACGACGGGCAGACCTACGGGAGCTTTAAAGCCAGGGGATATACGCCTCTCGGAAGACTGTCGCGCGAGCTACGATGCGATCATGGCTTTGACAAATGGGTTTTCTCCGTGACCAAGGGGCAGCGCTCTCCCCCTCCCAAGGACTTTGGAGGTACAAGCGGCGGAGGCGTGTGGCGTCTGCGAGTCGAGCGCGACGACGACCGTAACCCCGGACTTGAACCTGAACTTATCGGCGTAGCCACGATGCAAACGCGTCACGACAGGATCATCGTCCACGGCCCCAAGAGCATCTTCGACATCCTTGTCCCGGCGATGCGGCAGTGGTGGCCTGCGCAGACCGCATGCGCATGAGAGGTCGACAGTTCAGGCGCGGCCGCCGTTCACCGTGATGGTTTGCTTGGTGATCATGCGGCTTTCGTCGGCGGCGAGGAACAGCGCCAGGTTGGCGATGTCCGCCGGCTGAATGACGTCCGGCAGGAACTGGTTGCTCACCACCTCGTCGACGCGCTCCCGGGTCGGGTACCAGAGCCGCTGCTGCTTCTCGGTGAGCACCAGGCCGGGCGCGATGGCGTTGACGCGGATCCGGTGCTTGCCGACCTCGCGCGCCAGGGAGTGCGTGAAGCCCACGATCGCCGCCTTGGCCGAGGCGTAGCCCATCAGCTGCGGCACGCCGGCCTGCCAGGTCATCGACGACATGTTGACGATCGAGCCGCCGCCCAGGCCGATCATCTGCGGCACGATGGCCTGCGAGGTGAAGTAGACATGGCGGAAATTGACCGCGAGGGTCGCGTCGAATTCCTCCGGCGTGACCGCGTCGAAGTCCTGGCGCTGGTCGTTGGCGGCATTGTTGATCAGGATCGACGTCGCGCCGGCCCGACGCTGCGCCTCCTCGATGGCGGCCTTGAGCGCGTCGATGCGCGTGACGTCGCAGCGCAGGAAGACCGGCGCGTGCTTGGCCGATCCCTTGAGCGCGTCGACCAGCGCCCGGCCGGCGGGCTCCTGCAGATCGAGGAACGCCACGCGCGCGCCGTTCTCGGCGAAGGCGCGGACGAAGGCCTCGCCGATGCCGCTCGCGCCGCCGGTGATCAGTACGACGCGATCCTCGAGACTCGAGTACTTCGTGTAGCTCATGCGATCAGCTGCTCCGACGCCGGATCGAACAGGCAGGTGGTCCTGGTGTCGACCAGGAACGGCGCGCTCTGCCCCTGATTCAGCCGGACATGCGGCCCGACGCGCGCCCTTACGCGCTCGCCCGCCAGGCGCGCCAGCACCACGGTCTCCGCACCAGTCGGCTCGCTGAGCTCGACCTCGGCCGAGACCTTTACCGCCGAAAAGTCGACGCCGCGGCCGCCGTCGCTGATGCACTCGGGCCTGATGCCGAAGAAGACCTCGCGGTCGATCCAGGCGCGCGCCGCTTCGGGCGCCGCCGGCAGCACCAGACGCGTCTCGTCGGGGCGGCCGGCGCCGACGATCGCCACCAGCGCGGCGCCGTCGCTCGCCAGGCGCGCCTTGACCGTGTTCATCGGCGGCGTGCCGATGAAGCGCGCGACGAACAGGTTGGCCGGCCGATGGTAGACCTCGTCGGGCGTCGCGAATTGCTGCAGGCGACCGAGATTCATCACCGCGATCCGGCTCGCCATGGTCATCGCCTCGATCTGGTCGTGCGTGACGTAAACGATGGTCGAGCCGATGCGGCGGTGCAGCTGCTTGATCTCGGTGCGCATGTCGACCCGCAGCAGGGCATCGAGGTTGCTGAGCGGCTCGTCGAACAGAAACAGCAACGGGTCGCGCACCAGGGCGCGGCCCATCGCGACCCGCTGGCGTTGGCCGCCGCTCAGCTGCGACGGCTTGCGCTCGAGCAGGCCGTCGATCTGCAGCAGGGCGGCGACGCGCGCCACCGCTTCGTCCTGCCGGGCCCGCGGCACGCCGCGGCATTCCATGCCGAAAGTGATGTTGCGGCGGACGGTCATTGCCGGATAGAGGGCGTAGGACTGGAACACCATGGCGATGTCGCGATCGCGGGGCGGCAGGCCGGTGACGACGCGGCCGCCGATCTCGACCTCGCCCTCGTTCGGCCGCTCGAGGCCGGCAATGATGTTGAGCAGGGTGCTCTTGCCGCAGCCCGAGGGCCCGAGCAGGACGGCGAACTCGCCGTTTTCGACCGAGAGGTCGATGCCCTTCAGCACCTCGGTCGAGCCGAAGCGCTTGTGCAAACCCCTAACGCTGAGCGCCGCCACGCCGTCTCCCCCAGCTCATTTGACCGCGCCGGCGGTGAGCCCGCGCATGAAGTATCGGCCGCCGAAGAAATAGACCAACAAGGTCGGCAAAGCCGCCAGCAGCACCGCGGCGCTCTGCACGCCGTACTGCGGCACGTCGGTCGGCGAGCTGACGCTGATGGCGATGATCGCCGCCGTGATTGGCTGCTGCGCGCCGGTCGTGAACGTGACGCCGTATAAAAACTCGTTCCAGATGCCGGTGAACTGCCAGATCACCGTCACGATCAGGATGGGCGGTGAAAGCGGCAGCACGATGCGCCAGAAGATGCGGAAGAATCCGGCGCCATCGACCTTGGCCGCCTTGATCAGGTCCTGCGGGATGCCGACGAAGTAGTTGCGACAGAACAGCGTGGTGAAGCTCAGCCCCTGGACGGTATGGATCAGGACCAAGGCGGCGATCGTATTGGTGAGCCCGAGCTCGCGCAGCACCAGCGCCCAGGGAATCAGTCGCATCTGGTCGGGCAGGAAGACGCCCATCAGCATGATGGTGAACACGATCGTGTCGCCGCGGAAACGCCATAGCGATACCGAATAGCCGGCCAGCGCGCCCAATGCGGTCGAGACGAGGGTGGCCGGCACCGTCATCAGGAGCGAGTTCCACATGTAATTGCGGACGCCTTCGCAGCGCTGGGCGATGCAGTAGCGACTCCAGGCCTCGGCGTAGTTCTCCATCGCGAAGCCGCGCGGCCAGCCGATCACCGAGCCCAGCCCGATCTCCTGCGCGGTGCGCACGGAGTTCAGCAGCACGACTCCGAGCGGCACCAGGAAGAACACCGCGAACGACAGCAGCACGGCATAGATCAGCCATCGCCCGCGGCGGGCCGCCGGCGTGGCGACAGGGAGCGCGGCGTCAGCCACGGCCTCAGCCACGGCCTCAGCCACGGCCTCAGCCACGGGCACGCTCGCGATGTGCCTGCCACTGCCTGTAGCCGTAGTAGGGCAGCAGCACGACCAGGAGCGACAGCAGCAGCAGCACGGCGGCCGCCGAGCCGCGGCCGAGCTGGGCCCGCTGGAACATGAAGTCGTAGACCACCAGCGCCGGCAGCGCGGTCGAGATGCCGGGACCGCCGTTGGTCAGCGCGCGCACCAGGTCGAAGGTCTTGATGGCGTACTGCAGCAGGATCACCAGGACGGCGATGGCGATGGGCGCCATGCTGGGCGCGGCGATGCGCAGGTAGA
>JAFAKN010000096.1 GCA_019235415.1 Alphaproteobacteria bacterium
CCGCATCGGCGAGTACTACCCGGGCCTTTCGCCCAACAGCCCCGAATGCATGGACCGGCTCGGCGTCTCGTTGGCGCACCTGGAATCGAAGTGCACCAACTTCTACGACTCTGCCGAGGTCGAGCGCGTGTTCTACGCGGAGATCGAGGAGCTGCTGCTGAAATTCTTCCCCGGCGCGACCGATGCCCTGGTCTACAACCACGATGTCTTCGACAAGGACTACGCGGGCGACCGCACCGAGGACCAGGACAAGAAGAACCCGGGCGTCAACGCCAACTACGCCAACATCGTGCACAACGATCTCAACGACAACTCGGGCCGCGTGCGCTGCCGCGAGCTTTTGACCAAGAACCTGCGCAACTTCGGCCGGCAGCAGCACTACACCGAGGCGGAGGCCGACGCCAAGATGTCGCGCCGCTTCATGTCTATAAACCTCGCGAAGCCGATGGAGACGGTCGAGCAGTATCCCTTCGTGCTGTGCGCCTGGCCGTCCTTCGCCGACCAGCCTTACATCAACAACTACCGGATCTATGACGACCGGGTCGGCGAGACGACGCGCTTCACCTACCGGCCGAACCACGAGTGGTACTGGTTCCCGCGCCAGACCCCGACCGAGATCTCGATGCTGAAGTGCTACGACTCGGTCACCGACGGCTCGGTCTCGCGCTGGTCGTTCCACACCGCCTGCGTCGACCCGACCGCGCCCGCGAACGCCCGCTGCCGCAAGAACGTCGTGGTCCGGTCCTTCGTGTTCTTCTGACAACTGGAATATCGGGTTCCTCTCCCCCGCTAGGGAGAGGCGAGGAGAGGGGGCGGCTAAAGCTCCTGAAACCCCCTCTCCCAACCTCTCCCCCTATCGGCGGAGAGGAGACTTGACGCAAGTCGATCAGCTCCGCGGGTTGCGCAGCACGATGCAGGCGCCGCCTGCCTTCTGCAGCCTGGCGCAGAGCGCGTTGGCGTCCGCACGGGTCTTTTCCGAGACCCGGACGATGAAGTTTGCGGCGCCGCGCCGCCGGCCGTCGATCACCAGCGGCAACCGGTCGCCCAGTACCCCGGGGTACTTACGGCGCAGCCGCTCGTAGGCCGCGAGCACGCCGCCTTCGTAGAAGCTGCCGGCCAGCTGGACGCCCCACGGTCCCCAGGCCGGGCTGGCCGTGAGGTCGCGACGGGCGCGCGCGCCCGCCCTTGCGATCATCAGCTTGGCGAGCTCGACGCAGCGCTCGCCCGTCGCCCCCTTCGAGACCTCGAGCTGCGGCAGCGGTTGCACATTCCACGCCTGCGGAGGATAGCCAGTAACGATCATGACGTACGCCTGTGTCTCGGCCGGAAGGGCGCGGCGCCCGGCCAGCCAGGCATCGACCGCGGCCGGGCCGGCATTGTAGGCCGCCGCCGCCAGGCCCAGGTTGCCGCGGTAGGTCGTACGTAGCTCGCGCAGGTAGCTCGCCGATTCGCGCAGCGCCTCCAGCGGCTCGAAGGCATTTATGAGCCCGCGCATGGCGGCGGTTGCCGGCATGAACTGTGCGATGCCCTGGGCGCCGGCCGGGCTGACCGCCGTCGGATCGAAATGGCTCTCCTGCCAGATCAGGCGCGTGAAGAACTCCTCCGGCAGATCGTTGTCGGCCGCTGCCGTCGCCAGCGTGCGGCAGATGGCGTCGACGGAGGGATGCTGTTCCTTCGGCTGCGCAGCCGCCGCGGTCTTTGCAGGCTCGCCCGGTGCGGCACCATTCGCACCGCCGCCATTCGCACCGCCGCCATTCGCACCGCTGGTCGGGCCACTGCCGGTCGGGCCACTGCCGGTCGGGCCACTGGCGGTGCCATTGGCGCCGGCGCCCTGCGGCTCGGCGGGCGCCGGCGTCAGGTGCGACAGGGCGGCGACGATCACCACGCAGGCCGCCGTGAGCCGCAACGTCGATCCGAGCATGGCGACGACGGTAGCACAGTGATTTTTCGGGTGGCCGTTTGCGTGCACTTCATATTGTGCGCACTTTTCCCCAGTTCATTCAGCCGTGCCAGCCGACATCCGCCATGCAGCCCCTCAGGGCCTGGCTGGCTCCATGAGATCAAATGGGACGGCTACCGGGTGCAGGTCCACCTGCGGGACGGCAAGGCGACGGTCTACACCCAGCGGAGCCACGTCCGGACGGCCACACGCGGCTTCCACCACTTCGCGCGGTTACACAATCGCCCTAACTGCACTCGCGCTACCAAAGTAACCACAGACGCGTTAAGCCGTTTGTATATCAGCACGGAGCTGGTCTAAGCCGTTCGTCGTAACAGGCGTCGGTATCCATCCCCGGTTTCTTGGACCGCTCCGTGTCACTCCAGCAAATGGCCCTGCATCTGCCCCAGCAGTCAAAAGCAATGCCGTCGCTCGCTGGTCCGCGAACCGCCGGGCCTCGTCTCCCGTCAGCCGGCGGCAACGAGCTGGAACGCTGAGGCCTGCCGGCGCAGTAGTCGCGCGACCGTGCGAGCCTCCTCGACGTCGGCGAATTCGAAAGAGGAGCCGCTCGTCACAGGGATCGGAACGCTACCGAACTGGCCGTCGTTGTCCGTCCGAAAGCCGGATGCGAGGTGGGCGGAACATGTCCGACATCGACCTGCTGCGGGTGGCGGAGGGGCTTGAGCGACAGGTCCGGGCAATCCGAATCGTGGCGTCGGGGGCTTTGCGGCCCGCAAGTAGGGAACGTCTAAAGGATCTGATTATTCTGCTGGAAGCTGAGGTTCGGAAGCTTGAGCTACTAGCGCAGCCGCCGTGCGACGTGGAGGCCGCGCAAGGCATCGCGCACGGCATAGCCGTTGTGGCTGATCGATCGACCGGCGCGTCTGAGGTGCCGATTCCTCCTGGCAAGGCAAACAAACGACCTGGCGCGGCTACTGGAATTGCGAGCACACCACCAGCTGCCAACCGCCACTGACCACGCTGCGACAGGTTCTAACGGCCAGGACGGGGCCTTTCACTGAAAACGTGTCGATTCCGGCATCGTTCGGAAAAATGAGATTCGCCGCGTCTGCATAAGCTGCTGGGGTACATTAGCCCGACCGCCCCGAATTGGCCGGTTGCTGGATGGTCGGCGGCAACTCCTGCGATTGGTTCATCCCAATGATGTTCGATCGTCCGGTCGAACAGAGTGTCAGAGGCCAGCGTCCAATAGGTGTCGGGCGCGCCGTGCCGTCGGTGCAGCCCGCGGACTAGGCGTCTCGTTATTCCTGTCGCGCGTCGTCTTTTTGCGCCATCTCGGCCTGACTCTCCACCAATGCGGCAGCCACGGCCTTGGGGTCGCTCGGCGTTGCGAGAGCGCGGGCTTCCTGATCCGTTCGATTGGCAATCGCTGGATCGTCCCGCCGCAACTCCTCGAGGAGTTCGATCATCTTCGCCGCCTTATGCTCGGTGAGAATCGTGTGCTCGAGGGTGAGTTGCGCCCGGAGTTCGTCCAATTCGCTTGCCCGTCGCTGCCCGGCCAGGATGACCAACGCGAGATAGACCCCAAACAGCGAGAGCAGGTCTTGCAGAAGGGGAAACGGCGGCAAGTCGAACGGCGAGCGCTGCATGCTTGTGAGAGCCAGATTGGCCCCGATCCAAACGCCGACGGCCAGCGTGACCACTACGAGGAACACCGGCGTCGAGACAAAGTAGACGGTTTTTTGAAGGACGCGCTCCGCTCTCGTACTGTCCGCTCGATGCGCCGCATGCAGTTCCGCAATGGCCTGTGCTGTATCACGAATGTGAACTGCTAAGCCGTCATTCTGCCCGTCGTTCATGCCCTTCCCGTCATCGCAACCTGGAACAGCCAACGGCATGTTTACTAATCCGTTGCACTGGCAGCCAGTCGTCCAGCCCGATGGGGGCGCAGACTTGATGTGATCGCGCGATGGGCTCGATCCGCATGCCATCCTCAAGGGACCGCGGTACGACGTATGACACCGGTTGCTCGTCCAGACTTTCAATCTGCCTGGAACGGTATCGCCCTTATCGACGTTGGACGCTCGGAGAGCAGAAAGCAGGTTTCGACAACATGTCCGATGGGGCCCTACCGTTCGGAGCGCGGTCGTATTCCCTCGAGTTGAAGAACCTCGACGGCATGACTGTCCGGTTCAACGCCAGTTGGACTGATGAAGAATATCGGAACGCACTCGATGTTATTCTGCGCATCGAGAGTGGAACGCCTAGCGACGCCACCGCTATCTGTTGGATCGAAGTCCGGGACGCCAAAGGCGCGTTGCGCCTTGCAATCGCTTGGGACTGGACGGAGAAAGACAGGCGTCTCGCCCTTCTCAAGATGGCTCGCGGTCTACCTGGCGCCGTCTCCACGGCGCGTTCCGTGCCCATAACTGCTGCCGCCGTGCTGCGCCCTCCAAGAGCTGCAGACGCGACGCACGGATCACCAAGCCGGGACTAGTCGTCCATCGCCGCATGTGAAGGGGACCACGGCCAAGGAGAAGGTCACCGGAGTCAGCCACCATTACCGATCGGAGCTCGCATAGAAAGGCTTTCTATGCTGCCCTCCGCGATCTCTCGAATCCAGGGCGGACATGGGTCTTGCATGGGTCCTGCCAGGCGCTCATCGCCGTGTCGATCGCGGAAATCTTCTCGAGTGCCTCATTCTCACCCAATAGTTCGGTCGGTGCCTCGCCATCCCCTCAAATCGTTCCGCGAGTCAGCGATTGAACCACGAGTGCGCCGGCGGTCTCGCGTTTCCCGGGTTGCTCGTACTGCGCGCGGCGAAAAGAGAAGCGCCTCAAGCACCCGCAGTATGATACCGGAGCGCAAAGAGCGGCGTTGGCGCTGCGCCGAGGATGCCGGCAACATCTCCTGGGGAGGAGCTTTTTCCAGCGCCTTGCTGCCGTAACGCTCCGAATAGGCGTGGGTGAATTCCGCGCCGATCAAAAAGATCTGGGCCGTATAGTAAATCCACAGCAGCAGAACGATGACAGCGCCCGCAGCGCCATAGGTCGCCGCGACGTTGCTTTTGCCGATGTACAGCCCGATCAGGTATTTGCCGCCTTCGAACAGCAGCGCCGTCACCGCCGCGCCCACGACGACGTCGCGCCACGCGACCGGCCTGTCCGGCAGGACCTTGTAGACCGCCGCGAACATGAAGGCGATCAACGCCGTGGAGATGATGAAGTCAATGACTGCCAAGACGATCTCGAAGCCCGGAAAGGCGCTTCGGAGATAACCCGCGAGCCCCTCAAGCCCAGCGCTGACGGCCAGCGAGACCGTAATCAGAAAGCCGCAGGTCATGACAAGCCCGAGGCTGGCAGCGCGCGCCTTGGCGAGGCGGGTAATTGTGGAGGCGCGTTGCTTCGACTTGTACTCCTTGGCCTTCCAGATGAGATTGAGGGCGGACTGGATCTCGCCGAAGACGCCGGATGCGGTGAGGATGAGCGTGCCGATTCCGATCAGCGTTCCCCAGGTGCCTGCTTCCCGGTCGCCCACCTTGCGGATGATTTCCTCAAGCGCTTTTGCGGTTGACTCGCCCATCAACCCGCTCAACTGCGTGACGATGGCACTCTCGGCAGCGTCCCGGCCAAAGATCAGGCCGGCGATAGCGATAACGATCAGCAGGACGGGGGCAACGGAGAACAGCGTGTAGTAGGCGATGGAAGCGCCGTGACTAAGCGCCTCGTCGGCGATGAAATTCGTCCCGGTCGCCTTGATGACGGACCACAAGCCACCTTTCGCCCACCGTTCGATCGCACCCCCCTCCGCGCTGTTCATGGCTATTTGCGTTTGGTGCGTTGCATCACCGGCAACGGCTCCCGTACGTCGTCGTTGCTCGCTCGACAAGAGAAGAGCGGACCGCTCGACTTCGTGAAAACGGTCGGTAAGGGGATCTTTGGCGACAACGACCCCGATCCGGCCGGCTTCATCGCGGCAACGGTGGGGCGTAAAGACCTTCTCTTGGGGAGACCCACGACTGTGTTGCGACAGTCAGCTTTGCCAGCCCCTGGAACTCCCTCAGGAGGTCGACCAGACCGTCGGTGACGATTGACCCGCCGCTCCCACCCGAGCGGCCAGAGCCATTGCGCGCTCCGATCAGCACATTTAGCAAGCCCATTGCGATCCCGTCTTATCCGGCCTCCACCTGACGCCCCGTTCAACGTCGAGCCGCTGAACGACCTCGTTTCCGGCACCACGGGCGATTGTCTGTGGCAGTGTCGAGATTGGTTTTGTTCTTCCAAACCGTACACAGCGCAAACTTGGTCCTTTGGCCGGGAACTCCGACACATTGTCGCCATTTGATCTGCACAACCAAATGGGTTTTGCGATGAAAAGAATAGCGATCGCGGCTGCCGTCCTAGCCTCTTGCGGGATGCTGGGCTGCAGCAACAACTCGACAGGAACAGCGCCCGCCCCGCGGGCGTACAATTCCGGCCCGGGCAATGTGCAATACGGCACCTCTGTCGACAATTCGATGCCTGGCGCCCAGGGCGGGTTCAATAATGACGACATTAATGGCAAAAGCCGCAATCCCTACAGCACAACCCCCGGCACAGGGCCGATGAATTCCAATCCTGTTGCGAGTGGAAACGCATCGCGCTGAACGGGTCGTATCGGCCGTCCCAGCAGTAGCCCTCCTGGCAGGCGCGGTCGCCGTTGGTTTTGCACTCTCGCGGGTCGTCAAGGTAGGCGCGGCGACCGCGCCGACCGGCAAGCCTGCCGGCGGAAAACCCTCTGCGCCGGCCGGCGTCGTTACCCCTTGGCATCCTGGCTTTCGCCAGACGGTGGACCTGGTGCAAACGGAGTTCTGGCTCGCGCGCTCCGAGTGAGAAAATGTCGGCCGCGAAGGCGGACATCAAGCGCTCATCGCGCTTGTCCCAATGGAAGGTGGCCCGGCGCCGGCGACCGTCTCTTTGGTGCTTGATTATTCATCCGCTCGCGCCAGCGCGACGGCGTCAGCCAGGGGCGAAAGATTTACTTGATAAAATATGAAGGTCAGCTTACATTCGCCGAATGCGAGTCGAGCCGAATGCGAGCAACGGCAAAGGGACGGCCCGAATGGTGTTCGAGTCGTGGTCACAGTGTGCTGCGGGGGACGCACGGTCGCTCCCAGATCTTGTGGTATCGTCCGCGACGACGCGCTACGTCGATTGGCGGTGGGGTAGCGGGAAGTGCGGGAATGGCGGGAAGTCCTCGGCCTCCCCGGCCTCCGCCTCGTGCCGCGCCGCCTCTAGCTGCCTTCGTGGCTCAGCACGTCGCCGAACAGCTTCCAGGTCTCGCCGTCGAAGCGGGCGAGCCGCACCGACTGGATGGGATAAAAGTCCGTCGGGCTGGTGTTGATCTTGATGCCGGGCAGCAGCAGCGGCATCACGAGGTCGTGCATGCTGGCGGCCTGCTTCATCAGGTTAGCGCGGGTGAGCTCATCGCGGCACTGGGTCAGCACCCAGCGCATGTTCGACGACACGGCGTAGGCGTAGACGTAGAAGGCGTCGGCGAGGTTGGCGCCCGGCATGTATTTCGCCATGAATGTCTTCCACTCGACGAAGTCCGGCGCATTGCCCCATTGCGGGTCGGTCGGGTCCTTGAGATAGGCCGCCGTAATGATGTCCTTGCTGTTGTCCAGGCCGGCCGGCTTGAGGACCGAGGCGACGGAGGCCGAGACGTTGGCGAGATAGTGGGCCGGCTTCCAGCCGAGGTCGGCCACCTTGCGGATCGACTGCGCCGCGGCTTTGGGCGCGCAGTCGTTGAAGAAGACGTCGGCGCCGGAATCCTTGAGCTGGATGATCTGGCTGTCGACCGTAGGATCGGTGGCCTCGTAGCTCGCCGTCTTCACCAGGAACTTGTCCTTGTCCTTGCCAAAGCCCGCGGTGAAGCCGTTGAGGTAGTCCTTACCGGCATCGTCGTTCTGGTAGAGCATGGCCACCTTGGCCGACGGATGGTTGGCCATGATGTGCTGGGCGTAGATCGCGGCTTCGGTGACGTAGTCGGGCTTCCAGCCCATGGTCCACGGGAACTCCTTGGGGTTGCCCCACTTCGACGCGCCGGTCGCGACGAAGAGCTGCGGCACCTTCTTCTGGTTCAGGTACTTCTGTACGACGGTGTTGGTCGCGGTGCCGAGCAGCTGGTAGATGGCGAAGACTTGGTCGTCCTCTACGAGCTTGCGCACCATCTCGACGGTCTTGGGCGGCTGGAAGCCGTCGTCGTAGGTGATGAAGTCGATCTTGCGGCCGTTGATGCCGCCTTGGTCGTTGACCATCTGCCAGTAGGCGGCGATGCCCTTGCCGATCACGCCGTAGGCCGACAGCGGCCCCGAATAGGGATTGGTGTGGCCAAGCTTGATCTCCTTGTCGGAGACACCGGGATCGTACTTCTTGTCGGCGCGGGCAACGTACGGCGCGAAGGCAAACGCAGAGCCGGCAGCGACCAGCGTGCGGCGGCCCAGCGTGCGGCGGCCCACCGTGGCGCGGCAAAATCGAGACATGAAAGTTTCCTCCCAGAAACGGCGCTCCGTTTTTCGGAGTCGCCCTGGAAGTGTATCGCTTCGCGCGGGCTAAAAAAGGCCGATGGTATGTAGGGACAGGGCTTCGGCGACCGGGGCGCCGCGCCGGCCTAGCTGCCCTCGTGGCTCAGCACGTCGCCGAACAGCTTCCAGGTCTCGCCGTCGAAGCGGGCGAGCTGCACCGCCTGGATGGGATAGAAGTCGGTCGGGCTGGTATTGATCTTGATGCCGGGCAGCAGCAGCGGCACCACGACGTCGTGCATGCTGGCGGCCTGCTTCATCAAGTTCGCGCGGGTGAGGTCGTCGCCGCACTGCGTCAGCACGTGGCGCATGGTGCAAGAGACGGCGTAGCCATAGGTGTACGAGGCGTCGGCCATGTTGCCCTGCGGGATGTACTTTTCCATGAACGCCTTCCATTCGAGGAAGTCGGGCGCCTTGGCCCATTGCGGATCGGTCGGATCCTTGAGGTAGGCCGCGGTGATGATGTCCTTGCTGTTGTCCAGGCCGGCGGGCTTCAAGGTCGAGGCGACGGAGGCGGCGACATTGGCGAGGTAGTGGGCCGGCTTCCAGCCGAGGTCGGCCACCTTGCGGATCGCCTGCGCGGCCGCCTTGGGCGCGGCGTCGTTGAACAGCACGTCGGCGCCGGAATCCTTGAGCTGGATGATCTGGCTGTCGACGGTGGGATCGGTAACCTCGTAGCTCGCCGTCTTGATCAGAAACTTGTCCTTGTTCTTGCCGAAGCCCGCGATGAAGCCGTTGAGGTAGTCCTTACCGGAATCGTCGTTCTGGTAGAGCATGGCCACCTTGGCCGACGGATGGTTGGCCATGATGTGCTGGGCGTAGATCGCGGCCTCGGTGGCGTAATCGGGTTGCCAGCCCATGGTCCACGGGAACTCCTTGGGATTGCCCCACTTCGACGCGCCGGTCGCGACGAAGAGCTGCGGCACCTTCTTCTGGTTCAGGTACTTCTGCACCACGGTGTTGGTCGGCGTGCCGAGCAGCTGGTAGATCGCGAACACCTGGTCGTCCTCTACGAGCTTGCGCACCATCTCGACGGTCTTGGGCGGCTGGAAGCCGTCGTCGTAGGTGATGAAGTCGATCTTGCGGCCGTTGATGCCGCCCTGGTCGTTGACCATCTGCCAGAAGGCCTGGATGCCCTTGCCGATGATGCCGTAGGCCGACAGCGGCCCCGAATAGGGATTGGTGTGGCCGAGCTTGATCTCCCTGTCGGTGACGCCGGGATCGTACTTCTTGTCGGCACGAGCAACGTACGGCGCGAACGCAAACGCGGAGCCGGCAGCAACCAGCGTGCGGCGACGAAGTCGAGACATTGTTTCCTCCTCACACGGCGCCTTCGTTCTGTGGAGCGCGGACCTCCTCAGGGCGGAGACTACTCCGCCCGAGTCCGCTCTTGATCATTATGCGGACTCGGTCGGGGTAGCCCCCGACCTGAGGAGGTCCTCGCTCCAATGAGGGTCAGCCGGGAGGAGTGTAACGGCTGGTCATGGCTAGGAAAGGGCGAGCACTTCCTCGGCCGGCGTAAAAGCCAATCCCTGCGCGTCGGCGACCGGCCGGCAGGTCAGCATTCCGGCATGCGCATTGAGACCGTTGCGCAGATGCGCATCGTCGATCACCGCCTGACGCCAACCTCGGTCGGCCAGGGCCAGCACGAAGGGCAGGGTGGCGTTGTTCAGCGCGAAGGTCGAGGTGCGTGCCACGGCGCCCGGCATGTTGGTGACGCAGTAATGGATGACGCCTTCCTCGACGTAGGTCGGATGCGAATGCGAGGTCGGCCGCGAGGTTTCGCAGCAGCCGCCCTGGTCGATGGCGATGTCGACGATGACGCTGCCGGGCTTCATCGAGGCGACCATGGCGCGGCTCACCAGCTTGGGCGCCGCTGCGCCGGGCACCAGCACGGCGCCGATCAGGAGGTCGGCGCGACGCAGGATGGCGCCCAGCGCATCGCGGGTCGAGAAGATCGTGCGGGCGCCGGGGAACTGGGCGGCGATGCGGCGCAGCACGTCGGCGGAGCGGTCGACCACGAACACGGTGGCGCCCATGCCGAGCGCGATGGTTGCGGCATGCGTGCCCGACACGCCGCCGCCCAGCACGACGACTTCGGCTGGCGGCACGCCCGGCACGCCGCCCAGCAGCACGCCGCGGCCGCCGTAGGTGCGCTCCAGGTAGTGGGCGCCGACCTGCGGCGCGAGGCGTCCGGCGATCTCCGACATCGGCGTCAGCAGCGGCAAGCCGCCGGACGGCGCGGTCACCGTCTCGTAGGCGATGGCGGTCACACCGCTTTGCAGCAGGTCGCGCGTTTGCTCCGGATCGGGCGCGAGATGCAGGTAGGTGAACAGCACCTGGCCCTTGCGCAGCCGCTTGCGCTCGGAAGGCAGCGGCTCCTTCACCTTGACGATCAGGTCGGCGGCCGCAAAGACGCCCTCGGCGTCGTAGGCCATGGTGGCGCCGGCTTCTTGGTACTGCTCGTCGAGCAGGCCGGCACCCTTGCCGGCGTCCCGCTCGACCAGCACCTGGTGGCCGTGATGCACCAGCTCGGCGACCGACGAAGGCACCAGACCTACTCGGTCCTCGTGATCCTTGATTTCCTTGGGAACGCCAATCAGCACGACTGTCCTTCAGAGCAGATGACCTGCCCGCTCCGCCTTGGTTCGAAGATAGTTCTCGTTGTGGCCGTTAGCCGGGAACGAGTGGGCCACCCGCTCGGCGACCTCGATGCCGTAGCGCTCGAGCTGGGAGATCTTGTGCGGGTTGTTGGTCATGAGCCGCACCCGCTTGATGCCCATGCGGGCCAGCATGGTGGCGGCGGGGGCGTAGATGCGCTCGTCGGCGTCGAAGCCCAGCTGCTCGTTGGCGTCGATGGTGTCGAAGCCGTCGTCCTGCAGCTCGTAGGCCCTGAGCTTGTTGACCAGGCCGATGCCACGGCCTTCCTGCGCGAGATAGAGCAGCACGCCCGAGCCTTGCTTGGCAATCTCGGCAATGGCGCCGCGCAGCTGCACGCCGCAGTCGCAACGCAGCGACCCCAGGAGGTCGCCGGTGAAGCATTCGGAGTGCAGGCGGATCAGCACCGGCTCGGTTGGATCGATCTCGCCGACCACGATGGCGAGGTGCTCCTTGCCGCCGTCGCTGGGTCGCCAGGCGAGGATGCGGGCGTTCTCGGCGCCCTCCAGCGGCACGTGCGCCTGGGCGACCTGCTGCAGGTTGCGCGAAGCGTTCTCCTCGTAGCCCAGAACGTCGGCGGCATCGACGTAGATCAAGTCCTGGCCGCGCGCCCAGTCGCGCCGCTTGTTGCCCGGGTCGCGGCTGAGCGGCCCCAGCACGACGGCAGGCAGGAGGCGGGCGAGCTTGGCGAGCTCGATCGCCGTCTCGGCGATGCGCGGGGCATGACTCGCGACCGGCCGCGACAGGTGGCGCAGCGCCACGTGCCGGGCGGCGTCGGGACCCGTTTCGTGCGGCTGCAGGATGATGTCGACCGGCACGCCCTCGGGCAGGTCGAGGGTGATCGGCTTGTTGGTCTCGCCCATGCCGCCCGCGATATGCGGCGGGATCTCCATGCCGATCGCCTCGGCGCGGCGGCGGGTCGTCACCAGCACCGGGGCGTCCTGGGCGAGGCCCTGCAAGCGCTGCAGGGCGCGCGGGCCGCACGATTCGGCGGCGATCACCAGGCCGCCGGCGCCGTCGTCGTCGCGCAGCACCACGATGCCGCCGCGCCGGAGCTCGGCCAGGGCCCGCTCCACGGCGGCCAGCGCCGTTGCGGTGCGCGACAGGATTTGCCCGGAAGTCATGTCGGTGGTCTTTAGCACGCCGGAGACTATTTACCCCTTGGGCATTTTTGCCGAGGTGAACCGCTTTTTCACCCCGGCCGTACCGGATAAAGTGGGAGGAAGGGTTGCAAGGTACAACAGACATGTCCGTGAACAACCGCGGCAAGAAGATCCTCCTGGTCGACGACGACCAGGCTCTGCGCACGGTTCTTTCCGAGCAGCTCGACCTCTATGACGGCTTCACCACCATCCAGGTCGGGACGGCTGCCGAGGGGCTGGAGAAGGCCAAGCTCGCTCATTACGACGCCATCCTGCTCGACATCGGCCTGCCCGACATGGACGGCCGCGAGCTCTGCAAGCTGATGCGCCGCCAGGGCGTGCGCGCCCCGGTCATCATGCTGACCGCCGCCGATTCCGACGCCGACACGATCCTCGGCCTCGAATCGGGCGCCAACGACTACGTCACCAAGCCTTTCCGCATCAACGTGCTGCTGGCTCGGCTGCGCGCCCATCTGCGCCAGCACGAGCGCAGCGAGGATGCGGTGATGACCATCGGGCCGTACGAATTCCACCCCGCGGGCAAGGTCCTGCTGGAGAAGGGCGGCAAGAAGAAGATCCGGCTCACCGACAAGGAAGCCTCGATCCTGAAATACCTGTTCCGCGCCGGCGACCGGCCGGTGGCGCGCGACGTGCTTCTAAACGAGGTGTGGGGCTACAACGCCAGCGTCACGACCCACACGTTGGAAACCCACATCTACCGCCTGCGCCAGAAGATCGAGAAGGACCCGGCCGCGGCGGCGATCCTGATCACCGACCGCGGCGGCTACCGGCTGCAGCCGTAGGTCTTGCCAGGACGTGACGACAGCGTCATTCCTTCTGCCATGACCACGCAGCGCATTTACGCCCTGCCCGTCGAGACCACCGAGTGGAAGTTCGACGGGGCGACCGAGATCCAGTTCAACTGGGAGTACGAGGACGGCTCGGATCAGCTCTTGGCGCTGTACGAGAAGGGCAAGCAGCAGCAATGGGATGCCAGCACGCGGCTCGACTGGTCGCTCGCGCTCGATCCCGGCAATCCCATGCAGCTCAAGGACGAGGCGATCTCGATCTACGACACCGACACCTGGCGGCGCATGACCGAGCAGGAGCGGGCGTGGCTCAGGTGCAACCTGCAGGCCAACACCATCTCGCAGTTCATGCACGGCGAGCAGGGGGCGCTGATCGCCACGGCCAAGATCGTGCAGACCGTGCCCGACATGAACGCCAAGTTCTATGCCGCCACGCAGGTGATGGACGAGGCGCGCCACGTCGAGGCCTACAAGCGCCTGCTGCACGAGAAATTCGGGCTCGCCTATCCGATCAACAAGGCGCTGAAGACCTTGCTCGAGCAGGTGCTGACCGACCGGCGCTGGGACATGACCTACCTCGGCATGCAGGTCCTGATCGAGGGTCTGGCGCTCGCCGCCTTCCAGTCGTTGCGCGACAAGGCGGGCAATACGCTGGCGGGCGCGGTCAACGCCTATGTGATGCAGGACGAAGCGCGCCACGTGTCGTTCGGCCGGCTGGCGCTGCGCGACTACTATCCCGAGCTTTCCGACGCCGAGCGCGACGAGCGCGAGGAGTTCGTGGTCGAGGCGCTGCACTTCATGCGCGACCGCTTCAACCAGTCGGAGGTCTGGGAGCGGCTCGGCCTGCCGGCCCAACTCCTGGACGAGATCCATTACAATTCCAAGCAGATGCAGTCCTTCCGGGGCCGGCTGTTCAGCCGCGTCGTGCCGACCGTCAAGGACATCGGTCTGTGGGGCGAGCGGGTGCGCGGCGCGTTCGCCGAGATGGGCGTGATGGAGTACGCCAAGATCGACGTCGACGAGCAGCTGGCCAACGATGGCCGCGTCGCCGACGACTTCGACGGCAAGATGTTCGTCGACAAGGCGATCGCCGCGGAGTGACAGACGCACAGCGGCTGTCATCCCGAGGGCGAAGCCCGAGGCATCCTTCGGCAACAGGAAGGATCCCTCGCTTGCGCTCGGGATGACAGATCGCCGGTCACAATCGCGTGCGCAGTCCAATTGCCGACGGTGTAAGTCGGTTGGGCTTGCTAAGAAGCGGCATGACTACACTGCTCCGCCGCTTCCTCGTCCTCTCCGGCGTTGCGCTCTTGAGCGCGGCGCCTTCGCTCGCCATCGCGCAGGACACGGTGCGCGTGCGCGGCACCGTCGAGGCGGCCGACGGCAACACCTACACCGTGAAGACCCGCAGCGGCGACACCGTGAAGGTGACGCTCACCGACAAGCCGCTCTACGTCGCCATGATCAAGGCGAGCATGGCCGACATCAAGCCGGGCACCTTCGTGGGCGTCACCGCCATGCCCGATGGAGACGGGACCCCGAAGGCGGTCGAGGTGCACATTTTCCCCGAGGCGATGCGCGGCACGGGCGAAGGCCACCGGGCGTGGGACCTCAAGCCGCAGTCGACCATGACCAACGCCAACGTCGAGACCGCGGTCACCGGCGTTAAGGGCCAAACCCTGACCTTGAAGTACAAGGACGGCGAGAAGACCCTGCAGGTGACGCCCGAGACGGTCGTCGTGACCTTCGTGCCGGGCGACGCCGCCGAGATCAAGCCGGGCACCGGCATCTTCATCGCCGCCGGCCAGAAGCAGCCCGACGGCAGCATTCAGACCCAGCGCATCACCTACGGCAAGGACGGCCTCATTCCGCCGATGTGAAGCCGCACAGCGCGGCCACGACCAGCAGCAGGATCGCCGGCACGAGCAGTGGCCAGGCGAGGGCGTGCAGCAGCAGCGCGCCCGCGACGGCGCCTACGAGATAGCCTGCCCAGCACAGCGCCAGCAGACCGGGGCCTGCGACGGACGGCAGCTTGTCATTGCGCGACCGCACCAGCGCGTCGAGGCTCGCCTCCGCCGTCCGGGTGAGCGTGCTGGTGATGACCACGGTGCTGGCCGAGATGCCGCCAAAGCTGGCGATGGCCGACGACTGGATCCCCATCGCGAAAGCCAGGATGAGCACGGCCGTCTCGACGCCGACCGGAAGGAATCCGAGCGCCGCGACGATCGCGGCTTCGAGCAGGATCGGCAGGGCGCGCCTGTGCCATAGGTGCATCAGCAGACGCGCCAGCATGGCGCCCACGAAAAAGGCGGCGAGCGTCGCCAACGTATCAACTGCGCCGACATAGCGACCCTGCGCCACGGCGATGCCGGCCAGCACGGTGTTGCCGGTCATGTTGGCGGCGAACACGCCGCCCATGGTGATGAAGCCGATCGCGTCGGCGATCCCGGCCACGAGGGTGAGCAGCGTGGCGAGAAGATGGGGCCGTCCCGGGATCGCTACACCACGTCGTAGGTGATCTCGACCTCGGGGCCGAAGCAATGGCCCTGGCAGGTCAGGATCCAATTATTGGCGAGATCGTCGGCGGTGTAGATGTCGTTCTTGGCCAGCACGATCTTGCCCTTGATGCGCTTGGCCGCGCACGAGGCGCAGAAGCCTTCCTCGCAGGAGGACAGCGGGTTGAGGCCGGCGGCGCGCGCGGCTTCCAGGATGCTGAGGCCCTTGCGATAGGGCACCTTGTGCGCCTTGCCTTCGAAGTGGATGGTGATCTCGCTCGGGATCACATCGCCTTCCTCGGGCTCGACCGGCACGGCGTCGTTGCCCGACGCCTCGAAGCGCTCGAGCAGCACCCGCTCGCGCGGCATGCCTGAGGCCAGCAGCGTCTCCTCGACCAGCGTCATGAACGGCCCGGGCCCACAGAGATAGGCCTCGGCATCCTCGAAGCCCCTCAACGCCTCGCGGATCTCCTCGGGGGTGGTGAGGCCCTGTTCCGCGTCGAGATGATGAATGACGTCGAGCTTGCCGCCGTGCTCGGCGAGCAGGCCGGCCAGCTCGGCGTCGAAGATGATCGAGGGCTTGTCGCGGTTGGCATAGAACAGGCGCATGCGCCGCGAGCCCGCCTTCAGCGCGGACTTGATGAGCGACATCATGGGCGTGATGCCGCTGCCGCCGCCGAACAGCAGCAACGGGCGTTCGCCGTCGCCCAGCACGAAGCGGCCGGCCGGCGGCAACACCTCGAGCTCGTGGCCTTCCTTCAGCGCATCGTGAAACCAGTTGGAGCCCTTGCCGCCGTCGACGCGCTTGACCGTGACCTTGGGCTGGCCATCGGTCTCGGGCGCGCTCGACAGCGAGTAGCAGCGGTTGAACGCGCCCTCCGGGTGCGGCACGCGGAAGGTCAGGAACTGGCCCGCCCGGTACTTGTACTTGTCGGCGAGGTTGGCCGGGATCTCGAGGACGAAGGAGCGCGCGTCGGGCGTTTCCTGGACGATCTTGGCGACGCGTAACTTGTTGTAAGTCATCAATTATTCCGTTTCAACGGTCCATGCGCATTCCGTGCGGGACTCCCCTAGCAGAGTGTGCTAGGTTCCGCGCGATAAAAATGAACGGAGCGTCATCTTTGCCGCTCCGAGGGGCATGGGACCGCGTTCATTGCCAGGAGGCAAGAGCTAATGACGACGCAAAAGATTTACCAGCTGCCGGTCGAGGTCACGAACTGGAAGTTCGACGGGGCCACCGAGATCGCCTTCAACTGGGAATACGACGATGGCTCGGCCGATCTTTTGAATCTCTACGAGAAGGGCAAGCAGCAGCAGTGGAACACCAGCGAGCGGCTCGACTGGAGCCAGGAGCTGTTCGAAGAGAACCCGATGGGCATGTCCGACGAGTCGATCCCGATCTACGGCACGCCGTTCTGGGACAAGATGACCGAGAAGGAGAAGAGCTGGCTGCGCTTCAACCTGCAGGTCCACTCGATCTGTCAGTTCATGCACGGCGAGCAGGGCGCCCTGATCGCCACCGCCAAGATCGTCAACACCGTGCCCGACATGAACGCCAAGTTCTATGCCGCCACCCAGGTGATGGACGAGGCGCGCCACGTCGAGACCTACAAGCGGCTGATCCACGAGAAGTTCAAGCAGGCCTATCCGATCACCGATTCGCTCAAGAACCTGCTGGAGCAGACACTGAGCGATCGGCGCTGGGACATGACCTATCTCGGCATGCAGGTGCTGATCGAA
>JAFAKN010000125.1 GCA_019235415.1 Alphaproteobacteria bacterium
TGTTGCCGCCGCCGTGCAGCACGAGCTTCGGCTCGCCGCCTAACAATCGAGTCGTGTAGACCCGCAAGGCGAGATCCTCGCCGATCCCTTTGGCGGCATGCCGCTCGATCGAGGCCTTGGCGTCGGCGTCAGACCACAAATTTTGCATCAGGGCTCCATGACTATGTGTCGTGGCATTGTGCTGTCATCCCGAGCGTAGCGAGGGACCTTTCCTGTTGCGTGAAAGGTCCCTCGGCCTGTGACCGCGAGATGACGGAGTGCGGGCATCAACGCCGTGCCATCACTGCACGCCTTTCATTTCAATGATCGTCTTGGCCATCACGGCCTCCTGGTCCCAGGGGAACAGGATCCAGGTGTCCTGGCTCACCTCGGTGATGTAGCTGTCGACGGTCGGGCGCCCGGCCGGCTTGGCGTAGACGGTGGCGAAATGCGCCTCGGGCAGCATGGTCCGCACGGCGCGGGCGGTGACCCCGGTGTCGACCAGGTCGTCGACGATCAGCCAGCCTTTGCCTTGCTCCTCGGCCGCCGCCGCTCCCTTGAGAATTTCCAGCTTGGCGCCCTGTTCCATGCGGTCATATGTCGAGGAGCACACGGTGTCGATCAGCCGAATGTTCAGTTCGCGGGCGACAATGGCGGCGGGCACCAGGCCGCCGCGCGTGACCGCGACAAGCCCTTTGAACGGTCCGAGATCGGCCAGCCGCCAGGCAAGCGCTCGGGCATCGCGGTGCAGCTCGCTCCACGAGACGGGAAACATCTTGGTGTATCGGCTGCTTGCCATCGCCTCTCGTCCCGGTTGGTCGCTTGATCCGGGAATGACGTGATGGGATATGCTGCCGGGCAATGAAACGCCAGCGCTAGCTCGGAGACGGCATGCATTTTTCGGTTCCGGACCTCGGCTCGGCCCACTTCTGGGCGGCGTTGTGGAAGATCATCGTCGCCAACGTCGTTCTCTCCGGCGACAACGCCGTGGTGATCGCGCTGGCCGCCCATGGGCTGCCCGATCGTCTGCGGCGACCGGCCATCCTGTTCGGCAGCTTGGGCGCCATCGTCATGCTCGCGATCTTTTGCGCCGCCGTGAACTACCTGATGACCATTCCTTACCTCAAGCTGGTGGGCGGCGCGCTGCTGCTGTGGATCGGCATCAAGCTGTTGGCCGACGAAGAGGACGCGGCCGACGACAAGGTCAAGGCGCATCCCTCGCTGCTGGCGGCGGTCGGCACGATCATCCTCGCCAACACCGTGATGAGCCTGGACAATTCCATCGCCATGGCCGCGGCGGCGCACGGCAACATGACCCTGATCGCCATCGGGCTGGCGCTGAGCGTGCCGATCATCATGCTGGGCGCCGCCATCATCGCGAGCGTCCTCGACCGCTTTCCCTGGGTTGCCGTGGTCGGCGCCGGGCTGATCGGCTGGATCGCGGGCGAGGTCATCGCCGGCGACGGACGCTTCGACGAGGTGGTCAACGGCCAGGTGGTCGAGATGGTCCGGCCGGGCTCGACGGCCGCCTGGCTCGACGCGACCATTCCCAACGCCGAGCTCGCTCTCTCGGCCGTCGGTGCAGGGCTGGTCCTGATGGTCGGCCTCTACCTCTCGAATCGCAACACCCGCCGCGCCGAGAAAGGCTGAAGACTGGACCGACGAGTTCCAACGCTATTCAATTCCTCTCCCCCGCTAGGGGGAGAGGCTAGGAGAGGGGGCGTTGAAAGCTCCTGCAACCCCCTCTCCCAACCTCTCCCCCAATCGGGGGAGAGGAGAACGAAAAGAGGCGCGATGTGGCTGACGAGCTGTGGCGACGGGAGGCGCTGGCGCCTTTTGCCACTCTGCCGTGGCGGAGCCGCGGACGCCTGCACGTCGAGCCGGAAAGCCCCAGCCGCAGTCCCTTCCAGCGCGACCGCGACCGCATCATCCATTGCACGGCGTTCCGCCGGCTGAAGCACAAGACGCAGGTGTTCGTCTATCACGAGGGCGATCACTACCGCACGCGGCTCACCCATTCGCTCGAGGTGGCGCAGATTGCGCGCACCATCTGCCGCACGCTGCGGCTCGACGAGGATCTCGGCGAGGCCGTCGCCCTGGCGCACGATCTCGGCCACACGCCCTTCGGCCACGCCGGCGAGGAGGCGCTGCATGGCGTCATGGCGGCCTACGGCGGCTTCGACCACAACGCGCAGACCTTGCGCATCCTGACCAAGCTCGAGGAGCGCTACGCGGAGTTCAACGGGTTGAACCTCACCTGGGAGACGCTGGAAGGGGCGGTGAAGCACAACGGGCCGCTCCTGAAGGACGGCCGCAAGCTCGGGGACCTGCCGGCGGCGATCGTCGAGTACTGCCAGGACCACGACCTCGAGCTGGGCGGCCATGCCGGTCCGGAAGCGCAGGTCGCGGCGCTGAGCGACGACATCGCCTACAACAACCACGACATCGACGATGGCCTGCGCGCCGGCCTGTTCGAGGTGGCCGACCTCATGCAGCTGCCGCTGGTCGGCGAGATGTTCTCCCTGGTCGCCCAGAAGTACCCGGGCATCGCCCAATCGCGCCTGATCCACGAAGCGGTGCGGCGGGTGATCAACGCCATGGTCGAGGACCTTTTAGCCGAGACGCGGCGGCGCCTGGCCGGGGCCAAGCCCCGATCGGTCGCCGAGATCCGCGCGCTCGGCCGGCCGATCGTCGGATTCTCCGACCGCATGGTGGAGACCGACCGCACGGTGAAGGCCTTCCTCTACAAGCGCATGTACGAGCACTGGCATCTCAACCGCTCGCACTCCAAGGCCCGCCGGGTCGTGGTCGACCTGTTCGCGCTGTTGTTCGCCGAGCCCAACTGCCTGCCGCCGCCGTGGCGCGAGCGCGCCGAGCAGGCCGACAAGCCGGCCCGCGCACGCATCGTCGCCGATTACATCGCCGGCATGACCGACCGCTACGCCCTGGACGAGCACAAGCGGCTGTTCGACCTCTATCAGTAGGCATTTGACGCGAATGGCCCAATCGGCGGCAAGAACGCGGCTGCCGGATTGACGATTCACTTGCGGAAATTGCGAGAATCCCTCGCGGATCACCTTCGCGAGCGGAAACGCAGCCTACCAACAATACCGACAATACCATTAATTCCTTGGCAGCCTGCTCCTGGTGGCGCGGCGAGCCCTGCGGTCGACCAATCGGCGGGCCGATCAATCGGGAGCGGCTGTGACAGCCGGCATCCGATCGTATTTTTCGGGACGCTGCTTTCTTCCCTTGGCACATATGGTGGCCGTGTTGACTGTGTGCCTCAAGTACTAGTGGGTCGAACCCCCTTACCCCCTCCAGTGGCGCTTGGTTATTCACGCGGCAGCCGAATCGAGGTGGGGCCTCCATTAACACCCAGCCGAGATGACAAACGGCCTCGGGTAGGCAATATCGCGCCGCCATGAATCCCTACCGCCATTTCATCGCCGAGATCGAGGACGCGCTGAAATCCATGCAGGAAGCGGGCGAGTTGCCCGCGCCGCTCGATTTCAGCGCCATCACGGCCGAGCCGCCGCGCGATCCGGCGCACGGCGACATCGCCACCAACGCCGCCATGGTGCTGGCCAAGGCGGCGCGCAAAAAGCCGCGCGACATCGCCGAGCCGCTGCTGGCGCGGCTGAGAGGCAACCGGGACGTCGTGGAAGGTGCGGTCGCGGGTCCGGGCTTCATCAACCTCAGGCTGAGCGATGGCTTCTGGCGCGACCGGTTGCGCGACTGCCTGCGCGCCGGCATCGCCTACGGCGATTCCCACATCGGCCGCGGCGGGAAGGTCAACGTCGAATATGTCTCGGCCAATCCCACCGGGCCGCTGCATGTAGCGCACGCGCGCGGCGCCGTCGTCGGCGACGCGCTGGCCAACTTGCTGCTGAAGGCGGGCTACGATGTCACCAAGGAATACTACATCAACGACGCCGGCGCGCAGGTCGACGTTCTCGGCCAGTCGACTTACCTGCGCTATCGCGAGGCGCTGGGCGATCAGATCGGCGAGATCCCCTCGGGTCTTTATCCCGGCGACTACCTCAAGGAGGTCGGCGCGGCGATCGCCAAGCGCGACGGCGCGCGCTGGCTCGACAAGCCGCAGGCCGACTGGCTGCCCGTCATGCGGGACTTCGCGATCGCCACGCTGATGGCCGAGATCAAGGCCGATCTCGAGACGCTCGGTGCGAGGATCGACGTCTACTCATCGGAGCGCGCGTTGGTCGACGCGGGTGCCGTCGATCGCGCCTTCCAGGAGCTCGCCCGCCAGAACCTGATCTATAGCGGTCGCCTCGACCCGCCCAAGGGCCAGAAGCCGGACGACTGGGAGGACCGCGAGCAGGTGCTGTTCCGGGCTACTCTGTTCGGCGACGAGGTCGACCGGCCGCTCAAGAAGTCGGACGGCAGCTGGACCTACTTCGCCAACGACATCGCCTATCACCACGACAAGTTCCGCCGCGGCTTTGCCGACATGATCGACGTCTGGGGCGCCGATCACGGCGGCTACGTCAAGCGCATGAAGGCGGCCGTCAGCGCCATCACCGAGGGCAAGGGCGAGCTCGATGTAAAGCTCTGCCAACTGGTGCGCGTCATGCGCAACGGCGAGCTGGTGCGCATGTCCAAGCGCGCCGGCACCTTCGTGACCCTGCGCGACCTTTTGGACGAGGTCGGGCCCGACGTCGTGCGCTTCACCATGCTGACGCGCAAGAACGACGCGCCGTTCGACTTCGATCTCGTGAAGGCGACCGAGCAGTCGCGCGACAACCCCGTCTGGTACGTCCAGTACGGCCATGCCCGCACCCGCTCGGTGATGCGCCAGGCGATCGCCGCGGGCATCGACGTCGAGGGTCTGGCCGAGGCGCCGCTCGATCGCCTGACCGACCGCGACGAGCTCGCCATGATGCGGCTGATCGCCCAATGGCCGCGCCAGGTCGAGGCCGCTGCCGCGGCTCACGAGCCGCATCGCATCGCCTTTTATCTCTACGACCTGGCGGCGGCCTTCCATGCCCATTGGAACCGCGGCCGCGAGGAGCCCGGGCTGCGCTTCGTGGTCGAGGGCGATGCCGAGCTCAGCCGGGCGCGACTGGCGTTGGTAAAGGCCATCGGATTTGTGATAGGATCAGGGTTAAAGGTCTTCGGCGTAACTCCCGTCGAGGAAATGAGATAAGAGATGCACATCCGCCGGTCCCCCTCCGGCGACGGTCCGACGATCTACCGACCCAACGAGTCGGTTGCCATGCGGCTCGATCCGCCGCCCCGGCCCGTCGCGCACGAACCTGATCCGATTCCGCCGCCGCCGCGCGATTCGCTGTTGATGCGCGTCAACCGAAGGCGCGGGCAGATCCTGACGGTCATGGTCTCGGTCGCCGCCATCGCGAGCTTCGGCTCGGTCGTTTGGTGGGCGCACAACCAGGACGTCAAGGCGGGCGGCAAAGGGCTCGAGCCGCTGGTCGTCCAGGCGCCCGCGACGCCGACCCGGGTCAAGCCGGAGAACGCCGGCGGCCTCGTGCCGCCCAATCAGGACAAGGAAGTCTACAACCGCATCTCGCCGGGCGCGGTGCCCACCCAGCCCGAGAAGCTGTTGCCGGCCGCCACCAATCCCAAGCTGCCGGCCAACGGGCTGCCGGCGCCGTCGCCGCCCAAGGAGGCGGAGACCGCCAAGACTCCGACGCCGGTTCAACCGGCTCCCGCCAACGCGACGGCGGCCGCTCCTGCGGCGACAACGCCTGCCGTCCAATCGACCGACGTGAAGCCGGGCAAGACCGAGGCTGGCCCCAGCATCGCCAGCCTGATCGACAACATGTCGGGGCCGACCGGTGGCTGGCGCGTGCAGGTCGCCTCGGTGAAGAGCGAGGAGGTTGCCAAGTCGACCTGGGCGCGGCTGCAGACCGCCAACGGCGATGTGATGGCCAACCTGCGCATGCAGCCCGTGCGCGTCGACCTCGGCGACAAGGGTGTCTGGTACCGCGTGCAGGCGGGTCCACTCGACGAGAAGCAGGCGCAAAGCGTCTGCGCCACGCTGAAGACGCGTAGAGCCGACTGCGTCCCCGTGCCGCCCGCGCGGTAGTTGGCACTCCCTCCCCCGTCATACGGGGGAGGTGCCCCTGAATGGGGGCGGAGGGGGAAGGCCCCACACGAGATTCCTTCAAGGCCATGATCTGAAACCTTCAGATGCATTCATTGCGGCTCTCCCCCTCCGGCCCTGCGGGCCACCTCCCCCGTGTGACGGGGGAGGATTAGCGATCTCTGGCCATGAGCGCGCCCCTCGCCGCGATCCTGAGTTGCGTCGGTCCGGCTGTGACGGCGGACGAGCGCATGTTCTTTCGCGAGGTCGATCCGCTCGGCTTCATCCTGTTCGGCCGCCACATCGAGACTCCGGACCAGACGCGCCGCCTGGTCGACGAACTGCGATCCTGCGTTGCGCGCGCCGACGCGCCGGTCCTCGTCGACCAGGAAGGCGGCCGGGTCGTTCGCCTGAAGCCGCCGCACTGGCGGCGCGCCCCGCCGGCGCGGCTGTTCGGCGAGCTTTACGACCGGGATCGCGAGCGCGGGCTCGAAGCCGTCGCTTTGAACTCGCGGCTGCTGGCGGCCGATCTCGCTTCGATCGGTGCCGATGTCGACTGCATGCCGGTGCTGGACCTTACCCTGCCGGAAACCCACGCCGCGATCGGCGACCGGTCCTACGGTCCCAGGCCCGAAGCCGTCGCGGCGCTGGGCCGTGCCGCGGCCGAGGCGCTGCTGGCCGAGGGCGTGATGCCGATCATAAAGCACATGCCGGGGCATGGCCGCGCGACCGTCGACAGCCATCGCGGCTTGCCGCGCGTCGATGCCAGCCGCGAGGTGCTGGAGCGGACCGACTTCCTGCCGTTCAAGCTGCTGTCCGACCTGCCGTGGGGCATGACGGCCCATCTCCTGTTCGAGGCGGTCGATCCCGACGCGCCGGTCACGATATCGGCACGTGCCGTGAAGGAGGTGATCCGCGGCCATATCGGCTTCGACGGCCTCCTGGTGAGCGACGATCTTTCCATGCAGGCGCTCGGTGGCACGCTGGGTGAGCGGGCTTCGCGTGCCCTGGCGGCCGGCTGCGACATCGCTTTGCACTGCAACGGCCGCATGGACGAGATGACGAACATCGTGGCGCGCATCGGCCCGATGACCGATGCCGCCGAGCAACGCTTCCAGCGCGGCCGCCAGACGTTGCGCCGCCTGCATGCGCCGCTCGGCAAGGCCGCGATGAGCGAGGCCGCCGAGCGTCTGCGCGTCCTGCTGCCGGAATGGGGATAAAGCAGGGGAAATCCTGTGGCGATGCGGCGCGCTGCTGGATAAACCCGGACTGCATGGATCGACCCGAGCAAACCGCCAATCCCGACGGCTTCGCCGCGGCCGGCCCCGACGTGATCCCGCCGGGCGAGGGCGAGCTGATCGTCAACCTCGAGGGCTTCGAAGGGCCGCTCGACCTGCTGCTCACTTTGGCGCGCGAGCAGAAGGTCGACCTGCGGCGCATCTCGATGGTCGCCCTGGTCGACCAGTACCTGGCGCACATCGCCAAGGCACGGCGGCTGCGACTGGAGCTCGCCGCCGACTACCTCGTGATGGCGGCGTGGCTTGCCTATCTAAAGTCGCGCCTGCTGCTGCCCGAGCCGCCGCCCGGCGAGGAGCCGTCCGGCCAGGAGATGGCCGATGCGCTGCAATGGCAATTGCGGCGGCTGGAGGCGATGCAGGAGGCCGGCGTTCGCCTGATGGCCCGGCCCCGGCTTGGCCACGATGTCTTTCCGCGCGGCCAGCCCGAGGGCGTCGTGGTCGTGCGACGCGCGGTGTGGGACGTCAAGCTCTACGACCTGCTCGCGGCCTACGGTCACCAGCTGCGACCGAAGGACGCCGACACCTACCAGATCGAGCCGATGCAGTTCTTCTCGGTCGAGGAGGCGGCGGAGCGACTGGCCCGCATGCTGGGCATCGCCGTCGACTGGCAGACCCTGGAGGCGTTCCTGCCGGCGGGCCTGAGCGATCCGACGCGTCGCCGCTCGGCGCTGGCGTCAACCTTCGTGGCCGGCTTGCAGCTGGCCAAGGATGGCTCGTTGGAGCTGCGCCAGACCGAGCGCTTCGGGCCGATCTACGTGCGTAAGCGGGGTGGTCGAGCATGAGCGAAGGCCAGCCCGTGACCGCGGAAAACGTGACCCCAGAGAAGGTGACAGACGTCGTGTCGCCCGAGCACGCCCAGCATCTCAGGCTGCTCGAGGCGCTGATCTTCGCCGGCACGCAGGCGCTCGACGAGAAGGCGCTGGCCGAGCGACTGCCCGACGGGGCGGACGTCAAGCGCCTGCTGGCCGACCTCGCCGAGGTCTACGCGGGACGCGGCGTCAATCTGGTGCCGGTGGCGGGCGGCTATGCCTTCCGCACCGCGCCCGACCTCGCCGAGAAGCTCAAGATCGAACGCCCGGTGACGCGCAAACTGTCGCGGGCGGCGATCGAGACGCTCGCCATCATCGCCTACCACCAGCCGGTGACGCGCGCTGAGATCGAGCAGGTGCGCGGCGTCGGCTTGAGCAAGGGGACGCTCGACCTTCTGTTCGAGCAGAACTGGATCAAGCCGATCGGCCGCCGTCGCGCGCCGGGCAAGCCGGTGACCTGGGGCACGACCGAGTTCTTCCTCGAGCATTTCGGTTTGCCGAGCCTCGACGACCTGCCGGGCCAGGAGGAACTGAAAGCCGCAGGCCTCTTGGACGGACGCGCCCAGCCCCCCATATTTCGACCCGAGGAGCCCGACCTGCCCCTCGAGCCCGACGAGGACGAAACCAGCGAGCCGCTGGCGTCGGACGAGAGGCGCGGCTAGAGCCCCCAAAGGGCCTTATTCGACGTGTTGCCGGGGCTTCGCGCGAGGTGCCATAATCGGGCTCGCGCCGATCGCAAACCTTTTTGGGAGCATTTTCATATGGGTAGCTTCAGCATATGGCACTGGCTTATCGTGCTGGCCGTCGTGCTGCTGCTGTTTGGCGGTCGCGGCAAGATCTCGCAGCTCATGGGTGACTTCGGCAAGGGGCTGTCGGCCTTCAAGAAGGGCGTGGGCGCCGGCGGCAACGAGGAAGCGCCGCCCCAGCAGGCCGGTCAACCGGGCGACAGCGCCAAGCCGATCACCGCGCAGACCTCGACCTCGCCGGCCGGCGAGATCCGGCACGACAGCGCCGCCAAGGTCTGACGTCGCCGGCGGTTGAGCGCCGATGTTCGGTATCGACAGTCCCGAGCTCCTGGTCATCGTGATCGTGGCGCTGGTCGTCATCGGTCCCAAGGAGCTGCCCGGCTTGTTGCGCAGCTGGGGCAAGTGGATGGCCCAGATGCGCGCCATGGCCAGCGAGTTTCGCGGCCATGTCGACGAGATGGTGCGCCAGTCCGAGCTCGATGAGGTGAAGAAGCAGCTCGAATCGGGACCCGGCCTCGACTTCAAGTCGCTCGATCCGACCAAGGAGATCAAGAGCGCCATCCAGGAAGGCATGGCGGAAGGCGAGAAGGCCATCGCGGAAAGCAAGGCTGCATTGGACAATCCGCTGGCCGAGCCCGAATCGGCACCACAGATCGCGGCCGACCCGGCGCCGGCGATCACTGCTGGTGAACCGTCTTCGGCGGAAGAAATGGCCCCGGCGCCTATCTCGTCGTCGCCCTCCTCGCCTGCAGAGGGCTCGCCTGCAGAGGACTCGCCTGCAGAGGAAGAGAAGCCGGCCAAGGCCGCAGCGGTCGGCTAACCCTGGCGCCAATTAGCGCTTTGAATTGAGCCGCAAAGGGCGGCATAACGCGGCACCCAGGCCGCGACCCGAACATTGACCACGCAAGAGCACGAGGGACCCGAGGACGACAAGCCGATGCCGCTGCTCGATCATCTGATCGAGTTGCGCACGCGGCTGATCTACGCCCTGATCAGCTTCATCGGGGTGTTCCTGATCACGTTCTATTTCGCCAAGCCGATCTTCTCGTTCCTGATCCAGCCGGCGCTGCGCGACGGCTACAGGCTGCAAGTCCTCGACATCTTCGAGTTCTTCTTCGTGACGGTGAAGCTGTCGGCCTTCCTGTCGCTGATCGTCGGCTTCCCGCTGATCGCCACGCAGATCTGGCTGTTCGTGGCGCCGGGCCTGTACCGCCGCGAGAAGCGCGCCTTCCTGCCGTTCCTGATCGCGACGCCGTTCATGTTCTACGCCGGCTGCGTGGTCATGTACTACGTCGTCATGCCTTATGTGATCAACTTCATGCTGACGCAGTACGCGCCGCCGGACATCGAGAAGAACCTGCGCGCTTCCGACTACCTCGAGCGCGTGCTGCAGCTGGTCTTCGCCTTCGGCTTCGCCTTCGAGATGCCGGTGCTGCTGACCCTGATGATCCGCGTCGGCATCCTGTCGACCGCAGCGCTGAAGTCGAAACGGCGCTACGCCATCGTCATCTGCTTCGTGGTCGCCGCGGTCCTGGCGCCGCCCGACGTCATCAGCCAGATCGCGCTGGCCGTGCCGCTTTTGGCCTTCTACGAGCTCAGCATCCTGATCGGCGGCCGTATCGAGAGGAAGCGCGCGGATGAGGAACGGCAGGCCGAAGCCGAAGAGGCGACAGACGCCTAGCCATGCACGACATCCGTTTCATCCGCGAGCATCCGGCTCAGTTCGACGCCGGCCTCAAGAAGCGCAACCTGCCGCCGATGGCCGAGGAGCTGCTGGCGATCGACAAGAAGCGGCGCGCGGCGATCTCGGCAAGCGAGGCGGCGCAGGCCAGGCGCAAGGCGCTCAGCCGCCAGATCGGTGTCGCCAAGGCCAAGGGCGAGGCGGCCGATAACCTGATGGCCGAAGTGGCGGCCCTCGAGGAAGAGCTGCGCAAGGGCGAGGCCGAGGCGCAGCATCTCGACGAGCAGCTGACGCATCGCCTGGAGGTGCTGCCCAACCTGCCGTTCGACGACGTGCCGGACGGCGTCGACGAGACCGCCAACGTCGAGATCCGCCGCATCGGCAGCCAGCGCAATTTCGGCTTCTCGCCGAAGGACCATGTCGCGTTGGGCGAGGCGACCGGCGAGATGGATTTCGCTGCGGCGGCCAAGATCTCCGGCGCGCGCTTCGTCTACCTCAAGGGACGGCTGGCGCGGCTCGAGCGTGCCGTCGCGCAGTTCATGCTCGACCTGCACACCAGCCCGGAGGGCGGCTACACCGAGGTCAATCCGCCTTTGCTGGTGCGCGACAACGCGGCCTACGGCGTCGGCCAGCTGCCGCGCTTCGCCGAGGACATGTTCCACACCGACAACGGCTTCTGGCTGATCCCGACGGCCGAGGTGCCGCTCACCAACCTGGTGAACGACACCGTGCTCGACGAGAAGGATCTGCCGTTGCGCTTCACGGCTTTCACGCCCTGCTTTCGCTCGGAAGCGGGCGCGGCCGGCAAGGATACGCGCGGCATGATCCGCCAGCACCAGTTCCCCAAGGTCGAGCTCGTCAGCATCACCACGCCCGAGCAGTCCGACGCCGAGCATGAGCGCATGACCGGCCGCGCGGAGGAGGTGCTGAAACGGCTGGAAATTCCGTTTCGCACCGTCGTGCTGTGCGGCGGCGACATGGGGCCGGCGTCGCGCAAGACGTTCGACATAGAAGTCTGGCTGCCGGGGCAGGGCAAGTACCGCGAGATCTCGAGCTGCTCGAACTGCGGCGACTACCAGGCCCGCCGCATGGGCGCGCGCTACCGGCCGAAAGAAGGCCCCAAAGGCAAGGGAGGAGGTACGCGCTTCGTGCACACCTTGAACGGCTCGGGGCTGGCGGTCGGGCGCACGCTGATCGCCATCCTGGAGAACTACCAGAACGAGGACGGATCCGTGACCATCCCCGAGGCCTTGCGGCCTTACATGAATGGACTGGTGACACTGCCGGGGCCGGCTGTCCGTCCGTGAAAGCCGCCGCCCTCTCCAGGAAGCGCATTCTCGTCACCAACGACGACGGCATCCACGCCCCGGGGCTGGAGGCGCTGATCGAGATCGCCTCGCAGCTGTCGAGCGACGTGTGGGTGGTGGCGCCCGAGGTCAACCAGAGCGGCGCCGGCCATTCGCTGTCGCTGTCGAAGCCGATCCGCTGCCGCAACGTCGCCGAGTCGAAATTCGCCATCGACGGCACGCCCACCGATTGCGTGCTGTTTGCCGTAAAGCACCTGTTGCGCGACCGAAAGCCCGACATCGTGTTCTCGGGCGTCAACCGCGGCGCCAACATCGCCGACGACGTCACCTATTCCGGCACCGTCGCGGCGGCGATGGAAGGCTGCCTGCTCGGCCTGCCGTCGATCGCCTTCAGCCAGGCCTACACGCACGAGCATCCGGTGAAGTGGGGCACTGCAACGCACTTCGGCGCCCAGGTCGTGCGCCGCGCCCTGGCCGTCGAGTGGCCGCGCAACGTCCTGCTCAACGTGAATTTCCCGGATGTTGTCGCCGGTGCGGTGCAGGGCGTGCGCGTCACGCATCAGGGCAATCGCGGCTTCGGCGGCTACATCATCGAGCGTACCGATCCGCGCGGCGGCACCTACTACTGGATCGGCTACCAACCGCAGGAAAGCGAGATCGACTTGGCGAGCGACATCTCGGCCATCCGCTCGGGCCACATCTCGGTGACGCCGCTGCATCTCGACCTCACGCACGAGGCCATGCGCCGCAAGCTCGGCACCCAGTTCGCCGACGAATTCCAGCTGGGCTGAGGCGAGGCCCGTGAACGTCCCGGCGATGCAACGGCTGGTCGCCGAGCTGCGCAGCAGCGGCATCGCCGACGAACGCGTGCTGGCCGCCATCGCCGCCGTCGACCGTGAGCGCTTCGTGTCGGGGACCTTCACCGAGCGCGCCTGGGACAACACCGCGCTGCCCATCGCGTTCGGCCAGACCATCAGCCAGCCGCTGGTCGTGGCATCGATGACCGAAGCGCTGAAGGTCGGCTCGCGCATGAAGGTGCTCGAGATCGGCACCGGCTCGGGCTACCAGGCGGCCATCCTCGCCAAGCTGGCGCGGCGCGTCTACACGGTCGAGCGCTACAAGCCCCTGTCCAAGGAGGCCGAGCGGCTGCTGCTCGAGCTGCGCATCCACAACGTGGTGTTCGACGTCGGCGACGGCAGCAAGGGCTGGGCGGGCCAGGCGCCGTTCGATCGCATCATCGTGACCGCCGCCGCCGAAGAGCGTCCGCAGGCCCTGATCGACCAGCTGGCGCTGGGCGGCGTGCTGATCGTCCCGGTCGGGCGCGACCCGACGGCTCAGGTCGTCGAGCGCATCGTCAAGACCGAGAACGGCCTGCAGCGGGACACCTTGATGCCGGTCCGCTTCGTGCCGCTGGTCACCGGCGCCCTGCCCGTGCTGGGCCAGGGCTGATTCTGTCATCCCGAGCGAAAGCAAGGGATCCTTAGGGCCGCAGGAAGGATCCCTCGCTTTCGCTCGGGATGACAGCCATGCGGATGCATTCCCGCCGGGCCGCAGATGCAGTAAAATGCCCTCATGAAAAGAGCCCTTCGCTTCCCCTCGCGATGGGCCGGCTGGTGGCGCACGCTGAATACAACAGCGGCGTTGTCGGTCGCGCTCGGCGCCTGCTCGACGATCTACCCGTCACGCCAAGGCACCATCGAATATCCCGGATCCGGCGCCGCGCCGGGTTCGCCGGCTACCTATATCGTGAAGGACAAGGACACCGTCGAGAGCGTGGCCCAGCGCTACAGCGTGCCGGCCTCGACGATCATCGACCGCAACAACCTGCAGAAGCCCTATACGCTGAAGCCGGGCCAGGCGCTCGAACTGCCCGGCGCACGCTTCGTGCCGGACAGCACCGGCGGGGTCCCCACCGGCATCATCCAGCCGGCGCCGCCGCCCACCCCGGTGAAGCGCGAGAACCTGCCGCCGCCCGGGCAGGCCGAGGCGCCGCCGCGCTCGGCCGCCGCTGGGCAGCCCACGCCGCTCAGCCCTCCGGCTTCCGAAACCAACGTGACGGTGGCGGCGACGCCGCAGCATTTCGTCTGGCCGGTCAAAGGCAAGGTCCTGGTGCCCTACGGCGCCACGGCCGGCGGCCAGAAGAGCGACGGCATCGACATCCAGGCCCAGACCGGAGAACCCGTGAAGGCGGCCGACGGCGGCACCGTCGTCTACGCCGGCAGCGAGGTCGCCAATCTCGGCAACCTGGTACTGGTCCAGCATCCCGGCGGCTACATCACCGCCTACGGCAACAACGAGGCGCTGCTGGTCAAGAAGGGCGACGAGGTGAAGAAGGGCCAGACCATCGCCAAGGCCGGCGATTCCGGCGGCGCCGCGAGCCCTCGCGTGCACTTCGAAGTGCGCCGCGGCGGCAGCAAGACCGTCGACCCGATGTCGGTGCTGCCGCCGTCGTAGGCTTCGCCGTCTCGACCGCCTTTCTGTCATCCCGAGCGCCTTTCTGTCATCCCGAGCGCCTTTCTGTCATCCCGAGCGAAGCGAGGGATCCTTCCCGCGGCCTTAAGGATCCCTCGCTGCGCTCGGGATGACAGAATCAAACGATCTTCCCGTCCACCTTGTACGCGCCCTTGCGGTCCTCGATTTCGAGCACCCAGAGATCGGGGTCGCGCGCCACCTGGCGGGCGATGTAGGCGTCGGCTTCCGGTTCGGGCACCGGCGCCGGGCCGGTGCCGCGCAGCCATGCCGGGCCGTCGTCGAAGGCGTTGGCCTGGGTGTAGACCGTGACGCCCGCCTCGAAGCGGTTGACCTTGACCAGCACGGTGCCGGCGTCGGGGTCGCCGCGACGGACCACGGCAGCCGGGATGAAGGCGCGATCGCACAGCCGCACCTGCGCGCTCACCCATAGAGCCGTCGTCAGCCCCATCACCATCGGCGAACGCCCAGCCTGCAGCGTCGCGTCGCCCACCGCCGCGGCCGGCCGGCTCTCGAAAGAATTTCTTGGCATATGGTGCCAAGAAATTCAGGACCAGGGGCTAAAAGCAATACTTGACCACGGTCCTCATGTGTGCTTAAGTCTTCTCCAAGAGGGCTGCTCCGGCATCGGAGCGCCGGCGCATCGTCAGCCCTACTCCGAAAGGCGGATCCCTTGCACGCTCGCCATCCTGTCCCTCTCGGCGGCCCCGCCGCGCATTCGAGAAAAATTGGCGTGTATGTGCCGTCGCCTGGAGGCGCATGCCGCGGTCCACGCCGGTGTCGCGGCCGCGCCGCGATTGACGCATCAGGTGCCAAAACTGCGAAACCTGCGCGAATGGCTCGGGTCCGCGGTCTGCCGCCGCGAGTCGCGCTGCCAACAATACCATCAATACCAGAAACCCCCCTTGCGGGGCAGGCCCGCAATCGCTCGCCGAAATACTTCGTGGAATATGAAGTGTTACTCCAAGGCATCATCCAGGCCATCGAAGATGGCGCGCGCGCCGCGCCAGCGGAAGCGCACGCAGGCGAAGGGCAGCGCCTGCAGGGCGCTGATCTCGCGCTCGGCCAGGGCCGCCGGGGCGATCAGGATCGGGCGGACCTCGGCGCCGCCGCGCGCCGACGCCAGGGACAGCGAGCCGACCGCCATCGCCAGTTCTTCGGGCCGTCCGTCCGCCACGAGGGCGAACAGCGGCTGCGGCCGCTCGCCGCGCAGCACGAACAAGTGGTCCGGGCCGCCGAACAGGCCGCGCTTGGCGAGCTCCTCGTGCAGGGCGAAGTCGACCAGCCGTCGGTCGCAGGCCGCCCGAGCGGAATCCGCGACGGTCGGCGCGACCTGGAGCCGGCCGGAGGGCAACGGCGCATCCCCCGTCTTGAAGCGACGAACCGCAGCGACGAACTGGCCCAAGAGGCGCGTGAGCCGCGGACTGTCCAGCGGCGCCACGATCAGCGCCTCGCTCTCGACGCCATCGGGCCAGGTGACCGTGCGCCATACGCCGTCGGCAAGGAACGCGCGGAAGGCGGTCTTGGTGCGGCCTTTGCGCCGGCCGACGATACGTCCGGAATGGGCGAGATAGAGCGCGCCCGCGTCGTCCGCGGCGACGATGCCCGCGAGCCGGCGGTCGACGCCGCCACGCCGCAGGTTGATCTCGCAGGTGATGCTCTCGCGCTTGCGGGGTGCATCGTGGGCACAGCCCAGCAGCAGGGCCTCGCGAGGGCCGCGTGGCTCGAACGCCCACCAGAAACCGTCGTCGCGCGCCCACCGGATGGTCGTGCGCAGCTCGCCGCCGCGCCATGTGAGGCGCACGCCGCGCGCGGGAACGCCTTTGAGGGAAGCCTGCAGCCGCCTTAGCGCGCGCCCGAAACGTTTGGGATCATCCACCACCCGCAGCATGGCTGATCCTAACCCCTGCACGAGCGCTTGCCGATGTGGACAGCTTCGCCCATTTAACCGCCTTCCATGGCCGATCCACCGCTCCTTGCCCTCTCAGCCATCCGCTATCGGCTGGGCGATCAGACCGTGCTCGACGGCGTCGACCTTGCGATCGCGCCGGGCGATCGCCTGACCCTGGTCGGTCGCAACGGTGCCGGCAAATCGACGCTATTGCGCGTCCTGGCGGGCGAGCCGCTCGCCGATTCAGGCACCCGGTTCGCCCAGCCCGGTGTCACCGTCGCCACGCTGACCCAGGAACCCGATTTCTCGGGCCACCCCACAGTCGGCCACTATGTCGCTGCCGGCTTGAACGATCCGCTCGGCTCTTCGGACTATCGCGTGGAGACCTTGCTGGCGGCGCTGAACCTCGACGGCGGCCGCGATCCCGTCGGGCTATCGGGCGGCGAGGCGCGTCGCGCGTCGCTGGCCCGCGCCTTCGTTGCCGAGCCCGATGTGCTGCTGCTCGACGAGCCGACCAACCATCTCGACCTGCCGACCATCGAATGGCTCGAGGAAAAGCTTTTGGGCTGGCGCGGCGCCTATGTCCTGGTGAGCCATGACCGGCGGCTGCTGGCCAACGTCGCCCGCGCCGTCCTGTGGCTGGACCGCGGCATCGTGCGCCGCCTCGACCAGGGCTATGCCGCCTTCGAGAGCTGGTCGAATGAGATCCTCGAACGCGAGGCCACCGAACGCCACAAGCTCGACCGGCTGATCGAGCGCGAGACCGAATGGGCGGGCAAGAGCATCCGCGCCCGCCGGACGCGCAACGAGGGCCGGTTGCGCCAGCTCGCCGCGCTGCGGCGCGAGCGCCGCCAGCAGATCGGGCCGGTCGGGCGCGCGTCGATCGAGGTCGCCCAAGCGGAGCAGTCGGGCACGCTCGCCATCACGGCGCGCAACATCGCCAAGCGCTGGGGCGAACGCACGATCATCCGGGACTTCTCGACCCGCATCTTCCGGCGCGACCGCGTCGGGCTGATCGGGCCCAACGGCGCGGGCAAGACGACGCTGCTGCGCATGCTGCTGGGCGAGCTCTCGCCTGACAGCGGCTCGGTCAAGCTCGGCGCCAATTTGATGCCGGTCGTGATCGACCAGCGCCGCGCGGTGCTCGATCCGGACAAGACGCCGTGGGAGATCCTGGCCGACCGCAACGACCACCTGCTGGTGCGCGGCCGGCAGATGCACGTCATGAGCTACCTGCGCGAATACCTGTTCCGCGACGAGCAGGCGCGCCAGCCGGTGCGCACCCTGTCGGGCGGCGAACGCAATCGCCTGGTGCTGGCCAAGGCGCTGGCCGCTCCGTCGAACCTGCTGGCGCTCGACGAGCCGACCAACGATCTCGACGCCGACACGCTCGATCTCTTGCAGGAGGCGCTGTCGGACTACGACGGCACCGTCCTGCTGGTCAGCCACGACCGCGATTTTTTAGACCGGCTGGTGACCTCGACGATCGCCGTCGAAGGCGACGGCAGCGCCATCGAGTATGCCGGCGGCTACAGCGACTATCTCATCCAGCGCGAGCCGCGTCCGGAGACGGTTGTTGCTGCTCCTCGCCGCGAAAAGTCGCCACCAACACGGGAAAACGCGCCAACGCGACGGCTCGGCTACAAGCGCGAGCGCGCCCTGGCGGAGCTGCCGCGCAAGATCGAAGCCTTGCAGGCGGAAATCGGGGCTCTACATCAGGCGCTGGCCGATCCCGAGCTCTATGGCCGCGATGCCGCCTCCTTCGCCCGCAAGACCGCGCGGCTTGGCGCAGCCCAAGCCGACCTCGACGCTGCCGAGACCGAATGGCTGGAGCTCGAGATGCTTCGGGAAGAACTGCAGGCGAAAGGATGATGAGCCCCATCGTCCTCCTCTGTCATCCCGAGCGGAGCCTCTGTCATCCCGAGCGCCCCTCTGTCATCCCGAGCGCAGCGAGGGATCCTTCCTGTTGCCCCAAGGATCCCTCGCTTCGCTCGGGATGACACGTTGTCGTGGAGCAGCATCCAAATTGACGCCGCAGTCGCCCTCGGCTAACCCCTTGCCACCCAAGGTCTCGAAGTGCCCGATTCCACCCTTTCCCTGCCATCCGATGCGCGTCTCAATGGCCATCCCGCCGGCCGGCGGCGGACGTTCGCCATCATCTCGCATCCGGACGCCGGCAAGACGACGCTGACCGAAAAGCTGCTGCTGTTCGGCGGCGCGATCCACGTCGCGGGCGCGGTGAAGGCGCGCGGCGAGGCGCGGCGGGCGCGCTCGGACTGGATGAAGATCGAGCAGCAGCGCGGCATCTCGGTCACCACCTCGGTGATGCACTTCGAGTACGCCGGCGCAGTGTTCAACCTTTTGGACACGCCGGGCCACGAGGACTTCAGCGAGGACACTTATCGCACGCTGACCGCCGTCGATTCGGCGGTCATGGTGATCGATGCGGCCAAGGGCATCGAGGCGCGCACCCGCAAGCTGTTCGAGATCTGCTGCTTGCGCGACGTGCCGATCGTGACCTTCATCAACAAGATGGACCGCGAGAGCCGGGATCCGATCGAGCTTCTCGACGAGATCGCCGCGACCCTCGCCCTCGATGTCGCGCCGATGAGCTGGCCGTCCGGCTCGGGGCAGAGCTTCAAGGGCACCTACGACCTGGCGCGCAATCGCATGCTGGTGTTCGATTCGGCGGACCGGGCCCGCATCGGCGAGATCATCGAGAACTACAGCATCACCGACGAGAAGCTTGCCGAAGAGGTCGAGCTGGTGCGCGCTGCCTATCCGGCGTTCGATCTCGAGGCCTACCGCGGCGGCCATCTGACGCCGGTGTTCTTCGGCAGTGCCTACAACAATTTCGGCGTGCGCGAGCTCTTGGATGCGCTGGCCGCATGGGCGCCGCCACCCAGGCCGCAGCCGGCCGAGCCGCGCGCCATCGAGCCGACCGAGCCCAAGGTCGCGGGCTTCGTGTTCAAGGTCCAAGCCAACATGGACCCCAACCATCGCGACCGCATCGCCTTCATGCGGCTGTGCAGCGGCAAGTTCCGCCGCGGCATGAAGCTCACCCAGATGGGCACCGGCAAGGTCCTGTCGGTGAATTCGCCCATCCTGTTCTTCGCCCGCGAGCGCGAGATCGTCGACGAAGCCTGGCCGGGCGACATCATCGGCGTGCCCAATCACGGCGTGCTTCGGGTCGGCGACACGCTGACCGAGGGCGAGCCGGTCAAGATCATCGGCATCCCGAACTTCGCGCCGGAAATCCTGCGCCGCGTGCGGCTGGAGGACCCGATGAAGTCCAAGCAGCTGAAACGCGCGCTCGACGATCTCGCGGAGGAGGGCGTGACCCAGGTGTTCCGGCGCGTGATCGGCGGCGACCACATCGTGGGGGTCGTGGGCGAACTGCAGCTCGACGTGTTGAAGACGCGAGTCGAAGCCGAGTACCAGGTCAAGATCGACCTCGAGCCGGCGCCGTTCGAGACGGCGCGCTGGATCTCGGCCGTGACCAAGGCCGATCTCGACGCCTTCATGGCCGCCAATCGCGGCGGCATGTCGGAGGACCGCGACGGTGCGCCGGTGTTCCTGGCACGCAACGCCTGGGAGCTGGGCTACATTGCCGAGCGCTCGCCCAAGATCAAGTTCTCCGACATCCGCGAGCGCGCATGAGCGACGTTCGACGCATCGATCCCGGACCGCGACTGAGTGAGGCGGTGATCCTGGACGATCGCATGTATCTATCCGGGATGATCCCGGAGGACACCGCGCTCGACATCACCGGGCAGGTGAAGCAGGCGCTGGCCGAGATCGATGCGTTGCTCGCCAAGGGCGGCAGCGACAGGAGCCGGATCCTGTCGGCGGTGATCTGGCTCGCCGACATCGCCGACTTCGCCGCCATGAACGTGGTGTGGGATGCCTGGGTGGTGCCCGCTAAAACGCCGGCGCGTGCGACGGTACAGGCGCGGCTCAGCGACCCGAAGATGAAGGTCGAAATCATGGTCGTCGCCGCGATCTAGGCTCTGCTAAGGTCGCGCCGCTCGAAGAGCACAGGAGGAGAGAACATGAGCGTCAAGCGCATCAACGCCGGCCCCCGCATGAGCAGCGCCGTCGTGCACGGCAACACCGTCTATCTCGCGGGCCTCACCGCCGACGACACCAAGGCCGACGTGAAGGGCCAGACGGCGCAGATCCTGGCCAAGATCGACAAGTTCCTGGCCGAGGCGGGCACCGACAAATCGAAGCTCCTGTCGGCCAACATCTGGCTGACCGACATCGGCACCTGGAGCCAGATGAATGAGGTGTGGGACAAGTGGGTCGCCCCGGGCAGCTCGCCGGCGCGCGCCACCGTCGAGGCCAAGCTCGCCAACCCGGCCCTGAAGGTCGAGATCATGGTTCAGGCCGCGGTCTGAAGGGCAGAACGCCACGCCCGTCCGAACGCACTTCGTCCCGAACGCACTGCCTGTCATCCCGAACGAAGTGAGGGATCCTTAGGCGATGGAAGGATCCCTCGCTGCGCTCGGGATGACAGAGAGGTCCGGCGCAGCGCTTGCTTTATATGGTGCGTCTTCCCACCTGATCTGCAGGCCGCAGCAGGAGGATGGTCATGGCAGACCCAAAGAGACCGCGCGTCGTCGGCTTCAACCATGTGGCGCTGGAGGTCGGCGACATCGAGGAAGCCCTGGCCTTCTACGGCCGGTTGTTCGAGTTCACGCTGCGTGGCAAGAGCGCGACCATGGCGTTCATCGATCTCGGCGACCAGTTCATCGCCCTCCAGAAAGGCCGCAGGCAAGCGCCCGACGATGGCCGCCATTTCGGCCTGGTAGTCGACGACAAGGAGGCCGCGCGGCAGGCGCTCAAGGATGCAGGTGTCACCGTGCTGCCCGGCCGGTTCCTCGACTTCCTCGATCCTTGGGGCAACCGCATCGAGATCGTGGGCTACGACAACATCCAGTTCACCAAGGCGCCCAACGTGCTGCGCGGCATGGGGCTGGCGCAGCTGGCCAAGAACGAGAATGCCAAGAAGGAGCTGGCCGAGAAGGGCATGGCGGTCGAATAAACCGCGCTCTCATCCGGCTTGGTCGCCGGCCATGAAGGAAAGGTAGCGGCGAATAACCTCGAGCTTCTCTTCCGACAGGCCGGCGAGCTGGGCTTCGTCGGAGTATCCCTCATGAATGAGCCGAGCGAACACGAACGGAAGCTGTGAGTAGCGAAAGTCGAGCAGCTCATCGATCTCGCGCCGGCGCGCCCGCAGATAGTCTTCAATGTCCCACATGTCGGAGGGTGTCGCGACGGCGGCGGCCTTGGTCTTGAACTCCTCCAAGGCTCGGGCCAGCACGATGTCGGCCGCGGCTTCATAAGCGCGCCGCGCGATCTTCTTTTCGGAACCCGACCAGTCGAGACGGTGCATGGAGGTCATCTAATTGATCGGGCCGATGATCTTGCCCGGATTCATGATGTTGTCGGGATCGAGCGCTCGCTTGATCGCCCGCATCAGCGACATCGCTTCGCCATGCTCCTCGTACAGGAACTTGATCTTGCCCAGGCCGACGCCGTGCTCGCCGGTGCAGGTGCCGCCAAGCGACAGGGCGCGAGCCACCAAGCGGTCGTTCAGGGCGTCGGCGCGCTTGAGGTAGGTCGGGTCGTCGGGATTGACCATCATCGTGAGATGGAAGTTGCCGTCGCCGACGTGGCCGACGATGGGCGCGTAAAGGCCGGTGGCGACGATGTCCTTCTGCGTCTCGAGTATGCACTCGGCGAGGCGCGAGATCGGCACGCAGACGTCGGTTGCCCACATGCCCCAGCCGGGCCTGGCAGCCTTGGCCGCCCAGGCCGCGTCGTGGCGCGCCTGCCACATCTTGCTGCGCTCCTCGGCTTGGCTGGTCCAGGCGAAGTCGCCGCCGCCGTTCTCCGCGGCCAGCGCCTGGACCATCTCGGCCTGCTCTTTGGTGCTGGCCTCGGTGCCGTGGAACTCGAGCAGCAGCGTGCTCTTCAATGGCAGGTCGAGCTTGGAGTACTTGTTCACCGTGTCGACGGTCTCGGGGTCCATGAGCTCGATGCGGGCCACCGGAATGCCCGACTGGATCGTCTGGATCACCGTGTTGACCGCCCCCTCCAGCGTCTCGAAGGCGCAGGTCGCGGAGACCATCGATTCGGGAATGCCGTAGAGCCGGAGCGTGATCTCGGTGATGATGCCGAGCGTGCCTTCCGAGCCCACGAACAGCTTCACGAGGTCGTAGCCCGCGCTCGACTTGCGCGAGCGGCGGCCGAGCCGCATCAGCCGACCGTCGGCGGTCACCACCTGCAGCGCCAGCACGTTCTCGCGCATGGTGCCGTAGCGGACCGCATTGGTGCCTGAGGCGCGCGTGCTGGTCATGCCGCCGAGCGAGGCGTCGGCGCCGGGATCGATCGGGAAGAAGAGACCGGTGGCGCGGATATATTCATTCAACTGCTTGCGCGTGACGCCGGGCTGCACCACGACGTCGAGATCGGCTTCGTTGACCTGCAGCACGCGGTTCATGCGGCTGACGTCGAGCGAGACGCCGCCGTTGGGCGCGCTGATGTGGCCCTCCAGCGAGGTGCCCGTGCCGAAGGC
>JAFAKN010000136.1 GCA_019235415.1 Alphaproteobacteria bacterium
ACGGGCAGCCGCATCTTCGCCGAGTATCCGCTGCACGAGCTGATCGAGCGCATCGACTGGACGCCGTTCTTCCGCGCCTGGGAGCTCGCCGGCACGTGGCCCGAGATCCTCGACGACAAGGTGGTGGGCGAGAGCGCACGCAAGCTCTATGGCGACGCGCGCAAGATGCTCGACCGCATCGTGCGCGAGAAGTGGCTGACGGCCAAAGGCGTGGTGGCCTTCTGGCCCTGTCGGCGCGACGGCGACGATGTCGTGCTCTACGCGGACGAGAGCCGCGCCAAGGAGATGTCGCGGCTCTATTTCCTGCGCCAGCAGGTCGAGAAGCGGGCCGGGCGGGCCAATATGTGCCTGGCCGACTTCATCTCGCCGGAAGCCGACTGGATCGGGGGCTTCGCGGTGACCGCGGGGCACGGCATCGAGGAGCATCTCGCGCGCTTCAAGGCCGACCACGACGACTACTCCGACATCCTGTTGAAGGCGCTGGCCGACCGGCTGGCCGAGGCATTCGCCGAGCGCCTGCACGAGCGAGCGCGCAAGACCTTGTGGGGCTATGCGCCGGAGGAGGCGCTCTCGAACGACGAGCTGGTCCGCGAGAAGTACCGCGGCATCCGGCCGGCGCCGGGCTATCCCGCCTGCCCCGACCACAGCCAGAAGCCCGAGCTGTTCCGGCTGCTCAATGCCGGGCAGAACGCCGGCATGACGCTGACCGAAAGCTTCGCCATGCTGCCGACGGCGGCCGTGTCGGGCTACTACTTCGGCCATCCGCAGGCGCAGTATTTCGGCGTGGCGCGCATCGGCCGTGACCAGGTCGAGGACTACGCCCGCCGCCGCGGCGTGCCGCTCGCGCAGGCCGAGAAGTGGCTGCGGCCGAACTTGGGGTATTAGGCACTTTCCTCCCCCTCGCGGTCCCCGCGAGGGGGAGGTGGCCCGAGGGCCGGAGGGGTCATGCTCTTCGCTGACGCCCTCATGACCCCTCCGTCCGTTTCGCGGACACCTCCCCAACAAAGTTGGGGCGGAAGAGAATAGTGACCTACGTCCTCGTGCTGATCGTCGGCTTCGTCGCCGGCACGGTGAGCGGCATCGTCGGCACGGGCGCCACCATCATCCTGCTGCCGATCCTGGTGTTCGCGTTCGGGCCGCGCCAGGCGGTGCCGATCATGGCGGTGGTCGCCCTGATGTCCAACGTCGCCAAGGTCACCTCGTGGTGGCGCGAGATCGATTGGCGTGCCGCCGGCGCCTATGCGCTCGGCGGCATTCCCGCCGCCGCCCTCGGCGCGCGCACGCTCCTGATCCTGCCCGAGCACGCGGTCGACGTGGCGCTCGGCGTCTTCTTCCTCGCTATGGTGCCGGGACGCCGCTGGCTCGCCAGGCGCAACCTGACCCTGGGTCTCGGCGGGCTGGGGGCAGCCGGGGCCGTCATCGGCTTCCTCACCGGTATCGTCGTCTCGACAGGCCCGCTCAGCGTTCCGGCTTTCACCGCCTACGGCCTGGTCAAGGGCGCCTTCATCGCCACCGAGGCGGCAGGGTCGCTCGCCCTCTACATCAGCAAGGCGCTGACCTTCCGCCAGTTCGGTGCGCTGCCGCTCGACATCCTGCTGAAAGGCTTGATCTCCGGCTCCTCGGTGATGGCCGGCACCTACACGGCACGCTTGATCGTCGAGCGGCTCAGCGTGACCGCGTTCCAGCGCCTGCTCGACGGCGTGATGGTCCTTTCAGGCCTGGCGCTGTTGTGGGCGGCAATTCGTTAAGACAATCCGCAGCGCCGTTGTGCATAGTGCGCGCCGTAAAGGAGATACCAATGAAGCTTCGTCTTTTGCCCGCGCTCGCGGCGACGCTCGCGCTGGCGACCGCTGCCTGCCAGCAGCCGACGGCCTCGCAGATCAATCAGCAAAACTCGCCCTCTCGGATCTACATCGGTGCGTTGAGCTGCAACGTCAGCGGCTCGCAAGGTTACGTGCTCACCTCGAGCAAGCAGCTCGACTGCGTGTTCATCGACAAGAACGGCACCTCGGCCGCCTACAGCGGCACGATCCACAAGTACGGCGTCGATATCGGCTACACCAATGCGCAGCACACGATCTGGCGCGTCTATTCGCTCGGCTCCGAAAAATCGGCCACGGCGCTCTCCGGCCGCTACGTCGGCGAGGACAGCACGGTGGCGGCGAGCTCGCAGGCCGGCGGCAACTGGCTCTACGGCGGCGCCAACCGCGAGATCGCCATGATCGCGGCGGGCGTGGTCAAGGACGCCGGCTACAACTTCGCGACCGGCGTGGCGGAGATGTCGCTGACGTTGAGGTAGCCTTACGCCGCCCGCTCGAGCGCGCAGCCGGCAACCGTGATGCGGTGCATCAGGCGGCGTTCGCCGTGATAGTCGTTGGCGGCGTAGTGCCAGGTGGCGCGGTTGTCCCAGAAGGCGATCGAGCCTTCGCGCCAGCGGAAGCGACAGGTGAATTCCGGCCGCGAGGCGTGGCGATAGAGATGCTCGAGCAGCGGCCGGCTGTCCTCGTCCGACCAGCCCTCGAAGCGCAAGGTGAAGGCCGGATTGACGTACAGCGCCTTGCGGCCGCTCAACGGATGGCGGATCACCACCGGGTGCACGACGTCGGCGCCGACCAGGTGCTGATTGCCGTAGCGGCCGGCCGATTCAGGATTGGCGGCGTTGACGCCCTTGACGCCGAAGATGTGCGCCGAGCCGTGCACCGCGTTCAGTCCTTCGAGCGTGCGCTGCAGGCCGGGCGAGAGCGTCTCGATGGCGCGGTACATGTTGGCAAACAGCGTGTCGCCGCCCTCCTCCGGCAGCTCGCGCGCCAGCAGGATCGAGCCCATGGCGGGCTCGAGATCGTAGCTGTGGTCGGTATGCCAGCCGCCGCCGATGTTGGTCTTCTGCTGCGGCTCCTTGCGCACCTCGGCGATCGCGGGATGGCCCTGCACGGCCGTGAAGAAGCGGTTGACGTCGATCGGCGCCCAGCGTCGCGCGAAGGCGAGGTGCTGCTCGGGAGTGAGCTTCTGGTCGCGGAAGAAGATCACGCCGTGCTCGACGAAGGCCTGCTGCACCTCGTCCCACTGCCGGTTGCTCATCGCCGCGACGTCGACGCCCAGCACCTCGGCGCCGCAGCCGCCGGTGAGCTTGCAAACCCTTACTGTTTCATAGGCCATGTTGCCTTCCTCCGCCGGTAGGTGCGCTCACATCGCCCAGCGCAGCGCGGCCGTGTGGACCGGCGCATCCCAAAGCGCCACGAGCGAATCGTCAAGGGCAGTTATCGTCACCGAGCAGCCGGCCATCTCGAGCGAGGTTACGTAGCTGCCGGTGAGGCCGCGCGCCACCGTCAAGCCGGCGGCGCTCAGGATGCGACGCACGGCGTTCGCCATGAGGTAGAGTTCGAGTGCCGGCGTGCCGCCGAAGCCGTTGATCAGCAGCAACACGGAGGTGCCCCGCTTCAGTCCCAGATCATTGAGGATGGATTGCACGAGCTCGCCTGCAATGTCATCGGCAGCGGCGAGCGGCACGCGTCGCCGGCCTGGCTCGCCGTGAATGCCGACGCCCATCTCCATCTGGTCTTCGCCGATCTGGAAGGTGGGCTTGCCGGCAGCCGGCACGGTGCACGAGCTGAGTGCCACGCCCATCGAGCGCGTGCGCCCATTGACATCCTTGCCGAGCGCCTGAAGCGCCGCCAGATCGCGCCCGCGCTCGGCCGCCGCACCGACGATCTTTTCGACGATGAGCGTGCCCGCGACCCCGCGTCGTCCGGTCGAATAGGTCGAGGCTTCGACCGAGACATCGTCGTTGGTGACGACGGTGCGGACGTCGCGGCCGGCGATCTCCGCGGCCATCTCGAAGTTCATGACGTCGCCCTCGTAGTTCTTGACGATGAACAGGCAACCAGCCCCGGTGTCGACCGCCGCCGCAGCTTCGACCATCTGGTCGGGCGTGGGCGAGGTGAAGACCTGCCCCGGGCAGGCGGCATCCAGCATGCCGACGCCGACAAAACCCGCGTGCAAGGGCTCGTGACCCGAACCGCCGCCAGAGATGAGCGCCACCTTGCCCGCCCTGGGCGTGCGGCGGCGGACGAACTTGCGCTCCGGCCCCAGAGCGAGGATGTCGGCATGTGAAGCGGCAAAGCCATCGAGGCTTTCGGCGAGGAGAGTGTCGGCGGCATTCATCAGCTTCTTCATGGGGAACCTCCCACTCCTGTCGCCCCGAGCGTAGCGAGGCGCCTTAAGGCCGCAGGAAAGGTCCCTCGCTGCGCTCGGGATGACAGCGGGGGCGCTCGGCATCACTCGATATCGTCGATGAACTTGCGCAGGCGCCGGACGAAATCGGCGATCAGAGCGTCGACAGCGCGATTGCGCTTGGCATCGCCGAGATCCGGCACCGCCAGCGAGACGATGCGCGTGCGCTGGACGGTGTGGACCAGAGCAAGTCGGCGAGGATGGGCGCGGCGATAGGCTGCGAGGAACGTTTGCCGATCGTCCTGCGAGAAATGGCAGAGCTCGAACATCGTCTCGAGATGCTGCACAGGGATTGGCACCGGGTAGGCCGGATTGGCAATCTGCGAGATGAACGAGCGATTCTTGCCAAGCGCTCGCGCGAGACGCTGCCGCGTTCCGGATGGCCGGTTGTCGAGCACGCGCTTGAGAATGGTCTTGTATGCGACCATCGCGTCCGAATCAGGTGCGGCGATCGGACGGTCGGTCATTGGCCAAGATCCGTGCGGCCGATTGCGGCCTTGGTGGCGGCGAGCGCGGCGGGCGCCACCGACAGCGAGCGCAAGCCCGTCCGAAGCAAGGCCTCGATCGCCGCCGGATCGCCGCCGGCATCGCCGCACAGGCTGACCTCGCGGCCGCTGGCGTGGCCGTGCTCGACCACCAGGCGGATGAGCCGCAACACCGCCGCATTGAGCGGATCGGCAAGATCGGCAACCGCGGCGATGTCGCGCCCGGCCGCAGTGACGTACTGGGTGAGGTCGTTCGAGCCAACCGAGAAGAACGCCGCGTCAAAGCGTTCGATGGCCAGCGCCGCCGCCGGCACCTCGACCATGATGCCGAGCGGCGGCCGCTCCGCCGCCACGCCGGCCGCGCGCAACGCCGCCATTTCCTTGTCGAGCAGAGCGCGGGCGGCTTCGAGTTCGTCGGGCAGGGTCACCATTGGCAGCATGATGCGGACCTTGCCGTGGCATGCGGCGCGGGCGAGCGCACGCAGTTGAACGGCGAAGACGTCGGGATAGGAGAGCGACAGACGCACGCCGCGCACTCCGAGGAAGGGATTGCTCTCGCCGGCCGTGGTGAGGCCGACCACCGGCTTGTCGCCGCCCGCATCGAGGGTGCGAATGGTCACCGGCTTGCCGTTGGACCATTCGGCGAGCCGGCGATAGACGCGGTACTGCGCTTCCTCGTCCGGCAAGCTGCCGCCCGAAAACAGGAACTCGGTGCGCACCAGGCCGATGCCGTCGCAGATCGCAGGCGATAGCGACGCGAGCTCGTCCGGGCTGGCGACGTTGATATGGACCGCCACCGCGACGCCGTCGGCCGTCACCGCCGGGTCGCCGATGCGTATGGCGGCCTGGGTGGCCCCGTGTTCGTGCGACCGACGGCGCGCTTCGAAGTCGGCGCGGGTCGCCGGCGCCGGATCGAGCACGAGCTCCCCGCAGGTCGCATCGACCAGCGCTTCGCCGGCCAGGCGGATCGGATCGATGCCGAGGCCGACGATCATCGGCACGCCGCGGGCGCGGGCCAGCATCGCCACATGGCTGTTGCGGCTGCCTTCGGACAGCAGCACCGCGCCGCCCGCCCGCCAGTCGATGGCGAGGAAGCGCGACGGCGGCAGATCGGTAGCGGCAACGATGCTGCCGCGCGTGACGTCGGGCGCAATCGCACCGGCGCCGAGGTGGTCAAGCACGCGGTCGCGCAGATCGGCGAGATCAGCGGCGCGGGCGTGGAAGGTCTCGTCCTCGCCCGCACGGTAGCCTGCGATCTCGTCGTCGAGCGCATCGCGCCAGGCGGCGTCGGCCGGGATCCCGCTGGCGATGGCAGCGAAGGCCGGCTCCGAGAGCGCATCATCCTCCAGGAGGGCGATCTGGAAACCGAGGATTCCGGCCGCATCGTCGTCGGCTTCGGCCGCCAATGCCGAAAGCTCGGTCACCGCCTTCACCACAGCGGCCCGCAGCGCCGTCATCTCCTGCTCGCGGTCGCCGCCAGCACGGCGCTCGGCCACCGCCATGTCGAGCGTCACGACCCGCCCGCTGGCAAAGCCAGGTGCGGCAGGACGGCCGTGATGGCGCGCCTCAGGCACGGCCGGCCCCCTCACCCGCCGCTTCATCGAAACCACGCCCGACGAGATCGACCAGCGCGCCGATGGCAGCGTCGGCATCGCCACCCGAGGCACGGAAATGCAGCACCGCGCCCTTCGGCGCCTTGACGCGCATGATCCTGACCGGGCTCTTGGCATCGACCCAGGGACCCTCCGGCCCCAGCGCCAGCTCCACCGCCGCGCGGAAACTCTTGGCAAGCTGGGTCAGCTTGACGGCGGGACGCGCGTGCAGGCCGACCTCGTTGATCAGCAGCGCGGAAGCAATCACGGGCGTCTCGGTCGTCATGGAAAAAGCCTCACTCTACTATCCTGCCGCGGCATTAATCCTGCCGCGGCCTATTGTGGCGACAGCTCCTCGGCCATGCGCTTCACCATTTCGAGCGGTGAGCCACCCGACGCTTCGGTAGCGGCAATCACCGCGCCTTCGACGATCGGGGCGTTGCAGACCGAGACGCGGCCGCGTCGTGCCTCGTCCAGCATTTCCACCGCCATCTCGCTGTTCGTCTCGGCACCGCCGAGATCGACCAGGATAACCACCCCGGCGGGCGTCCAGGCGCGGTCGATTGCCGCCAGGATGGCGGCCACGTCGGTACCCAGGCCGCCATCGGCATTGCCGCCGGTGAAGGCGAGCGGCACGGCTTCGCCGACCATCTGGCGCACCATGTCGGCGGCACCCTCGGCCACCTTGCTCGAATGGGAGACGATGACGACACCGACGTTCACCTGGGGCTTGCGGGTCATGGCGTCACGCTCCGATCGCATCGCACACGGCCACGATCATCAGCGCCGACGATCGCGCCCCGGGATCGGGATGGCCGATCGAGCGCTCGCCCAGGAAGGAAGCGCGGCCACGCATCGCCTTCATCGGTATGGTCGCCTCGGCCGCGGCCAGGGCTTCGGCACGCACGCGAGGTCCGAGATCAGCGCCGCCGGCGCTCAGCACCGCGGCGACCGGAACCAGCACGTCGAGCATGGTCTTCTGCCCGGCCTGCGACTTGCCGCGCGCCTTCACCGCCTCGACTGCCGCAGCAAAGGCTCCCGCCAGCGTTGTTGCGGTCGGCGCATCGGGAATCGTCTTGCCGAGCGCGAGGAAGAAGGTCCCGTAGAGAGGCCCGGAGGCGCCCCCGACCTTCATCACCAGGGTGGTGCCCAGGCCCTTCAGCGCTTCGGGCAGCGGCTTGGCCGCGGTGGCGGGCAGCGCCTCGAGCACGGCCTCGAAGCCGCGCTTCATGTTGAGGCCATGGTCGCCGTCGCCGATCTGCCGATCGAGCTCGGTGAGCTCGTCGGCGTGCGCGATGACCGTCCGAGCCATCGCCTCGATCAAGCGTTTGCGCACTGCTTCGTCCATGACGTCCTCATCCCGGCACGCGCCGGCCGGCGGCATCGAAGAAGAGCGGTCGCATCACCTCGATGGCGACCGGGTCGCCGACGCCGAGGCCCGCATCGGCATCGCTCAGCGTGACGAAATCGCGCTCACCGATAGCGACATGAAGATGGTCCTGATCGCCGAGATGCTCGATCCACGACACGGTGCCGAGCGCGCCGCCGTCGTTGGCCTTGCGGATACGCACATGCTCGGTGCGTACGCCCACGGTCGCCGCGGCAGGCGGTGCCGGCATCGTGGGGAATACCGAACGCGGCACCAGGTTGATTCCGGGCGAGCCCAGCCGCGTCGCCACATAGGCATCGACGGGATTCTCGTAAATCTCGCGCGGCGTCCCGACCTGCACCAGCCGGCCCCGGTCCATGACGCCGATGCGGGTCGCCAAGGTCATCGCCTCCGTCTGGTCGTGCGTGACGTAGAGGATCGTGGCGCCGAGCTCGCGCTGGATGCGCTGCAGCTCGATGCGCATCTCGCCACGCAGCTTGGCGTCGAGCGAGCTGAGCGGCTCGTCCATAAGGTAGATCGCGGGCGAGCGCACCAGCGCGCGGCCGATGGCAACGCGCTGCATCTGGCCGCCGGAGAGCTGCGTGGCGCGGTTCTGCAGCTTGTCCTCGATGTGCAGGAGGCGCGCGACCTCGCGCACCTTGCGCTCGATTTCAGCCGGCGGCGTGCGGCGCACGGGCGAGCGCAACGGGAAAGCGAGGTTGTCGAACACCGAGAGATGCGGATAGAGCGAGTACTGCTGGAAGACGAACGTGACGTCGCGCATCGCCGGCGGCGCGGAGGTGACGTCGCGGCCGGCGATGGCGACGCGGCCCTTGTCGGGCCGTTCCAGGCCGGCGACGAGCCGCAAGGTCGTCGTCTTGCCGGCCCCGGTCGGGCCCAGCAGGACGAGGAACTCGCCGTTGTCGACATTGAGCGAGAGCTCGTGCACCGCCTCGGTCTTGCCGAAGCTCTTGCAGACGAAATCGAGGCGGATGTCAGCCATGGGTGGCGCCGTCGTGCAGGGCCGAGCGCAGCACGCGGCCGGACTGGCGGTCGAAGATCGACAGCTTCTCCGGGCGGAAGGCGAGCCCGACCGGCTCGCCCAACCGGACCGATGTCTCGGACGGCAGCCGCGCCTTCACGAAGCCGTGCCCCGTTGCCACGGTGACGATCTGTGTCGTGCCGAGATACTCGGTGCCGTAGACCGAGCCACGCAAAGGCGACGTGTCGCTCAGGCGCACATGCTCGGGCCGCACGCCAAGCGTGCAGCGCGGCTGGCGCGCCGTCTCGCGCAGCTCCGGTATCGCGATCTCGGCACCATCGATGCGGACTGCGCGATCGCCCGATGCGAGCCGCGCGTCGAAGTCGACGAAATTCATCGGCGGCGAACCGATGAAGTCGGCGACGAACATCGAAGCCGGTCGGTCGTAGATCTCGCGCGGGCTGCCGAGTTGCTCGACAACGCCGTTGTTCATCACCGCGATCTTGTCGGCCATCGACATCGCCTCGAGCTGGTCGTGCGTGACGTAGACCGTCGTCGCCTCGAGGCGATCGTGCAGGGCACGCAGCTCGCCGCACATCAGCCGGCGGAACTCCGCGTCGAGCGCCCCCAACGGCTCGTCCATCAGGAAGGCGGTCGGCTGGCGCACGATGGCGCGGCCGAGCGCCACGCGCTGGCGATCGCCGCCGGAGAGGCCGGAGACCGGCTTGTCGAGGATCTCGCTGATGCGCAGGATGCGCGCTGCCTCCTCGACTCGTCGGCGGATCTCGGCCCGCGGCATCGACTGGCAGCGCAGGGGGAAGGCGATGTTGGCGCGCACGTTCATGTGCGGATAGAGCGCGAAGAGCTGGAACACGAAGGCGATATCGCGCTGCGACGCGCGCTGGGTCGTGACCTCGTCGGCGCCGAGAAAGATGCGCCCGCCGGTCGGCAGCTCGAGACCGGCGATCATGCGCAAGGTCGTGGTCTTGCCGCAGCCCGAGGGGCCGAGCAGGCAGAAGAACTCGCCATCCCGCACGGTAAAGTCGGCGCCGCGCACGGCCGCGAAGCTGCCGAAGGATTTCTCGAGGTTCTCGACGCGGATTTCGGCCATGGCGCTACTCGGGAAACTTCGAGACCACGACGAACATCGCCGCGCCGGCAAGCACCGTAGCGAAGGAGTAGCCGTAGAGCGTGAGCGAGAAGGGCTGCATCAGCATGACGACGCCCGCGACGATCAGCGCGATCGCGCCGGCCTCCCACGGGCCGCGGCGGAACAGCCGGCGCATCATTTGCGCACCGCGCCGAAGGTGATGCCGCGCAGCAGGTGGCGGCGCAGCAGCACGGTGAAGGCGAGGATGGGCAGAAGGAACAGCGTCGTTCCGGCGGCCACGGCCGGCCAGTCCTGGCCGCCTTCGCCGATGATGATGGGAATGAAGGGCGGCGCGGTCTGCGCCTCGCCCGAAGTCAGCAGGACGGCGAAAGCGTATTCGTTCCAGGCGAAGATCAAGCAGAAGATCGCCGTCGCGGCGATCCCGGTCGTGGCCTGCGGCAGCACCACCTTCCAGAAGGCGTGCAGGCGCGAGTAGCCGTCGACCATCGCCGCCTCCTCGTATTCGCGCGGGATCTCGTCGATGAAGCCCTTGAGCAGCCAGACCGCCAGCGAGACGTTGACCGACGTGTAGAGCAGGATCATGCCGAGCCGCGTGTCGGAGAGACCGAGCTCGCGGTACATGAGATAGATCGGAATGGCGACGGCGATCGGCGGCATCATGCGTGTCGACAGGATGAAGAACAGCAGGTCGTCGGCGAGCGGTACCTTGAATCGCGAGAAGCCGTAAGCTGCGAAGGTTCCCAGGGCGACGGCGCAGAAGGTCGAGGCGAAGGCGATGATCAGCGAATTGACGAAGCGTGGCGCATAGTTGGATGGGCCGGCGATCACCATGTTGCGGCTGCGCGCGATCTCATCGCAGGTGCTCGCCGGCGGCGGCAGGGTCGCCATGTACTCGGGTGACTGGCGAGAGCGCGTGGTGAAGAGGTTGCAGTAGCCCTCGAGCGTCGGCTCGAAGATCGCCTTGGGCGGATAGCTGATCGAATCGGGTGGCGACTTGAAGCCGGTGAGGAAGATCCAGACCAGCGGGATCATCGAGATCAATGCGTAGGCGGCGACCAGGGTGGCCGCGACCGCCTTGGCGCGCGGGCTGGGCTCGACGACGGAATGAGCGGTGACGATGCCCGTGCTCATCGCTGCCTCACCCGGTTCAATGCCTTGACGTAGATGTTGGCCAGACCAAACACCGTCACGAACAGGATGATGGCGAAGGCCGACGAGTAGCCGGTGCGCCATTTCTCGAAGGCCTCGCGTTTCAGCGTGATCGAGGCGACCTCGGTGGTCGAGCCCGGTCCACCCGAGGTGAGCAGGTTCACCATGTCGAACATCTTGAAGTTCTCGATGCCGCGGAAGAGCACCGCCAGCATGATGAAGGGCAGCACCATGGGCAGCGTGATCGACCAGAACTGCCGCCAACTCGACGCACGGTCGACCTCGGCCGCTTCGTAGATGTAGTCGGGAATCGAGCGCAGGCCGGCGAGGATGATCAGCGCCACGTAGGGTGTCCACATCCAGGTGTCGACCAGGATGATGGACCACGGCGCGAGCTTCACCGACCCGATCATCTCGAAGGACGAAGGCGGCACACCTGAGATGAAGGAGACGAGATAGTTGAACAGGCCGATCTGCGGCTGATAGAGGAAGCGCCAGAAATTGCCCACCACGGCGGGCGACAGCATCATCGGAATCAGGATTATGGTGGTCCACAGCGCGTGCCCACGGAACTTGCGGTCGATGAGCCAGGCGAGCGCGAAGCCGAGCAAGGTCTGCAGCGCGATCGTCCAGAGGACGAAGTGTGCGGTCGCCTGCATCGCCGCCCAGATGTCCGGATCGCTCAGGATCGACTGGTAGTGGTCGAGCCCGACCGATTTCAACGGCGCATTCGGCCGGTTCCCGCGATAGTTCGTGAAGGAGAGGCGGATCGTCCAGATCAGGGGGAAGATGTTGATCGCAAGCAACAGGACAATGGTCGGCGCGATGAAAAGCCAGGCGATCGAACGATCGGAGAACCCGCCGGCCCGCCGCAACGCCCAGTCCGGAGATGCGGCAGCGACACGGTCGGCAAGGGAGGACACCGGGGTGAGCTCGGTCATGGCGGCGAGGGGGCGTGAGTGTAAATTGTCATCCCGAGCGCAGCGAGGGACCTTTGATCGGCGGCCCGAAAGGTCCCTCGCGCTCGGGATGACACCCAGTGCTTGCCTCAGTTCACCTTGCCGTCGTCCTTGAAGACCTTCTGCCAGTCCTTGATCAGGGCATCGAGCGCCTCCTTGGCGGTGCCCTTGTCGGCGACGACGTAGTCGTGGACGCGCTTCTGCTCGGCGAGCAGCAGTTGGGCGTAGGACGGCTCGGCCCAGAAATCGACGACCTCGCCCATGGCCGTCAGGAAGTCGGCCGCAAACGGCGCGGTCTTCGCGAATCCGGGATCGTTCAGCACCGCCTTGTGGGCCGAGTAGCCGCCGAGCGCCCACCATTTCTTCTGGACCTCAGGCTGGGCGAACCACTTGATGTAGGCCAGCGCCTCGGCCTTGTTGGGCGAGTAGGAAACGACTGAGATGCCCTGGCCGCCGAGCTGCGAGCCGTGCTCCTTCTCCGGCGGATTGACGAAGAAGCCGATGTGCTCGCCGCCCACCTTCTCGTCCTTGTAGAGGCCGGGGAAGAAGGCGAACCAGTTCATCTGCAGCGCCACCTGGCCCGACTTGAAGGCGTCGAGGCCTTCCTGCATGTAGGCGTCGGTGTAGCCGGGCGGCGTGCAGCACTTGAACAGCGCCTTGTAGGCTTCGAGCCCCTTCACGGCGTCGGGCGAGTTGACGAAGCCTTCCATGGCATAGGGCTTCTTGGGGTCCTGGTACTTGAAGCCGTAGGGGTAGAGGAAGTTGGAGACCCCCATGGTGATGCCTTCCGAGCCGCGCTCGGTGAAGATGGCCGCGCCATAGACCTTCTTGCCGTCGATCTCGCGGCCCTGGAAGAACTGCGCGATCTCGGTGAGCTCGGTGAGCGTCTTGGGCGCCGCGAGGTCGCGACCGTGCTTCTTCTTGAAGTCGGCCTGGATGTCCGGCCGGGCAAACCAATCCTTGCGGTAGGTCCAGCCCAACGCGTCGCCCATCGCCGGCAATGCCCAGTAGTTGGGCGTGCCCTTGGGCCATTCCGAGTAGCCCAGCACCGTCGCCGGCATGAAGTCATCCATCTTGATGCCTTCCTTGGCGAAGAAGTCGTTCAGCTTGACGTAGTGGCCGTTCTCGGCGGCGCCGCCGATCCATTGCGAATCGCCGATCAAGAGGTCGCACAGCTTGCCCTTGGAGTTGAGCTCGTTGAGCATGCGGTCGGCAAAGTTCGGCCAGGGCACGAACTCGAACTTCATGGCGACGTTGGTCTTGGCGGTGAAGTCCTTCGACAGCTCGACCAACGCGTTGGCGGGGTCCCAGGCGGCCCAGCACAGCGTGATCGTCTTGGATTGCGCGGACGCCGGCGCGGCGGGAGCGAGCGCCGCAACGGCCGCAAGGGCTGCTGCTCCTAACAGATACTTCGTCATGGGCTGTTTCCTCGTTCGCATCGCAGGGAGACGCGGGGTTTTGCCAGGCCCAGAGCGCCTGGCCGGAACGCGAGACGACTGACTTCTGTGTTTAGGCTTTACGCGTTGTCCTCCCGTCGCCCCACGATTCTCGGTGTCGGTTGGCGTCGGTTTGTTAAGTGAACCATCCTTTCACTAAACAACGCAAGCGGAATCTTCGGGCGCGTCGAAATCATCGCTGCCCCGATGAGGCGCGGCGGCATCGGCGATGACGGACGTGTTGGAGTGCGGACTGCGGTCCGCAGCAGGGCGCCTGTGTATGCGCCGACATGAGAAGAGCGGATCAGGTCGGGGTAAACCCCGACCCGAGGCGGAAGATGACTACGCCGCCATGGCGAGGTTGCTGTAGCGCGTCAGGTGGTGCTGCTGGTTGCCGAACATCAGGTCGATCATGGTCAGCCGCTTGAAGTAGTGGCTGACCGAGAGCTCGTCGGTGACCCCCATGCCGCCATGCATCTGCACCGCGCTCTGGCCGCAGAACTTGCCCGACTTGCCGATCTGCACCTTGGCGCCGGACGCCGCCTTGGCGCGCACGACGCGATCCTTGTCGTCGATCTTGAGCGTCGCCATCAAGGTCATCGAGCGGGCTTCCTGGGCGTTGGTGAAGCAGTCGACCATGCGATGCTGCAGCACCTGGAACTTGCCGATCGGCACGCCGAACTGCTTGCGCGTCTTGATGTATTCGAGCGTCGCGGCGTTGATCGCGTCCATGCAGCCGGTGGCCTCGGCGCAGAGCGCCACGATGGCGCGATCGACCGCGTCCTCGACCACGGGCAACGCATTGTCGACCTCGCCCAGCACGGCCTCGGCGCCGACCGAGACCTTGTCGAAGCTGAGCTCCGAGGCGCGCAGCGCATCCTGCGTGGGATAGTCGCGTCGCGACAGCCCCCGGGCCTTGCCGTCGACCACGAACAGCGTCAGTCCCTCCGCGTCGCGCGGCGCGCCCGAGGTGCGGGCGAGCACGATGATCTCGTCGGCCGACGGTCCGTTGTAGACGACACCCTTGTGGCCCGAGAGCGACCAGCCGCCGCCTTCCTTGGTCGCCTTCAACGAGACATCGGCGAGGTTGTAGCGCGACTGGCGTTCCAGCCAGGCCAAGGCGAACTGCTTCCTGCCCTCGATCATCGGGGTC
>JAFAKN010000075.1 GCA_019235415.1 Alphaproteobacteria bacterium
TAGGTGCCGCCGGGCGAATCGATGCGCAGCAGGATCGCCTTCACGTCCTTGGCCTTGACCGCCTGGTCGAGCGCATCGACCACGTCCTCGGAATTGGCGGCGTTATCGTCGTCGAGCGGCCCGGTCGAGGCGCCGCCCGAGCTGATGGCGCCGCTGACCCGCACCAGGCCGATCACCTCGCCGTGCGGCTTGGGCCGCGAATCGTCACCGGCATAGTCGTTGAGCGAGGTGAGGTCGTGCGTCTTGTTGTCGGACCGCTTCCACGCCTCGTCGAGCGCGTCGGCGCGGTAGCCGAGCTTGTCGACAAGCTTCTCCTTCTCCGCATGCTCGGCATCGAGCGGCACCGAATCGATCAGCTGGCGCAGCTTGGCGGGCTCGAGGTGGCGTTCGCGCGAGACGTCGGCGACGAACTGGTCGAACAGGCTGTTGAGCAGCTGGTCCAGGTTCTGCCGCGCCGGCGCGGTGTAGCCGGTCTCGAGGAACGTGTCGGGCGCGCTCTTGTACTGCCAGCGCTTGCCGCCCTCGACCTGGATGCCGACCTTGTCGAGCGCAGTCCTGAGGAACGGCGTCTCGACCGCGATGCCCGCCACCATGAAGTCGCCGCTGGGCTGCAGCCAGATCTGGTCGAGCGCCGAGGCGAGATAGTAGTCGGCGAAATGCGAGCCGTTGCCCAGCGACTGGGCGAAGCCGATGGCGAACTTGCCCTTGCCGCGGAAGCGCGCGATGGCCTCGCGAAGCTCCTGCACGCGGGCGAGCCCCGCCGACTCGTCGCCGATCTCGACGAACATGCCCTTGACCCGCGAATCGTCGGCCGCCTGCCAGATCAGCTGTATGGTGTCGACGATGTCGCGCGAGCCCTGCAGGCCGAGCATGCTGCCGACCGTGGTCTCGGCCGGGACCGAGCGCAGGTCGAGCTCGAGCACGATCGGCTGCGGCAAGGGCTTGCTGGCGAACGGCCCGGTCGACAGCCAAGCGGCGACGCCGATCCAGAACACCAAGGTCAGGAACCCGATGGTCGCAAGCAGGCCCACGATGAAGCGCCGCATGGTGAGACTCCGTTTGCGGTCCTAAGGTCGGACGAGATTGGGCCGAAACGACCGGATGGCGTCAAGCATCGCCGACGCCGAGCGGTCGAGCCCGTTGTCGCGCACCAGCACCGCCGACGGCATGCCGCGAACCGGCCGCAATCCGTCATCGAAGTTCCATGCAGACAGCCTGAGATTGGCGGCGGCGAAGGCCTCGGCCGCGACGCCGATCTCGAGCTGCGGCCGGAGCGCCAAGCGGCGCAGGCGCACCCATTCGATGTCGGTCCAGGCGAAGCGGCGGTCGCGGCCGAAGCCGAGCGCGATGCCTTGGGCATCGATCAGCACCTGGGGCTTGCGGTTGCGCGAGCGGTCGAAGCCCAGGAACACGTAGTAGCCCAGCGCAACGGCGAGCATCGCGAACAGCACGAAGCGCGGGTCGTTCAACGAGAGCGTCGGGGCATTGGCCGAGCTTGTCGCGAAGTGCCAGATGGCGGCCGCGATCATGCCCGCCGCGACCAGCGCCATGGTGAGGTTGTGCACGGCGCTGTAGCGCGCCTCGAGGGTTCTCATGCCTCCGTCATCCCGACCGAGGGCCGGAGGCCCGAGTGGAGGGACCTCTCTTCACTACGCTCGACGAAAGAAAGGTCCCTCGACTTCGCTTCGCTCCGCTCGGGATGACGGCGGCGCACGGTATCAACCGCACTGCGCGCGGTGGCGCAGCAGGTGGTCGGCGAGCACGCAGGCGACCATCGCCTCGGCGACCGGCGTGGCGCGCAGGCCGACGCAGGGGTCGTGGCGGCCCTTGGTGCGCAGCTCGACCTCGTTGCCGAACCGGTCGACGCTCCGGACCGGCGCCAGGATCGAGCTGGTCGGCTTCACGACCAAGCGGCAGACGACGTCCTGCCCGGTCGAGATGCCGCCGAGAATCCCGCCGGCGTGGTTGCTCAAGAACACCGGCGCGCCGTCCCGCATGCGCATTTCGTCGGCGTTCTCCTCGCCGCTCATGGCGGCGACCGCAAAGCCGTCGCCGATCTCGACGCCCTTCACCGCGTTGATGCTCATCAGCGCCTTGGCGAGATCGGCGTCGAGCTTGTCGTACACCGGATCGCCCAGGCCCATCGGTGCGCCGGACGCCACGACCTCGATGACCGCGCCGCACGAGCTGCCGCGCTTGCGCACGTCGTCGAGATAGCCTTCCCAGCGCTGCGCCGCCTGGCGGTCGGGACACCAGAAGGGATTGTCGGCCGTCGCCTCCCAGTCCCACTGCTTGCGGTCGATGGTTTGTGTGCCGAGCTGCACGACGGCGCCGCGCACCGTCACGCTGTCGCCCATGATCTTGCGGGCGATGGCGCCGGCGGCGACGCGCACCGCGGTCTCGCGCGCCGACTGGCGGCCGCCGCCGCGATAGTCGCGCACGCCGTACTTCTTGAAATAGGTGTAGTCGGCGTGAGCGGGGCGGAACGTGTCCTTGATTTCCGAATAGTCGCGCGAGCGCTGATCGACATTGTCGATGTGCAGCGCGATCGGCGTGCCCGTGGTCACGCCCTCGAACACGCCGGAGAGAATCCGCACGGCATCCGGCTCCTGCCGCTGCGTCACGAAACGCGACTGCCCGGGCCGGCGCTTGTCGAGCCAGACCTGGATATCGGCCTCGCTCAAAGGGATTCTAGGCGGCGTGCCGTCGACCACGCAGCCGATCGCGAGCCCATGGCTTTCGCCCCAGCTGGTGAAGCGGAACAGCGTGCCGAAACTGTTGCCGGCCATGGCCGCCGGCCTCCTGCCTACTCGCCCTCGAAGTTGCCCAGCAGCTCGGCGATCTGCTTGGCCGACGAGGTTTTTATCATGCCGACGACATGGTAGCCGCCGTCGACGTGCATCACCTCGCCGGTCATGCCGGTGCCGAGATCGGACAGAAGGTAGAGCGCGGCGTTGCCGACCTCCTCCTGGGTGATGTTGCGCTTCAGCGGCGAGTTGAGCTCGTTCCACTTCAGTATATAGCGGCCGTCGTTGATGCCGGCGAAGGCCAGCGTCTTGATCGGCCCGGCCGAGATCGCGTTGACACGGATCTTCTGCTCGCCGAGGTCGGCCGCGAGGTAGCGCACGCTGGCCTCCAGCGCCGCCTTGGCGACGCCCATGACGTTGTAGTGCGGGATCACGCGCTCGGCGCCGTAGTAGGTGAGGGTGAGCAGGCAGCCGCCGTTGGGCATCAGCGGCACGGCGCGCTGCGCCACCGACGTGAAGGAGTAGCAGCTGACGTTCATGGTCAGCTGGAAATTCTCGGGCGTGGTGTCGAGGTAGCGACCGCGCAATTCGTCCTTGTTGGAGAAGGCGATGGCATGGACCACGAAATCGACCGACCCCCAGCTCTTGGCGATCTCGCCGAAGGCTGAGTCGATGCTGCCAGGATCGGTGACATCGCAGGGCAGCACGATCTTGGCGCCGATCGAGTTGGCCAGCGGCCGCACGCGCTTTTCCAGCGCCTCGCCCTGGAAGGTGAAGGCCAGCTGCGCCCCCTGCTCGTGGCACGCCTTGGCGATGCCCCAGGCGATCGAGCGTTCATTGGCAACGCCCATGACGAGGCCTCTTTTCCCGGCCATCAGCTGTCCTGCAACGGTCATGGAAGGTTCTTAGCGGGGGTTGGCAAATGGGACAAGATGGCGGTAGTGCAAGCGCCCACAGCCCCTCATATTGTGGTCATGATTGAGGAAAAGGCAGATCCGCTTGCCCTGTTCGGCGACTGGTATGCGGCGGCCGAGAAGAGCGAGCCCAACGATCCCTCGGCCATGAGCGTGGCCACCGTCGGCCCCGACGGCACGCCGTCGCTGCGCATGGTGCTGCTGAAGGGCTACGACGCGGAGGGCTTCGTCTTCTACACCAACCATGAGAGCCGCAAGGGCCGGCAGCTGCTCGGGCATCCCAAGGGCGCCCTGCTGTTCCACTGGAAGTCGCTGCGCCGGCAGGTGCGGCTGGAGGGGCCGGTGGCGCCGACCACGCCGGAGGAGGCCGACGCCTACTTCGCAACGCGCGCGCGCGGCAGCCAGATCGGCGCCTGGGCCTCCGACCAGTCGCGGCCGCTGGAAAGCCGCTTTGCTCTGGAGAAGCGGGTCGCGGCGTTCGCCGCCAAGCACGTCGTGGGAACGGTGCCGCGGCCGCCGCATTGGTCGGGTTTCCGGCTCACGCCGTTGCTCATCGAGTTCTGGCAGGATGGTGCGTTCCGCCTGCACGATCGTCTGGAGTATTCTCGCGCCAAGCCGGGCGCGCCCTGGACGACGCGCGTTCTCTATCCCTGAGGGACACAAATGGCGCGCGATGCAAAGCGCCTGATGCGCATGGCGACCATCGCGTCGATGTCGGTGGCGCTGGCCCTGATCGGCGCCAAGACCGTCGCGTGGCTGCTGACCGAATCGGTCAGCATGCTGAGCTCGCTGGTCGATTCGGCGCTCGATCTCGTGGCGTCGCTGGTGACCTTCCTCGCGGTGCGCCAGGCGCTGACGCCGGCCGACGCCGGCCATCGCTTCGGCCACGGCAAGGCCGAGGCCTTGGCCGGATTGGCACAGGGCGGCTTCATCGCCGCTTCGGGCGGCGGCTTGCTGCTGACGGTGGTCGACCGGCTGATGCATCCCCACCCGGTGCAGAACGAGGCGCTGGGCCTGGTCGTGAGCGCATTCGCCGTCGTGCTGACCCTGGCGCTGGTGCTGTTCCAGAACTTCGTCGTGCGGCGCACCGGCTCGATCGCGATCGGCGCCGACCGCACCCACTACTTCACCGACCTCGTCAGCAACGTCGCCGTCGGCCTCGCGATCTTCCTCTCGGGCACGTTCGACCAGCCGCTGATCGACACCGGCGTGGCGGCCCTCGTGGCCTTCTACCTGCTGCACGGTGCCTGGCACGTGGCCAAGGTCTCGCTCGACGTGCTGATGGACCACGAGCTGCCCGACGGCGACCGGCGGCGCATCGTCGACATCGCCAAGCGCCATCCCGAGGTGCGCGACATCCACGATCTCAGGACGCGCTCGGCCGGCTTGACCAAGTTCGTGCAGCTGCACATCGAGCTCGATCCGTCGCTGCCGCTGATGCGCGCCCACGAGATCGGCGACCAGGTCGAGGCCGAGATCCAGCAGTCCTTCCCCGACGCCGAGATCATCCTGCATGTCGATCCCCATGGCGTCGAAGAGCGCCGCGTCTCGTTCGCCTGACGCGATGGCGCAAAAGCCGTCCTTCGTTGTCGAAGACCAGAGCGAGGTCATCGAGTTCCTGTCGCGAGACCTGCGACCGGAGAAGCGCATCGACACGCACGGCGCCGTGGTGTTCCTGACAGCCGAGCGTGGCTACAAGCTGAAGCGCGCGGTGAAATTCCCCTACATGGACTTCTCGACGTTGGCTTTGCGCGAAGAAATGTGCCGGGCCGAGATCGCCATCAACCATGCGCTGGCCCCCGAGATCTATCTCGGCGTCGCGGCGGTCGGCCGGGCGGCCGACGGCGCGCTGCATCTGGGCGAAGTCGGCGAGACGGTCGCGACGCCGGTCGATTGGCTGGTGGTGATGCGCCGCTTCGACGAGGACGGATTGTTCGACCGCCTGGCCGACCGCGGCGCGCTCACGACCGACATGATGACTGCGCTGGGCACGCGGGTCGCGGCCTACCACGACCGGCTCGCGCCGGTGTCGGGCTTCTCGGGACCGGATGACTACCGGCGATCGGTCGCGGCCGACATAAAGCAATTGCGCGCGCAGGGCGACCGGCTTGACCCTGGTGTGACCGAAGCGCTTGCCGTCGAGCTGCCCGGTGCGTTGGAGCCGCATCTCGACATCGTCGCACGACGGGCCGGCGCCGGCGCCGTGCGGCGCTGCCATGGCGACCTGCACCTGCGCAACATCGTGCTGATAGACGGCCAGCCGGTGCCGTTCGACGCCATTGAATTCTCGCAGCGCATCGCCTCGATCGACGTGCTGTACGACCTCGCCTTCACCCTGATGGACCTGTGGGAGCGCGGCCTGCATGGGCTGGCCAATCGGCTGCTGAACGAATGGCTGTGGCGTATCGCGGATTTGCCGAACGCTCCGCACGAGGAGGCGCTGGCGCTGCTGCCGCATTTCCTGTCCAGGCGCAGCGCGGTGCGGGCTTTCGTCGAGGCCTCGGGTGCCGCCCTGGCGGGCAAGACCAGCGAGGTCGCGCGCACCTACCAGCGGCTGGCGCTCGCGTTCCTGAAGCGCGAGCCGCCGCGGCTGCTGGCGATCGGCGGGCTGTCGGGCAGCGGCAAGACCACGCTCGCCGTGCAGCGCGCGCCCGAGATCGGCCGCCCGCCCGGCGCCGTCGTGGTGCGCACCGACGTCGTGCGCAAGCGGCTGGCCGGCGTCCCGCTCGAGCAGCGCATGCCGACCGGCAGCTACACGGCCGAAGCCTCGGCGCGGGTCTATGCCGCGACTTTGGCGCGCGCCGAGCGGGCGCTCAGGGCGGGACAGAGCGTCGTGCTCGATGCGGTGTTCTCCAAGGAGGAGGAGCGCGCCGACGCCGAGGCGCTGGCGCGCGAGGTCGGCGTGCCGTTTGAAGGCATCTGGCTCGACGTGCCGAAAGATGTCGCCCAGGCCCGCGTCACAGCCCGCAGGGCCGACGCCTCCGACGCGACCGCGGCGGTGGTCGAGCGCCAGTTCGGCTACGACTTGGGAAGGATCACTTGGCCACGGGTTCATATGTAGGCTCATTGGAGCGCGGACCTTCTCAGGTCGGCAATTACCCCGACCGAGTCCGCCTCTTGTCATCCCGAGGCCGCAGGCCGAGGGATCCTTCCTGTGGCCTCAAAGATCCCTCGCTTCGCTCGGGATGACAGGCGGACTCGGTCGGGGTAATCCCCGACCTGAGGAGGTCCGCGCTCCAATGACTGAGTTGGCGCAGTTAGCGCAGTTGGCGCAAGTGACTCGCCAATCAGAGCCGGGTTGACCTCCCAGCGCAGAGGCCGTGGACCGCCGCCAGGACCGGCCGCGACCTCGAGCTTGCGCAAATGGCCGGCACGCTCCAACGC
>JAFAKN010000115.1 GCA_019235415.1 Alphaproteobacteria bacterium
GCAGCTGGCCCCAACAGTCGAACTCGTTGCGGTTGATGACGCCCTTGGCGCCGAGCGACATCACGAAGTCCTTCTTCGACGGATCGGAGATGACGCCGATGGAATTGGCGCCGGCGGTGGCGATCAGCTGCACAGCCATCGAGCCGATGCCGCCCGCCGCACCCCACACCAGCACGTTATGGCCGGGCCGCAGGATGTGCGAGCGATGGCCGAACAGCATGCGATAGGCCGTGGCGAGGGTCAGCGTGTAGGAGGCGCTCTCCTCCCAGGTGAGATGCAGCGGCCGGCGCATCAGCTGGCGCGCCTGCACCTTGCAGAACTGCGCGAAGGAGCCGTCGGGAGTCTCGTAGCCCCAGATGCGCTGGCTGGTCGAGAACATCGGGTCGCCGCCGTTGCACTCCTCGTCGTCGCCATCGTCCTGGTTGCAGTGGATCACGACCTCGTCGCCGACCTTCCAGCGCTTTACCTTCGCGCCAATCGCCCAGACGATGCCCGAGGCATCCGAGCCGGCGATGTGGAACGGCTGCTTGTGGACGTCGAACGGGCTGATCGGCAGGCCGAGGCCGGCCCAGACGCCGTTGTAATTCACGCCGGCGGCCATCACGAGGACCAGCACCTCGTCCTCCCCGATCGCGTGGGTCGGCACGACCTCGAGCTGCATCGACTGCTCGGGCGGGCCGTGGCGATCGCGGCGGATCACCCAGGCGTACATGTTCTTCGGCACATGGCCGAGCGGCGGGATCTCGCCGATCTCATAGAGATCCTTCACCGGCTGGCCCGCGGTCGGATGATTGCGGGCCGTCAGGGCGACGACGGACATGGGCGGGAACCTCCTTCTGCGGTGCAGCAGGCTATTGCTGCGAACGCGAGGTTGCAACGCACAAAATACGATTCGTGCACACCAAGGTTGCGTAGACACAATTTTGTTGCGCGCTCCACAAACCGCGCATTGACAGGGTCCGACGGGTAAACGAACGTTTATTCGCTACGGTCCGAGTCAATGGGAGGACGCGCAATGAAGCTCATGTGGTTCCACTTGATGCCGTACACAGAGCTTCCGGATGACTTCAACAAGAAGCATCCGTCGGTGTGGGTCGACATCCATTCGTCGCTGTTCGACCCACGCCGAGCGCACCACATGTACAACGACTTCATGGACGAGCTCGAATTCGCCGCCGAGTGCGGCTTCGACGCCGTCTGTGTGAACGAGCATCATTCCAACGGCTACGGCCTGATGCCGTCGCCCAATCTCATCGCCTCCTCGCTGGCGCGCCGCACCACCGACACGGCGCTCTGCGTCATGGGCAACAGCCTGGCGCTGTACAATCCGCCGACGCGTGTCGCCGAAGAGTTCGCGATGATCGACTGCATCTCGGGCGGCCGGCTGATCGCGGGCTTCCCGGTCGGCTCGCCGATGGACACCTGCTACGCCTACGGCCAGAACCCCAGCCTGCTGCGTGAGCGCTATCTCGAGGCGCACGACCTGGTGAAGAAGGCGTGGACCGAGAAGGACACCTTCGCCTTCTCCGGCCGCTTCAACCAGCAGCGCTACGTCAACATCTGGCCGCGGCCGATCCAGAACGACCCGCATCCGCCGATCTGGATCCCGGGCGGCGGCTCGATCGAGACGTGGCGGTGGTGCGCGGAGATGGACTACGTCTACTGCTATCTCTCGTACTACGGCTACAAGGCCGGGCTGACGACGATGCAAGGCTTCTGGAACGAGATGGCCAAGCTCGGCAAGGACCGCAATCCCTACCGCGCGGGCTTCCTGCAGTTCGTCGGCGTCGCCGAAAGCCGTCAGCAGGCGCTCGACCTCTACACCGAGCCGGCCGAATACTTTTATGGCCGCTGCCTGCACGTCGATGCGCGCTTCGCGCTGCCGCCGGGCTACACGACGGAGGCAACTCAGCGCGCCGGCATCGAAGGCATGATGACGAAGGCGGCCAACCTCGCCAATCCGTCGACCAAGGCGGCGCTCAAGGCGACCAACATGAAGGACATCGTCGACGGCGGCTACGTCATCATCGGCTCGCCCGACGAGGTCGTCGAGCAGGTGCGGCACGTGGCGACCAGCCTCAATGTCGGCCATCTCATGCTGCTCCTGCAGTACGGCAACATGAGCAAGGACACGACCAAGTACAACACGCGCCTGTTCGCCGAGAAGGTCATGCCCCGGGTCAAGGACCTGTTCGGCGACTGGGAGGACCAGTGGTGGCCCAAGCCGATGGCCAAGGGCCAACGCGCCAGTGTGCCGGCCTTCCGGCCGCAGCTCGCCGCCGCGGAGTAGTCCCGTGACAGAGCCGTCGACCCGCACCGTCGAGGTGAACGGATTCGCGTGCCGCGTCTGGAGCAAGGGCCAGGGGCCCAAGGTCGGCTTCCTCGCGGGCTTCGGTGGATTGCCGCGCTGGATCCCCTTTCTCGACAAGCTCGCCGAAAGCCGCACGGTCATCGCACCGTCCCTGCCGGGCTATCCCGGGGCCACCGGCCACACCGCCCTCGACACGCACCTCGACTGGATCCTCGCGGTGCGTCAGCTGATCGACAAAGCGGGGCTGGCCGGCAGCGACCTCGTCGGAGCGTCGGTGGGCGGCGGATTCGCGGCGGAGGTCGCCGCCATCTTCCCGGGTTACGTGCGCAAGCTGGTGCTGATCGCGCCGTTCGGCCTGTTCGACGACAAGGAGCCTGCCGCCGATCCGTGGGCGCAGCGCCGGGACAAGGTAGCGTCAGTGATGTGTGCCGACGCGGCGAATTGGACGGCGCTGGTCGCGCCGCCGGAAGGCGCCAATTCCATCGAATGGCCGATCGAGATGACGCGCGCCTCCGAAGCGGCCGCCCGCGCCTACTGGCCGCTCGGCAACACCGGCCTGGAAAAGCGGCTGCCGCTGATCGAGGCGCCGACCTTGGTCCTGTGGGGCGAGCGCGACGCGGTGCTGCCGCCCGGCTATGCCAAGAAGATCGCCGCCGGCATCGACGGCGCGACTCGCGTCGAGGTCATTCCCGGCGCCGGGCATCTTGCCTATCTCGACGCTGCCGAAGCCGTCAGCCGTTCGACCCTGGCGCATCTCGCATAATACACATCGCGCCGCGGGCTTCGCTGTTGCGTCGCGGCTTCGGATCGCTATTGTCCGGCGCGTTAGAGATTTCGCAAGGGATACGCCAATGACAATGCGTTCGATCAAGGGGGTTGCCAGTGCTGCGCTGACGATGGCGGTGCTGACGGCGACGGCCGTCATTCCCGGGCTGCCGGCGTCGGCCCCCGCAATGGCGCAAGTCGTGGCGGTCCCCCGCGCGGGTGTCTCGTTCGTCGACACGATCACCCAACGCGTCAAGGTCGAGACGGTCGATCCGGAAGACCGCACCGTCGCCTTCACGCAGCCGAGCGGTCGTCTCGTCGTGCTGCCGGTGTCGCCCAGCGTGACCAACCTAAGCGGCATCCAGGACGAGTCGACGGCAACCGTCACCTTCACCCAGATCGTGACGCTGCTGAACCTGCGCCAGAAGGGACCGGGCTCGAAGGAAGCGCGCCGTGAAGCGATGAGCGGCAAGCCGCCCGACGCCAGCGAGATCGAGACCGGCCGTTTCACGCTCACGGTGGTCGGCGTCGATCTCCCAAACAACAGCGTGTCGGTGATTCAGGGGAATGGCGGCGAGGTGCACGCCTACCGGGCCGACACGATCGCCAAGCAGGACATGCTGAAGAAGATCAAGGTGGGCGACGTCGTGATTGGCCAGACGACGCCGCTCATGGTGACCGCCATAGCGCCGGCGCAGTAACGCCGGGGGCGCGCCACTCCAGTGGCGCGTCATTGTCACTAACCCGCCATAGGGGAAGATCGCGCCACTGAAGTGGCGCGCCCCCAGCTATTTGACTTCGACGTCTTCCCAGAAGCCGATCCAATGGTCGACCGGCTTCATCTTGGGCTGCGGCGCCTCGTAGGACCACGCCGCACGCAGGCTACGCTTGTCGCCCTCGACCACGTCGTAAAACTGAACGCCGTGCGGACATTCGAGGTCGCTTGCCGTCTTCGGCGTCACCTCGAGCAGCTCCATGCGAACCGTGTCGCGCGGGAAGTAGCGGTAGCCGCCGACTTCCAGCGTTTGGTCGCTCTTGGCGATGACGTTGCCTTGCCAGGTTGCGGTATGGGTCATGATCGGTCCTCGCTGTACCCTGCGCCTTCCCTTCCCAGCAAATGATGTCGCCGACCGCCTTGTCAATGGCCCTGCCCGCCAATGGCCCTGCCCATCAATGGCCCTGCTTAGGCCGCGAGCTGCGGCCTCTGCTGCGGTGCCGTCGCCTTGACGCTGGCCCGCGCCCCCACCTCGCGCAGCCAGCGCTTGCAGTTGGGCGCGGCATCGCCGATCGCACGGAGCTCGGCGATGTCCGGGAAATAGGACATCAGCGGCAGCAGGAAAAGATCGGCCGCCGTCAGGGCGTCGCCCGCGAGATAGCGACTCTCGCCGAGCCGCCGGTCGAACACCGGCACGACCTCGCGCGCCTTGTCGAGGTACTTCTGCTGCATCTCCGCCGGCACCGGCAGGAAGCCGAAGCGCGCCGCCATGTAACGCATCGCCGAGTTCACCAGCGAATCGCACACCGCGCTGATCCATTGGTCGCAGCGCGCGATGCCGATCGAGTCCTCCGGCCACAGCTTCGGTCCGGGGAACGTGCGATCGAGATAACGGACGATCGCAGCCGTCTCAAACAGCACCAGGTCGCCATGGGTGATCGCCGGGATCTTGTGGAACGGATTGAGCGGCGCGACCTGGCTCGGCATGGTCGGCACCAGCTCGTAATCGATGCCCTTCTCGTGGCAGGCCAGTCGCGCGGTCCAGGTGAAAACGCTGGGTGGTACGCCGTGGATCTTGAGAGCAGTCATCGTCACCTCTGTTGTGGAACTCGGGAGCGGGTGGAACTCAGTAGCGGTCGTGGCGCTTCACCCAGGCCATCGGCCAGGGCAGTCCGTCCTCGTCCCGGCCCTTCGACGTGACGTCGAGCAGCTGGTAGGCGCCGTTGAAGGCGTCGAGCCCGCGGGCGTAGGTCGAGTAGGTGCGATAGATCGCGCCGTCGTCGTCGCGCCGGAAGGCGCTGAGGCCGGGTGCCTCCTCGCCGCCGAACGAGGTCGTGCCGAAGTTGTAGTTCAGCGCACCCTCGGCCTGCCTGGCCTTGTCGAACGACACGGCGAAATCGAAGTTGAAGTCGCTGCCGAGCGAGGAGACCCAGCGGAAGGTCCAACCCATCCGCTTCTTGTACGCTTCGATCCTGGCGAGCGGCGCACGCGACACCGCCACCAGCGCGGTGTCGCGCTGGGCCAGGTGCATGTCGATGCCGTTGTAGTTGTCGGCCCAGAAGGAGCAGGACGGACAGCCCTCCTCCCAGTCCGGCCCCAGCATGAAGTGATAGACCAAGAGCTGGCTTTTGCCGCCGAACAGGTCGGCCAGGCCGAGGCGTCCCTCGGGACCTTCGAAGGTATAGGCCTTCTCCAGCTTCACCCAAGGCAACGCACGACGCGCCTGCGAAAGCTCGTCGCGCAGGCGCGTAAAAGCCTTCTCCTTCTCGAGGAGTTGCCGGCGGGCCGCCAGCCATTCCTCCTGGTTCACGACGCGATGCTCGGTCATGGCAACCTCCTCGGTTCAGGAGCCGCGCGACAGGAGCGTCGCGAGCTTCTCGAACGATTGCGTCCAGCCCCAGCGATGGTTGTCGGAGCCGGTGCGGTCGCGGAACAGGCTCTGCGTCAAGGTGAGCTCGGTGCTGCGTCCCACGGGCTTGAAGTCGAGCGCCACCTTGGTCTCGTGCTCGCGCGGCGTGGCGAGATCGCCGCTCTCGTGCCACGCCCAGGTGAAGACCAGCCGGCGCGGCGGATCGATCTCGAGGTATTTGCCGGAGACCGCACGGCGGGTGCCGCGCCCTTCGGCTTCGACTTGCCACGTGCCGCCGACGCGCAGATCGAACTCGCACACCAAGTTCGTCATGCCGTGCGGCCCGAACCATTGCACGAACTGCTTGGGATCGGTCCACGCCGCGTACAGACGCTCGGGCGAGGCGCCGAACGTATGCACCATGCGCAGCGTGCGTTCATCAAGGTCGGCGCTTGCGTCCATGCCTGCCTCCCTTTCGCGATGGCGGTGGCGCGGTGCGCTCGAGATACGCCTCCAGCCGCTCGAACTGCGTCTCCCAGAACCGCCGGTACTCCTCGATCCAGTCGGCCGCGACGCGCAGCCCCTCGGCCCTGAGCTCGCAGCGACGCCATTGCGCCTCGGCTCGGCGTTCGATCAGCCCGGCGTCGGTCAGCACCTTGAGATGCCGCGACACCGCCGGCAACGACATCTCGAACGGCTCGGCGAGCTCGCCCACCGTGGCGTCGCTGAGCGCCAGCCGCGCAAGGATCGCCCGACGAGTCGGATCGGCGAGGGCGGCGAAGGTCTGGGAGAGCGTATCCATATTTAACACACTTGTTAAATACAAAGCGCGCCAACGTCAAGTGCGCCCAGAACCGCGGTTCTCATGAAGTGCGCCTGTTGTGACTACACTTCTGTCATCCCGAGCGCAGCGCGGGACCCTTAACGCAGCCAAAAAGGTCCGTCGCTGCGCTCGGGATGACAGTATTTCTGCGGCGAGTATCTCGTCACAAGCTCTAGCCGCGCTTCCAGGTCGTGCCCTTCGTTCCGTCTTCCAGCACCACACGTTTGGCCTTGAGCTCGTCGCGGATGCGGTCGGCTTCCTGGAAGTTCCTTGCCTTGCGCGCAGCTTGGCGGGCGGCAATTGCCGTCTCGATCTCGGCGTCGGTCGGGCCCGACGCGCCGGCCGGAGTCCAGCGGAACCACGCCTCGGCATCCTGCTGCAGCAGGCCGAGCGCCTGGCCGGCTGCGCGCAGTTCGGCGGGATCGCCGAGCTGATGTACGGCGCTCAGAGCCAGCGGCGTGTTGAGATCGTCCGACAGCGCGTCCTCGACCGCTTGCGGCACGGCACCTGCCCTGAGCGAAGCCGAAGGGTTCGCCGGCGCCGCCTCATGGCCGCGCAGCAGGCCGTACCAGCGATCGAGCGTCGCCTTGGCCTGCATCAGCCCCTCGTGCGTGAAGTCGAGCGGCTGGCGGTAGTGCGCCGTCAGCAGCAGCAGGCGGATCGCCTCGCCGGGATACTGGTCCAGAAGCTCGTGGACGGTGAAGAAGTTGCCCAGCGACTTGCTCATCTTCTCGCCGGAGACGTTGAGGAAGCCGTTGTGCATCCAGTACTTCGCCATCATGGCGTGGCCGAACGCCGAGCGGCTTTGCGCGATCTCGTTCTCGTGGTGCGGGAAGATGAGGTCGATGCCGCCGGCGTGGATGTCGAACGTCTCGCCGAGGTTCTTGGCGCTCATCGCCGAGCACTCGATGTGCCAGCCCGGCCGGCCACGCCCCCACGGGCTCGGCCAACCCGGCTGCCCCTCGGTCGACGGTTTCCACAGCACGAAGTCGGCCGGATCCTGCTTGTAGGGCGCCACCTCGACGCGCGCGCCGGCGATGAGCTCGTCGCGCGTGCGGCGCGACAGGCGGCCGTAGTCGCTCATGCTCGGCACGCTGAACAGCACGTGGCCTTCGGCTGCGTAGGCGTGCCCGTTGTCGATCAGCCGCTGGATCAGAGCGATCATCTCGCCGACATACTGCGTCGCGCGCGGCTCGACGTCGGGCGCGAGCGCGCCCAGCCGCCGCATGTCGCTTTGATAGGCATCGCCGGTGCGCCGCGTCAGCGCCTCGATGCTCTCCTTGTGGTCGGCCGCGCGCACGA
>JAFAKN010000137.1 GCA_019235415.1 Alphaproteobacteria bacterium
GTGCCGGCCTCGGTATCGGCAGTGCGATGTGGCCCTCGAGGCTCGGTGCCGCCGGCAGCAGGGCCACCATCGGCGTCATCAGCGAGCAACAGGTCCCGGCAGCGTGCTTGGCGGTATCGTGCTCCGGGCACGGCGCGGGTGGGGGCACATGCCCGGGGCAATCGATCGCAGCGGCGTGGTGCGATTGCGCCATCGCATGCCCGGTCGCCACCGGCGGCACCGTCAGCGCCACCAACGTCACCAGCCAGACGAGGAGCCGCGCCGCCTTCACGTCAGCGCCGGCGGCTGTCGAGGACTTCGAGCAGCTCGTCGATCTTGGCTTGGCGATCACGCTCGGTACCGGCGTGGAAGGTGTGCGCCACGCAATGCTGCAGATGGTTGCCGAGAACCTCCTGCTCGACCTTGTCCAGGGCGGCGCGTACCGCCCGGATCTGATTGAGCACGTCGATGCAGTAGCGGTCCTCGTCGAGCATGCGCGCGACGCCGCGCACCTGGCCCTCGATGCGGCCAAGGCGGGCGAGCTGCGCCTTCTTCACCTTGTCGTCCATCCTTGAACCATACCCCCATAGGGTATAGATAGCAAGTCATGACCGACGCCTGCCGACATCGCGGCCACGACCATTCGAGCCATAGCTCTCCCGCCGCCGCGACGGAAATCGATCCGGTATGCGGCATGATGGTGAAGACGGCGGGCGCCAAGAACACGGCCGTGCACGACGGCCAAACCTACTTTTTCTGCAGCCCGCGCTGCCGCGGCAAGTTCACCGCCGAGCGCGAGCGCTACCTCGAGGCTCGGCCGGCGCCGGCCGAGATGCCGGCCGGCACGATCTACACCTGCCCCATGCATCCGCAGATTCGCCGGATCGGGCCGGGCAGCTGCCCGATCTGCGGCATGGCGCTCGAGCCGGAAGTGCCGACCGCCGAGTCGGGACCCAATCACGAGCTTCTGGACATGAAGCGGCGGTTCTGGATCGGCCTTGTGCTGGCCGTCCCCGTGGTGATCCTGGAGATGGGCGGGCATCTCTTCGACCTGCACAGGTTCGTGCGGCCGGAGCTGTCGAACTGGGTGCAGTTCGTGCTGGCGACGCCGGTCGTGCTGTGGGGTGGTGCGCCGTTCTTCGTGCGCGGCTGGCAGTCGCTCCGGACGGGCAACCTCAACATGTTCACCCTGATTGCGCTCGGCACCGGCGTCGCCTGGACCCACAGCGTCGTGGCGCTGACGGCGCCGGGACTGTTCCCCCCGGCGTTCCACGGTCCCGACGGCACCGTCGCGGTCTACTTCGAGGCGGCCGCCGTGATCACCGTGCTGGTGCTGCTGGGCCAGGTGCTCGAGCTCGGCGCGCGCGACCAGACATGCAGCGCGATCCGCGCCCTGCTCGACCTGGCACCGAAGACGGCGCGACGCATCGGCGAGGGCGGCGCCGAAGAGGAAGTGACGCTCGACGCCATCGCGGCCGGCGACCGGCTACGGGTGCGGCCGGGCGAGAAAGTGCCGGTCGACGGCGAGCTCGTCGAGGGCCGCTCGGCGATCGACGAATCGATGGTCACCGGCGAATCGATGCCGGTCGCCAAGCAGGCCGGCGCCAAGCTGATCGGCGGCACGCTCAACACGACGGGCGGGTTCGTCATGCGCGCCGAGAAGGTCGGACGCGACACCATGCTGGCCCGCATCGTTCAGATGGTCGCCGAGGCGCAGCGCTCGCGCGCCCCGATCCAGCGCATGGCCGACCGCGTGTCGGGCTGGTTCGTGCCGGTGGTCATCGCCGTCGCGGTGATCGCCTTCGCCGCCTGGGCGACGTTCGGTCCCGAGCCGCGGCTCGCCTTCGGGCTGGTGTCGGCGGTCAGCGTTCTGATCATCGCCTGCCCGTGCGCACTGGGGCTCGCCACGCCGATGTCGATCATGGTCGGCGTCGGCCGCGGAGCACAGGCCGGCGTGCTGATCAAGAACGCCGAGGCGCTGGAGCGCATGGAGCGCGTCGACACGCTGGTGGTCGACAAGACCGGCACCTTGACCGAGGGCAGGCCGAAGCTGGTGTCGGTCGCGGCCGCCGCAGGCTCCAGCGAGGACGAGGTGCTGCGGCTCGCGGCCAGCGTCGAGAAAGCGAGCGAGCATCCACTGGCCGCCGCCATCGTCGCCGCCGCGGCCGAACGCAAGCTCGCGCTGGGCGATGTCGCCGAGTTCGACTCGCCCACGGGCAAGGGTGTTTTAGGAAGGGTCGACGGCCGGATGCTGGTTTTGGGCAATCCGCGCTTTCTCGCCGAGCAGGGCATCGACACCGCAGCGTTGACGGCCAATGCCGAGCGGCTGCGGGGCGAAGGCGCCACGGTGGTCTTTCTCGCCTCCGACGGCCGCGCCGCCGGCCTGCTCGCCATCGCCGATCCGATCAAGGACTCGACGCCCGCCGCGCTGCAGGCGCTGGCGGGCGAGAAGGTGCGCGTCGTCATGCTGACCGGCGACAACCGCACGACGGCAGAGGCCGTGGCGCGGCGCCTGGGGATTGCCGAGATCGAAGCCGAAGTCCTGCCCGACCAGAAAGGCGCGGTGATCGAGAAGCTTCGGCGCGAGGGCCGGATCGTCGCCATGGCCGGCGACGGCGTGAACGACGCGCCGGCGTTGGCGGCGGCCGAAGTCGGCATCGCCATGGGCACCGGCACCGACGTGGCGATCGAGAGCGCAGGCGTCACGCTGCTCAAGGGCGACCTTTTGGGGATCGCGCGAGCGCGCCGGCTGTCGCAGGCGACCATGCGCAACATCCGCCAGAACCTGTTCTTCGCCTTCTGCTACAACGCCGCCGGCGTGCCGATCGCGGCCGGCATTCTCTATCCCAGCTTCGGCATCCTGCTGTCGCCGATCATCGCCGCGGCGGCGATGGCGCTCTCCTCGGTGAGCGTCATCGGCAACGCGCTCAGGCTCAGGACAGTGAGGATCTGACTCTTGCGGACCGCCGGTGTCGTGATCATGAGCAGGCGGGACGCCCGCGGTCCGGAAGAAAAGTCAGAAGACGTCAACCGTTGGAAACTTGGGTTCCATCGTCAGGCAGTCCCACAGGTACAGGGCGAGGCCGATGTCGCCGGTCCACAACGAGTACCGACCGCGCCCGTAGCGTTCGCGTGCCTCGCGATATTGCGCGATGGCCGTCATGGCGAAGGCGCGAGCACGCTCGAGCCAGACGGCCTCGTTGCTGCGGCGATAGAGCTTGAGGAACGCGTGGCCGTTGCCGCCCGTGCCGTGGCAGAGATTCGATCCCTTGCTGAGCGGCCCGGCAGCCCATGTGAAACGAGCCCCTTCGCGCAGCAGCTCCTCCAGCTCCGGCGAGGTGAACGGCGCATCGGCGAACGTCGTCACCATGCCCGGAGCACCATGGCAGTGCTGGCATAGCCAGGGCGGCCGTTTGCCGCCGGCGACGACGGCAGGCCACGATGCACCGAGTTCGGAGCGCCAGGCATTCCTTGCCAAGGTCGCCGGCACGGCCGCGGCGATGCGCGCGCGCTGATCCTCGGCGAGCCACGCCCAGCCGCGCATCAAGGCGATCATGTTGCCGGCGTAGCCGTGCACCGGCCCGAGATAGCGTTGCCGGCGACCATAGAGATCCTGGGTCCACAGGGGACCGTCGTCGGTCTCGACAAGCTCGGCCAGCAGCCGCGCAGCCTGGGTCGAGAACAGCTCCCGCCAGCGCGCCTCCCCGGTCATGGCCGCCATGTGCACGCAGGCGATCATCGAGCCGGGCAGGCCCCACATCAGCTCGCGCACCGGCAGGGCCGTGTTGGCATTGGCTCGCGCGTGGACGCGGTCCGCGATCTCGGCCGACGGAGCGAGACGCATGGCAAGCAGCGCCGTTCCGAGATCGCCGAACAGCAACGAGCCGTGCGCGGCGTAGTTTCCGTAGTTCGGCAGCTCGGCGCGGTTGGCTTGCATCAGACGCGGCAGCACGGGACGCAAATCGAACCGCATGCGGCTGGCGCCGACGCTTCGAAGATAGTCGATGCCCCACATCACGCCGGTGGCGCCCATGTACAAACCGGTGTGACCGTCGCGCAGGTTTTCATCGAGCGGATGGGCCGGCCAGAAGCGCTGGGCGTCGAAATGGGCGAGCGCATCGGCCACGATGTCCTCGATGGCGGCGGCCACCTCGCTCTCGCTCCAGTCGATGCGGCTGAGCGGCACATGGCGCCGATGTTCGATCATGCATCGACAATAGCCGGAAACGAAGACCGGCGCCGTCCTGCGACGGCGCCGGCATCGGCCCTGCCCGTGCGGCCGGTTTATTCAGCCGCGGCTTCCATCAAATTGGCATCGCTCACGCGCGCTGACGCCGACTATACCAGCAAACGGCGGTATCGTCGCGCAGGGCGTCATGATGGTGCCGCACTCAATCTGGCGCCAATGCGCTCCCCGTCAGTCTTCGATAGGCTTCGAGGTAGCGCTGGCTGGTGGCTTCGACGACTTCGGATGGCAGCTTCGGCGGCGGCGCATCGCCGTTCCAGTGACCGGCGTGGCGCTCGACGTCGAGCCAGTCGCGCAACGGCTGCTTGTCGAAGCTCGGCTGCGGCTTGCCCGGCGCGTAGCCGTCGACCGGCCAGAAGCGCGAGCTGTCGGGGGTCATCACCTCGTCGATCAGCAGGATCTCGCCCGACCCGGCGCGGCCGAACTCGAACTTGGTATCGGCGATGATGATGCCGCGCTCCAGCGCCACGACGCGGCCGCGGCCGTAGACCAGGCGAGCAAGCCGCTCGAGCTCGGCGGCGACCTCGACGCCCAGCAACGCGCGCATGCGGCCCACTGTGATGTTCTCGTCGTGGCCCTCCTCGGCTTTGGTGGCGGGGCTGAAGATCGGCGGGTCGAGGCGGCCGCTCTCGGCCAAGCCGGCCGGAAGCGTCTCGCCGGCGAGCGTTCCCTGCTTGGCGTATTCGCGCCAAGCCGAGCCCGAGAGATAGCCGCGGACCACGCATTCGACCGGGAACACGGTGGTGCGCCGGCAAAGCATGGCGCGACCGGCCAGCTGTTCGGCATGGCCCTTGAGCGCGGGAACGGCGGCGATGATCCCGGCCGCGTCGGCCGAGATCATGTGATGGCAGAGCGCATCGCCGAGCTGCTGGAACCACCAGGCGCTGAGCTGCGTCAGCACCGCGCCCTTCATGGGGATCGGCTCGGCCATCACCACGTCGTAGGCGCTGACGCGGTCGCTGGCGACCAGCAGCAGCCGGTCGGCATCGACCTCGTACACGTCGCGCACCTTGCCGCGAGCGATCCGCGTTAGGGGCAGGTCGCTCGCCGTCATGAGGATCATGTACGTCCATCCTTGACTGTCATCCCGAGCAAAGCGAGGGATTCTTCCGATCGCTTCAAAGATCCCTCGCCGCGCTCGGGATGCCAAACTTTGTCCTGTCGCCCTGGCGTTTCGTTACTCCTTGCGCATCTCGTGGAATACTTCCTTGGCGGTCAGAAGCGCCTCGCGCACCGACGGCAGGCCGATGTAGCCGCAGAGATGCATCAGGGCCTCGCTCAGCTCGTCCTCGGTCCAGCCCTGGTTGCGCGCCATGCGCAGGTGGATGGCGAGCTCCGGCCAGCGCGCCTGGGCGGTGTCGGAGATGACGCAGATCAGCGCCCGGGTCTTCATGTCGAGGCCGGGGCGCGACCACAGCATGCCGAAAACAGCCTCGCGCGCGTAGTCGCCGAACTTCTTCATGATCGGATCGTCGTAGACCGACTGGTTCATGCGCTCGGCGTATTTCTCGCCCATCAGCTTGCTGCGGATCTCGGTGCCCTTCTGATAGTTCTCGCTGACAGCCATCGCTTCCTCCTGTGGAACGGCGCGCGACCCTAGCAGCTTTTGCCGCATCCGTTCCTACACGTTTCCTACGCGGCCGCAGCCGCGGCGTTCTCGAATTCCTACGCACCGAGCCCCTAATCGAGGGACCGCGGATCGCACCTCGGTGTCGACATCCATGACCAGCTATTCCCTCACCCAAACCGCCCCTCGCGACGGCGTCGCAGGGCTGCGCGCCGCAGCGCGCAGCGCGCTCACCGTTTCGGCGCTGGCCGCGATCATCCTGACGGTCCTGGCCGTGCGCTACGTCGCGTTCGAGTACGCGCACGGCGTCCGGCCGATCGTGCAACGCCTGGTGGATTCCGCATCCTGACCCATAGGAGGCAGCCCATGTCCTCGTTCGCCCTTCGTCACGGCTCGATCGCCTCCCTGCCCACGCCGTATCGGCAAGGCCGGGTCGACCTCGCGGCGATCGAAGGGCTGTGCCATCGGCTGATCCGCCGTGGTGTCGTCGCCCTGTCGCCCTGCGGCACGACCGGCGAAGGCTCGCTGCTGACGCCAGAGGAACATCGCCAGGTCGTCACCACGACGGTCACGGCCGCGGCCGGCCGCGTGCCGGTGATCGCCGGCGCCAGCAGCAACAACACGCAGGTGGCGCTCGAGCTTGCCCGCGCGGCCGAAAGTGCCGGCGCCAACGCGATCCTGGCTGTCACGCCGTCGTACCTGCGGCCAGGGCAAGCGGGCATCATCGCGCACTTTTGTGCGATCCACGACGCGGTCGGCATCCCCGTCATCCTGTCCGACGTGCCGGCGCGCACCGGCTGCGCCCTCGAGGATGCGTCGGTGAAGGAGCTGGTGAAGCGGCCGCGCATCGTCGGACTGAAGGACGCGACGGCCGACATCCCGCGCGTCAGCCGGTTGCGCCGACGCCTGGGTCCGGAGTTTCTGCTGCTGTCGGCCGACGATGCCACGCAAGCGGCGTTCCGGGTCGCGGGCGGCGACGGCTGCATCTCGGTCGCCGCCAACGTAGCGCCAGCCCTGTGCGCGGCGCTGCATCACGCCTGCGACGACGGCATGGCCGGCGACATCCAATGGTACGACCAGCTGCTGGCGCCGCTCTACGAGGCGCTGGCGCTGGAAGCCAATCCCGTCCCCGTGAAGCGCGCGTTGAGCCGCATGGGGCTGATCAGCGACGGCCTGCGCCTGCCGCTCACCCCGCTTGGTCCCGATGCCGACCGTGAGCTCGGCCAGGCGCTCGATGCCACCGCGCCGGTCGAGGAGAAGGAAGCGCTGCGCTTTGCGGCCATGCACGCAAGCAACGTGCACTCGATCAACAAGACGCAGGCCGCTTGAGCAGACCGGCCCGTCCGCTCTCCAGGACGGGTCTATATCGTTCCTACGCTGGCCTTGCGACGCCGCTCTCGAAATCCTACGCGGCGCAGTCCTAGTTGAAGGGCGTACGGAACGCCCACCATGTCTTCCCTCGCCCTGACAAAGGTCGTGGCGCTGAGCGCCCTGCTTCTTTGCAGCACCCGCTCGGCGCAACCGGAACCCGAGACGATCACCACGATCTCTGCCCCCAACACGGCAACGTTGCAATGCCGACGCTATTTCGGCTGCGCGCCACGACCTCAGGTCCAGAGAGACAAGGCCGTTCCCTTTGCGGAGTAGCGTCATGGTTGAGAACGTCTTGGAAGCAGTCGAGGCGGAGCCTCCGTCCAGTCCGGTGCCTGATGAAGTGGCATGTGTGACGCTTCTGGAAGGCGCCAGGGCGATAAGCCATACCAATGGTTGCGCTGGCGCCGTCGTCATCGGGCACCACACGCTGCCTTATATACTCGCCCTGCTGCGCCAGGGCTGCGCCAGTGTGCGCAGCGTGCGGCCGGACTGCCCGGCGCCCGACTGCGAGTTGGTCGAGCTCGTCTGGATCGTCGATTTGGCGAACCAGACAGAGCTCGCCGATGCCCTGCGAATCGCCCGTTCCCGGGTAGGCCAGAGGGGTCGCGTCGTGCTGGAAGGCACAGCGTTCCAATGGCGCGCGGGCTTGGCGGATCTGCCCAGAGTTGCGTTGGCAGCGGGCCTCGACGTCGTCGCCGTCGATGGCCGCATGCGCCGCCTCGTGCTCGCCCCGGCAACCGAAATTGCGCTGGCTGCCTAGGCTACTCCCGATTCGTCGCGATCCCGCGACCATTCCGGCACAGGAGAAAACCATGAAAGACTTCAATCACAGGTGTCACGGCGCGATCGCCGCCCTCCCTACGCCCTATCGCATGGGCCGGGTGGATCTGCAGGCGCTGGAAGGCCTGTGCCATCGGCTGATCGACCGTGGCCTTGTCGCGCTCGCGCCGTGCGGCACGACTGGTGAAGGCTCGCTGCTGACGCCTGACGAGCACCGCCAAGTGGTCGCGACCACCGTCGCGGCCGCAGCCGGCCGCGTGCCGGTGATTGCCGGCACCAGCAGCAACAACACGCAGGTGGCGCTCGAGCTCGCCCGCTCGGCTGAGGACGCGGGTGCGTCGGCGATCCTGGCCGTGACGCCGTTCTACCTGAAGCCGACCCAGGCCGGCATGGTCGCTCATTTCCGCGCCATTCACGACGCGGTCGGCATTCCGATCATCCTGTACGACGTGCCGTCGCGCACGGCCTGCGCAATCGACGACGTGACGGTGCGCCGCTTGGGGGAGTTCCCGCGCATCGTCGGACTGAAGGATGCGACGGGCGATATCCCGCGCGTCGGGCGGCTCCGCCGCAGGCTGGGTTCCGATTTCCTGCTGCTGTCGGGTGACGACTCGACACAAGCGGCGTTCCGAATCGCCGGAGGCGATGGCTGCATTTCGGTGACCGCCAACGTCGCTCCGGCGCTGTGCGCGGCGCTCCATCGTGCCTGCGACGAGGGACTGCCGGACGATATCCAATGGTACGACCAGCTGCTGCAGCCGCTCGACGCTGCGCTATTCCTCGAAGCCAACCCCATTCCCCTGAAGCGCGCGCTCAGCCGCCTGGGGCTGATGGGCGATGGCCTGCGCCTGCCGCTGACGCCGCTCAGCCCGGAGCATGACCGCAAGCTCGCGCAGGCGCTGGAGCTCGCCATGCGTGCCGAAGACAGAGAGGCGGCGCGCTTCGCGGCCAAGCACAAGCACGCGACGCCGCGGGCGGCTTAAGCATTCTTCTCCTCCCCTTCGCGGACTCCGCGGAGGGGAGGTGGCCCGAAGGGCCGGAGGGGTCTTGCTCATGACTCATGACCCCTCCGCCCTCGTAAGACGAGGGCGGGGTCCGCGATGGGGAGGAGAAGATCAGACCAGGCGGTAGCCGACGCCGGGTTCGGTCAGCACATGGCGCGGGGTCGAGGGGTCGGCTTCGATCTTCTGGCGCAGCTGTCGGACGTAGACGCGCAAGTATTGCGGATCGACCGACTCGTCGCGCCACACCTCGCGCAACAGATGCTTGTGGGTCAGCACCTTGCCGGCATGGATCACCAGCTGCTCGAGGATGTCGTACTCCTTGGGCGACAACTTGACGTCCTCGGCGCCCTTGCGCACGAGGCGGCGCACCAGGTCGACGTTGAGGTCGCCTGAGCTGAAGGTGCGCTCGGCGCCCTGCTGCTGCAGGCGATGGCGCAACGCGGCGCGCAGGCGGGCCATCAACTCCTCGGCGCCGAACGGCTTGGTGACGTAGTCGTCGGCGCCGGAATCGAGGGCGGCGACCTTGCCCGCCTCGTCGCCGCGGCTGGACAACACCACGATGGGGATCGGCGCGATTTCGCGAATGCGGCCGATCAACGTCAGGCCGTCGATATCAGGCAGACCGAGGTCGAGCAGCACGAGGTCCGGCCGGTAATGGCGCAAGGCTGACACGGCCTCCGCCCCGGTCGGCGCCTCGACCACGCGGTGGTCGTGGGCAGTTAGCGTGGTGCGCAGCAGCCGGCGGATCGGCGGCTCGTCCTCGACAATCAGGATGGTGGGCGAATCGCCGGTCATAGGTGGGTCACGGGATAGCTGAACACAAACTCCGCGCCGCGGCGGTCGCCACGGTTGGCGGCGGTGATGGTGCCGCCCAGGGCCTCGACGAAGCCGCGGGCGATGGCGAGGCCCAAGCCGGTGCCGGCGCGGCGCCGGTCACCGGCATCGGCGCGATAGAACTTGTCGAACAGCCGATCGAAGGCTTCGGCGGGAATCCCCGGCCCCTCGTCGCGCACGACGATCTCGACGCGCTGGCCCGCAGCCCTCGCCACGACCTCGATGTGGCCGCCCGGATCGGAATATTTCGCGGCATTGTCGAGGACATTGAACAGCGCCTGCTCGGCCAGCACAAAGTCGAGCGACAGCTCCGGCAGGTCGGGCGCGATCCGGGGCACCACTACATGTTCGCCCAAGAGCGGCGCGGCGCGGCGCAATGCGGTCGACACGAGGTCGCCGACGTCGACCGGCTCCAACTTTGGCTGGATGGCGCCGGCGTCGAGGCGGGTCATGTCCAAGAGATTGCCGACGAAGCGGTCGAGACGCTCGGATTCGCTCAGCGCGGTCGCCAAAAGCTCGTCGCGCGTTGGCTCGTCATAGCGCTCGCCGTGGCTCTTGAGGCTCGACAGTGCGCCGATGATGGAGGCGAGCGGCGTACGCAGGTCGTGGCTCACCGAAGTCAGCATGGAAGAGCGCAGCCGCTCGCGCTCCGCGCCCAGCCGCGCCTCGTCGATGCTCTCGGCCAAGGTCAGGCGCTCGATGGCGACAGCCGCCTGGTTGCCGACCGCCTCGAGCAAGCGCCGGTCGCCGGTGCCGAGCTCGCCGCGGTCCGCGAGGGACAGGACGCCGATCACCGCGACCGGCGCCCGACTGGTGCGGATGGGCACGAACAGCCAGCGCGCGCCGGGCAGGGTGTCGGTGCCTCTCCCCGTCGGACGGTCGGCCTCCCACGACCAGCGCGCTGCCGCGAGCTCGGGTTCGCTGAAATCGCTGTCGGGCGGGAACGCCGCGCGCGGTCCCAGCCTGCCGTCGTGCTCCGGGTCGGGCATCAGCATCACGACCTCGGCATTAAGCAGGCGTGCGAGATGGCTCACCACGATCCACAACAGGTCGTAGAGATCCATGACGCCGGCGATCTTGCGGCTGAAGGCATAGAGCTCGGCCGTGGTCCGCGCCTCGCGCCGCGCGGACTCGGTCTGCGACCGCGTGCGGGCGGCGAGCGCGCTGGCCGCGACCGCCACGAACATGAAGAAGAACAGCGCCACGACATTGGCGGGATCGCGGATGGTGAATTCGTAGAGGGGCGGCAGGAAGAAGAAGTTGTAGGCGAGCACGCTCAGCGTCGAGACCCAGAGCGACGGCACCAGGCCGTGGCGCGCCGCCGCCACCAGCACCGGCACGACGAACACCAGCGAGATGTTGGGCAGCACGATCTGGCGGTCGATGAAGACGCCGATGGCCGTCGCCAGCGCCGTGGTCAGCATGCCCTCGAGATAGGGGCCCGGCGAGCGCGGCACATCGCGCAGCCAGTCGCCTTTTGTGGCCAGCGTCGGGCCATCGCCCGACGGCGCCACCTCGATCGCAA
>JAFAKN010000478.1 GCA_019235415.1 Alphaproteobacteria bacterium
ACCGTAACGCCGACGCACGGGCTCGTCGATGCTCTCCTCAAGCGAGAGGAACGGGCCGGCGGACAAGTTCACCTTGCCGCCGTCACCATGAAGCGGGCTTCGGCATCGCGCTGCTGGCGGAAAGCGCCGTCGAGGAAGAGCTGCGGCTCGGCACGCTCAGCGTCATAAAAGTTCCTGCGCTCAAGGCAGCCATTCCGGTGAGTGTTTCAACATCCCCTGAGGCGCCACTGGAGTAGCGCGCCTCTCAGCGGTGAGATGTACACCAAATCGGAATGCGCTCTAAGGCGGCACCGGCCGACGCGCGAACAGGAGCGAAAAGCCGAGACCGGCGATCACAACGCCGGAGCCTTGCCGCAGGCGCTGCAAGAGAGTCGGGCGCGCGACCGCGACCGATCTGGCCCTGGCGGCGACAAACGCGACAAAGACGTCGACAGCTGTGTTGAGTGCGACAGACACGAGGCCGAGGCCGAGGAACTGCAGCCAGACCGGGCCTGCGGAAGGATCGACGAACTGGGGCAGGAACGCGAGAAAGAAGGCGGCCGTCTTGGGGTTCAGCGCCTCGACCAGGATGCCTTCGCGAAAGGCGCGCTTGCTGCCGCACGCTTCGATGCTGACGTCAGGGACGACGCGCGACTGGCGAAAGGTCTTGAAGCCGAGCCAGACGAGATAGAGCGCGCCGCCGAACTTCAGGACGGCAAAGGCCTCGGCGCTGGCGAGAACCAGTGCCGAAACGCCGATCGCGCCGGCAGCGACGTGCACCAGCCCGCCCAAGCCGGTGCCGAAAGTCGACGCAAGACCTTCGGCCCGGCCGCCGGCGAGCGTTCGCGCGGCGACATAGAAGATGCCCGGTCCTGGCGAGAGGGCGATGGCGAGCGCAGCGAGGAGAAAGAGGACGAAAGACGGAAGATGCAGGTCCACCTCAAGTCGGCCCACTTGCCATCGCCACCTCCACGCCGACGTCGTTGTAGCAGGCGCCCTTGCCGAGGTCGGCGCGTCGGTCGGTGGGCACCAGGGCGCTGATGGTTTGGCCGGTCGGGCTGGTCGCGATCCAGGCACCCTTCTCCGATGCCACGACGCCCGGCGGCACGGCATCGGTGACGACCAGCGGCAGGATCACCTCGCCGAGATCGTTGTAGACCCGCACCCGCTGGCAGCCGGCGAGGTTGCGCGCCGCCGCGTCGTGCGGATGCATCAGGAGCGCCGGCGCCTCGTCGGGGGCGCCGCCGACACCCAGGAGCGTCGAGGAAATGCGGGCGTCCGACGCCGGCGAGATCAGCATCAAGGCGTACCGCTCGTCGCGCGGCCGGAACGCCGGCACGCGCGCGTCCGGTCCCCAGCGTTCGGCCAGCACGTCGGAGACGAGCTCGACCTTGCCCGAGGGCGTCGCCGGCCGGTGCGTCTCGAACAACGCCAGCGGACGGCCGTCGGCGCTCATCCGGATCGCCGTCCGGACCGGCAGGTCGCTCGGCTGGACGCCGTTGAGGGCCGGGTGCGAGGAGTCGATGGCGTCGTCCATCAGGGCGCGGTCGGACGCCTGCAGGGCAGGCTCGTTGAAGCCGAAGCGCGCGGCCAGCCGGCGGAAGATCTCGGTGTTGGGCAGCGCCTCGCCGACCGGCGGAATGACGGCTTCGGCACGCTGCAGCCAGTGGTGGCCATAGGCGGCGTAGAGGTCGCCCTGCTCGAAATGAGTCGCGGCCGGCAGGACCACGTCGCACAGCGCCATGCTTTCGGTCATGGCAATCTCGATCCCGACCATGAACACGTCCTCGCGCATGAGGCCACGGCGCATGCGGTTCTGGCCGGCGTGCACGACCAGCGGGTTGTGGTTGTAGATGAAGAGCGCGCGCAGCGGCGGGTCGATATCGTCCTCGGTAAGATGGCGGCCCATGTCGACGATGTCCAAGGTGCGCGTCGGGCCGGGCAGCAAGTCGGGCCGCGTGAGCTTGGCCGGCGTCTTGGGAAAGGCGTTGCCGGCGCCGAGCACGATGCCGTTGCGAGCGTCGAGCTTGCCCATCAGCGCCGGCAGGGCGATGGCGGCGCGGATGCCGCTGCCGCCGTTACGCCCGCGCTCCTGGCCATTGCCGATCGCCATGACCATCGGCTCGCTCTCGACCATCCAGGCGGCCAGGGTGCGGATGTCCTCGGCGGCAAGGCCGCAGACCTCGGCCGCCCGCTCGACCGACCAGGGACGCGCCACGGCCATGAACTCGTCGTAGCCCTGCACGTTGGCGGCGATGAAGGCGCGGTCGTGCGCGCCCAGCCTCTCGAGCTCGTTGGCGAGCGCAAAGCAGAGCACGACGTCGGTGCCCGGCAGCAGGGCAAGGTGCAGGTCGGCCTGCTCGGCGATCTTGGTGCGCAGCGGATCGACGACGACCAGGCGGCCGCCCTTGCGCAGCGCCTGCCGCACATTGCGCACGAGATGGAGGTTGGCCACGGTGGCGTTGTTGCCCCAGACGATGTTGAGCTTGGCGTCCGCCGCCGCCTCGGGCCCGATGCCGGCCACGGCGCCGTAGGTGCCGGCCCAGGCCTCGCTGCGAACCGCGCCGCAGAGCGAGCGCCGATAGAGCTGGCTGGCGCCCAGCCGATGGAAGAAGCGCAGCGACATGCTGTCGACGGCCAGCAGGCCGTGCGGGCCCGAGTAGTTCAACGGCGCGACGGCCTCGCGGCCGTAGCGCGCCACGACGGCGGAGACGCGCTCGTGGACGAGGTCGAGCGCTTCGTCCCACGAGATGCGCTCGAAGGCGCCCGAGCCCTTCGGCCCGACGCGCCGCAGGGGATGCGTGAGACGATGCCGGCCGTGAACGAAGTCGGCGCTGTGGTGCGCGACCTTGTTGCAGATGGCGCCGGCCGTATACGGCAGAGCCTCGGAGCCGCGCACCTTGGTGATGCGGCCCGCCTCGACGGTCACTTCCAGGCTGCAGGTGTCGGGGCAGTCCAGCGTGCAGACGCTGGCGCGCTCTTGCAGAGCCATAAAACCTCCTCGCTCTCCGGTGGGACGAGCATCAGGCATCGGGTATCATGCAACTGGATATAGACCTATGGCCAGTTTCGATGCCTACAGTAGATCCACTTGTAGCGCCCCTGGGAAGCGCCGACGCGGCCATCGCCGCGCTGAGCGTCGATCGGTTGGGCCGCCAGTCGTTGCAGCATCAGATCGTGCGGCAGATCCGGCAGTTCATCTTGGCCGGCCGGCTTCGTCAGGGCGCCCGCATGCCGTCGACCCGCGGGCTGGCGCATGAGCTCGGCGTCTCGCGGATCACGGTCACGCTCGCCTACGACCAGCTCGCGAGCGAAGGCTACACGGAGGCGCGACGCGGCTCGGGCATGTACGTCTGCTCGACGATTCCCGACGAGGTGCTGAAGGCGACAGGGAAAGTCGACGCACGAAAACAGCCGCGATCATTTCCGCCGCGCGACGAGCCGTTCGTGCCGCGACCGCATCGTCCCTTCCAGGTCGGTGCGATCGATCCCGAGCTGTTCCCGCACGCCACCTGGTCGCGCCTGCTCGCCCGGGCCTGGCGCAATCCGGTCTCGAGCTTGACCGGCGAGGCCGACAGCTTCGGCTGGCGGCCGCTCAGGAGCGCCATCGCGCGCCATTTGGCCGACTGGCGCGGCATGGACTGCGACAGCGCCGAAATCGTGGTCACCAGCGGCACCGCCGATGCGCTCGACGTCATCGCCCATTGCGTGTTTGCGGCCGGCGACACGGTCCTGGTCGAGGAGCCCGGCTACGCGGCGATGCGGTTCGGCCTGGCGAAGAACGGCCTCAATGTCCTGCCCGTTCGCGTCGACGACGAAGGCTTCGATCTCGAAACGGCCGGACCGCGCGTCAAGGCGAAGGGCGCCGTGCTCACCCCATCGCGGCAGTTTCCGCTCGGCGCCACGCTGACGCTCGCCCGGCGGCTCAGGCTGCTCGACTGGGTCGCAAGGACCGGCGGCTATCTCATCGAGGACGATTTCGACAGCGAGTACCGCTACCGCGGCGCGCCACTGCCGGCGCTGATGAGCCTCGACCGCAACGAGCGGGTCATCTATCTCGGCAGCTTCTCGAAGATCCTGTCGCCGACGCTCAGGCTCGGCTTCATGGTCCTGCCGATGCCCTTGCTCGACAAGGTGCGGGCCTACCTGCGCCTGCGCGGTGTCGCGGCCTCCTTGGTTGCGCAACCGGCGCTCGCTGAATTCATGTCGTCGGGCGATCTGGCGGTCCACATCCGACGCACGCGTCGACTGTACGCGCAACGCCAGGAGGCGCTGATCTCGGCGGCCGGGATGCTCGATGGCCTGCTGGAGCTGGTGCCGAGCACCGCCGGCATGCATCTGGTCGCCGATCTCGCGCCTGGCCTCAGGAAACAAATGACCGACCGGGTCGCGACCGGCCTTGCCGCGAATGCCGGCGTCATCGTGCGACCTCTGGCCGACTACTTCGCGGGACGGCCCGACCGCTCGGCGTTGCTGCTGGGATTTGCCGGGTTCGGCGAGGCGGAGTTGACGCGCTCCGTGCGGCTTCTGACCGAGGCGCTCAGGCGCCAATAGAGCGGCCGATGGCTGGGGCGCCAGGATTCGAACCTGGGAATGGTGGAATCAAAATCCACTGCCTTACCACTTGGCTACGCCCCAACGGCCCGCTTTCGGGCGGGCGGACCATAATGGCTCAAACGAAGGCGCGAAAGCGCCGATTGCGCCCCGTCAGGCGGCCTGGATCGCCTTCTTGAGGGCATCGCCGTGCACGAACATGCCGTCGGCATAGAGCAGTGCCGGGGCTGTCGGGTCGAGCGTCAGGTCGACGATCTCGCCGATATAGACGGTGTGCGTCCCGGCCGCGACCCGGGTCACCAGCCGGCAGTCGAACGACACCGGGCAGCCTTTCAGCACCGGTGCCCCGGTCGACAGCGAGGACCATTCGCCCATGTCGAGGAAACGGTCGTCGCCCTCGACGCCGTCCATGCCGGCGAAGCGCTCGGCCAGCTTGCGATGCTGTGGCGACAGCACGTTGACGCAGAAGAAGCCGGCGTCGCCGATCGGGTCGTGGGCGGAGGCCGTCTTGTTGACGCAGACCAGGAGCTGCGGCGGCTCGGCCGACACCGAGCACACGGCGGTGGCGGTCAGCCCGCCGCGCAGCTCGCGATGGCGGGTGGTGATCAGGGTCACGCTCGCCGCCAAGTGGCGCATGCCCTTCTTGAAGGCTGCGGCATCGATGCTCATGAACAAACTCTAAGGCAGACCGGCCCCCAATCGCCACCGGAAACCTAACCGGCGGCGATCCGCTAACTGCATGACCGGACAACGAAAACGCTGCCAGGACCATCGTCCGTTCAGTCGAACTGCATGACGTTTGATACAAAAGCTTCACCAGATTGTCGCATTTAAAGGTTGCTCGACCGGAGGCGGACGGTAGGGTCGGGCTCTGCATGGCTCCCCGCGCGACCGGTCTTGCGCCCGATACCCCTCCCGATGTCGCGCTGCGGCAGATCGTGGCCGATTGCCATGCCGACCTGCTGAAGTATCGCTTGGTCGCCCTGCAGAGCCGGCGACCGATCGGCATCCATCAGACCCGGGTGGCGCTGCGCCGGCTGCGGGCGGCGTTCGGCCTGTTCAAGAGCGCGGTCGACGGGCCGGTGGTGCGCGGGCTGGCGGCCGAAGCGAAGTGGCTGGCCGGCGAATGCGGGCCGGCGCGCGACCTCTACGTCTTCTTGAACGAGTCGGTCGAGGCAGTCCCGCCGATCGTCAAGCGGGTGGCCAACCGGCTGGCCGCGACGCATCTGGAGCGGGCGCGCACCGCGCTGTCGGGCGCACGGTTCGAGAGCTTCCGGCGCCAGCTCGAGGCCTTCATGGCCCTGCCTGGCGCGGACTCGGGCTGCCGGCTCGACGAGTTCGCGCGAGCCGTCCTCGACGAGCGGTATGACAAGGTGATGCGGCGCGGCCGCAGGCTCGCCTCGCTCGACAGCGAGCGCCTGCACCGGCTGCGCATTGCCATCAAGAAATTGCGCTATGCAGCAGGCTTTATGCGGCCGGCCTTTGCCTCGTCCCAGGTGAAGCCCTATATCGAGGCCACCGCCCATCTGCAGAACGCCTTGGGCGCGATGAACGACGGCGCGGTCGCGGCCCACATGCTGGCCGACCTCGCGATGGCGGCGCGGCCGACCGAGGAGCTGCGGCCGGCGCTGAAGGAGCTCAGCGCCCAGGTCAAGGGCGGCAACAAGCGCCGCTGGCGCAAGGTCGAGGAGGCGTGGGCCGAGTTCGTCGCCGTGCCCTGCTTCTGGCGGCCGCAACCAGGACGCATAGAGCCTGGCGCGTCGATGAAGGAGAGTAGTGAATGAGCGAGACCCAGACGGGCACCAACCAAACCGGCGCCGAGCAGCGCATCCCCGTCACGGTGCTGACGGGCTTTTTGGGCAGCGGCAAGACCACGCTCCTGAACAAGCTTTTGCGCCGGCCCGAGCTCGCCGACACCGCCGTGATCATCAACGAGTTCGGCGAGATCGGGCTCGACCACCTGCTGGTCGAGAAGTCGAGCGAGGACGGCATGGTGACGCTGAACTCGGGCTGCCTGTGCTGCACGGTGCGCGGCGATCTGGTGCGCACCATGAGCGAGCTGTTCCTCAAGCGCGCCAAGGGCGAGGTCACCAACTTCAAGCGCATGGTGGTCGAGACGACGGGCCTCGCCGATCCGGCGCCGATCCTGCACACGCTGATGACCGACCCGCTGCTCGCCTCGCGCTATCGCCTCGACGGCGTGGTGACCACGGTCGACGGCGTCAACGGCACCAGCACGCTCGACAACCACGAGGAGGCGGTGAAGCAGGCCGCGGTGGCCGACCGCGTGCTGCTCACCAAGGTCGACATCGCCGAGGCGCCGCGACTGGCCGAGCTCAAGAGCCGCCTGCACCAGCTCAATCCCGGCGCTCCGTTCCATGCCGTCGCGGATGGCGAGATCAATCCCAACGAGATCTTGAACGCCGGCCTCTACAATCCCGAGACCAAGACCGCCGACGTCAAGCGCTGGCTGCACGAGGAAGCCTACGGCCACGAGCATGGCGGCGGGCATCACCATCACGGCCATGGCCAAGATCATGATCATCATCACGAGCATGAGCACGGGGAGCAGGATCCGCACAACGTCAACCGCCACGACGATCGCATCCGCGCCTTCTGCATGACCTTCGACGAGCCGATGAGCTGGTCGACGGTGGCGGCGGCGTTCGACGCGCTGGTCACCTACCGCGGGCCCGACCTGTTGCGCATGAAGGGCATCCTGAACGTCAAGGACACCGACAAGCCGGTGGTGATCCATGGCGTGCAGCACGTGTTCCATCCGCCGGCGACGCTCGACGCCTGGCCCGAGGGCGACGATCGCAAGAGCCGCGTGGTGTTCATCACCCGCGACATCGGCGAGAGCACCATCCGCAAGGTGTTCGCGAGCTTCTTCGAAGCCGAGAAGAAGGGCTGGGCGCAGGACGAGACGAAGCAGTGATCCACCTGTCATCCCGAGCGATAGCGAGGGATCCTTAGGGCAACAGGAAGGATCCCTCGCTGCGCTCGGGATGACAGCGGCTACGCTCGGGATGACATCGTATGGCGGTTCCGCCTTTCGCGGACCGCCAGTTGTAGACAGCGGCAAAACATGATGGGCTGAAAGTCCGCTCGACGGGAAGACCGAGCGAAAGGAACGCCCGCATGCCTGGACAGACCCTGTTCGACAAGATCTGGGAACGCCATGTCATCGCCGATCTCGGCGACGACTACGCTCTCCTGCACATCAGCCGCCATCTGATGCATGACGGCGGCGGCCGCGGCCTGCGGGCGATCAAGGACGCCGGCCTGAAGGTACGCAACCCGGACCTCACCTTCGCCACCTTCGACCACATCATCTCGACCGAGCCCGGGCGCACGCATGACACCCTGAGGCCCTACGCGCAGCGGCTCTACCACATGCGCGACGAAGCGAGACGCTGGGGCATAAAGCTGTTCGACCTCGGCCAGCCCGGCCAGGGCATCATCCACGTCGTCGGGCCCGAGCAAGGGATCACGCTGCCCGGCACCTTGCTGGTGTGCGGCGACAGCCACACCTGCACGCACGGCGGCATGGGCGCCATCGCCTTCGGCATCGGCGCCACCGAGGTGATTCACGTGCTGGCGACGCAATCCCTGGTGCAGCGCAAGCCCAAGCGCATGCGGGTCAACTTCGAGGGACGGCGGCCGGCCGGCGTCACGCCCAAGGACATGATCCTGCACCTGATCGGCGTGGTTGGCGCGGCCGGCGGCACCGGCTACGCGGTCGAATACGCCGGCAGTGCGATGCGCGACATGGAGGTCGAAGGCCGGCTCACGGTGTGCAATCTTTCGATCGAGCTCGGCGCCAAGATCGGGATGGTGGCACCCGACGAGCGCACCTTCCGGTTCCTCGAGGGTCGGCCGTTCACGCCGACGGGGGCGATGTGGGACCAGGCGGTCGCCGACTGGCGCGCGCTCGCCTCCGACCGCGACGCGGCGTTCGACCGCGCGGTGACGATCGACGTTGGCAAGATCGCGCCGCAGATCACCTGGGGAACCAGCCCCGAGCACGTCATCGCGGTGACCGAGCGTATCCCCGATCCCGCCGCATCAGGCGATCCCGACAAGCAGAAGGCCATGCAAATGGCGCTCGACTACATGGGACTGAAAGCCGGCATGCCGATCCAGGAGGCGCGCATCGACTGGGTGTTCATCGGCTCGTGCACCAACAGTCGGTTGAGCGACCTGCGTGCCGCCGCCGAGATCGCCAAGGGCCGCAAGGTGGCGGGCCACGTGCGGGCCTGGGTGGTGCCGGGCTCGGAGAACATCAAGCGCCAGGCCGAGGCCGAGGGCATCGACCGTGTCTTCCGCGAGGCCGGCTTCGAATGGCGCGAGCCCGGCTGCTCGATGTGCCTCGCCGTCAACGGCGACACGATCGGTCCGGGCCAGAGGAGCGTGTCGACCTCCAACCGCAACTTCGTCGGCCGCCAGGGCCCGGGCGGGCGCACGCATCTCGCGAGCCCGGCAATGGCGGCGGCCGCGGCGATTGCCGGCCACATCGCCGATGTCCGCGCGCTCTGACGGAGACCAAGATGAAGCCGTTCACTGTTCTCGACGCCACGGCGGCGCCGCTGATGCGCCAGAACATCGACACCGACATCGTGATCCCGATCCATCGCCTGCGCGACGTGGCGCAGGTCGACCTCGGGCCCTATGCCTTCGAGCCGCTGCGCTATCTGCCCGACCGCAGCGACAACCCTGCCTTTCCGCTCAACCAGCCGGCCTACAAGGGCGCCGAGATCATCGTCGCCGACAACAACTTCGCCTGCGGCTCGAGCCGCGAGGGCGCGGTGTGGGCGATCATGGGCATGGGCGTGCGCTGCGTCATCGCGCCGTCGTTCGGGCCGATCTTCTTCAACAACTGCTTCCAGAACGGCGTGCTGCCCATCCAGCTGCCGCGCGAACAAGTGCTGGCGATCGCGGGCGAGCTCGAGGCCGCGACGCGGCCCGGCAGCAACAGCGAGCCGCGGCTCACGGTCGACCTCGAGGAGCGCACGGTGAGCCTACCGAGCGGCCGCAAGATCAGCTTCCAGGTCGACGGCATTCGGCGCGAAGCGCTGCTGAAAGGGCTCGACGAGGTGGCGCTGACCCTCACACGCGAGCCCGAGATCGCGGCGCACCAGGCGAAGGCGCGGGCCACGACGCCGTGGCTGTATCAGACAACGTAGGACTTTTCTGTCATCCCGAGCGAAGCGAGGGACCTTTCCTGTTGCCTTAAGGGTCCCTCGCTGCGCTCGGGATGACAGGAGTGCGGGAAGGAGATTCCAGGGCGGCAGCGGCGTGAACTCGCGGCCGATTAGGCCGCGGCCGGCCAGGCCGGCGCGCGCCTGAACCCGCCGGTGCGGGCGATCAGGAAACCGATCAGCGTGAGGTTGAGCGCGTTGAACCCTACGCCGATGCCGAAGGCCGGCGCGTAATAGCCGAAATGGTCGTAGAGGTAGCCGGCGAACCAGCTGCCGAACGCCATGCCGCCCATGGCCGTGAACAAAGTAAGCGGCATGCGCCATGACGCTTCGCCCGACGGGAAGAGATCGCGGATCGCCACCGAATAGGCCGGGATGATGCCGGCGAAGCCGAGGCCGAAGGCGGCGGACACGGCGAACAGGCCGGCTTCGTCCTGAGTCAGCAGGAAGGACGCGATGGCGACGGCTTGGAACGAGGAGCCGGCCAAAATGGTGCGCAGGCCGCCGACGCGGTCGGCCAGCGCGCCCCACGCCTGACGCGCGATGAAGGCCGCCGCCAGCATCACCGACAGCATGACGGCGCTGCGCGCCGGGTTGATGCCGATGTCGCTGCAGAAGGCGATGAGATGCGCCTGCGGCACCGACATCGGCACGCAGCAGCAGAAGCCCGCGACGCAGAGCAGCGCCTGCGCGACGTTGGGATGCAGGCCGGCGACCCGCGCCCGCCCCCTCTTCGTGGCACCAGCCGCGCGCGGCGGCACCGGCGGAACGGGCGCCTGCCGCAGCAACAGCGTCAGTGGCAGGAGGACCACGAGCACGACGGCGCCCCAGGTCAGCATCACGGCCTGCCAGCCGAAGCCTGCGATGCCGCGCTCGAACACCGAGGGCCAGAGGACGCCGGCGATATACTGCCCGGACGAGATCAGGGCGATCGCCGTGCCGCGGCGGCGATCGAACCAGCGGCTGACATAGACCAGCAGGGGCGGATAGACGCCGCCGCTGCCCAGGAAGCCGACCATCAAGCCTTGGCCGATATAGAGCGCCGTGATCGATCCGGTGGCCGAGAGCGCGAGCCCGCTGGCAATCATGCAGGCGCCGATCATCACGGTCCGGCGCACGCCGATGCGGTCGGCCAGCCAGCCCATCAGGATGCCGCCGGCGCCGGTGCCGATCCAGACCAGCGCGCCGGCCAGCGCCACCACGGCGCGTTCGACGCCCAGCGCCTCCTGCATCGGCTTCATGCCGACCACGATCAGGAGCGGCGAGCCAAACGAGAAGGACAGCATGGCCAGGATGACGAACGCCGCGCGCCACGAGCCGCGGCTTTCGACGCTGCCGTGGATGGTGGCGTCCTCGAGCGCGGCGGCTTCTGCCATGTCCTCCCGACTCCAACGGTTCGTTGTCGCCCCTTCTAGTCTGTTTGCCGCCGGCGTGGCATCAACAGAAGCAACGAGAAATCCGGGAGGCTGTGATGCGCTGGTTGACCAGGGTCTTTTTCGCACTTGCAGCAGCGGCGACGGCGAGCCCGGCGGCATTCGAAGTCGCCAGTCCTTTTCGGATGCTCCGAACCAGCGGCTCAACGATCACGCCAAGGTGCAGACTTCCTCGAACGAAAAACGCGGGCTGCGGTTGAACAGCTTTGAATGATCGCCGTAGCCGATGTTGCAGAGGAAATTGCTCTTGAAGCGACCGTCGGGGAAGAAGGCTTCGTCGACCTTGGCGTTGTCGAAACCGCTCATCCCGCCGACATCGAGGCCAAGCGCCCGCACGGCCGTGATCAAGTAGGCGCCCTGCAGCGAACCGTTGCGAAAAGCCGTGGTGTCAGCGAGCGCTTTGTTGTCGGGGCCGCTGAACGCGCTCGCCATCGCCTGGTTGTGCGGGAACAGCTTGGGCAGATGCTCGTAGAAGCGCGTGTCGTAGGCGATGATCGCCGTGACGGGTGCCGTCATGGCCTTCTCCACATTGGTGGGCCTCAGCGCCGGCCGCAGCTTCTCCTTGCCTTCGGGGGTGCGCACGAAAACGATGCGCGCCGGCAACGAGTTGGCGGAGGTCGGCCCCCACTTCATCAAGTCGTAGATCGCGCGCAGCTGGTCGTCGGACACCGGCTTGGGCAGCCAGACATTGTGTGTCCGCGCGTTGCGAAAGAGCTCATCCAGCGCCTCGTCGTCGAGCATTCAGGTCTCCTCGTGGCGGATCGCGTGCATCGCAGCCCCGCCCCCTGCTCTAGCACGCCGCAAACAGCATTGCAGTCTCTGGACCTGGTCGGGCAGACTCTTGCCGTCGTCCGTCCAGAGAGAGAAGCAACATGGCCGTCGTCGAGACCGAACGTCACGGGCAGGTGCTCGTGGTCCGCATGAACCGACCCGAGCGCCTCAACGCGCTCAACACCGAGATGCGAGCCGAGCTCGCGAGGACCTGGACCGAGTTCCGCCACGACCGCGGCCTCGAGGTCGCGATCTTCACCGGGACCGGCCGCGGCTTCTGCGCCGGCGAGGACATGAAGGAATCGCTGCAGCGCGGCGCGCCGGGCGGGCAGCGGCCGGCGATGGAGGACCCGTTCATGACCGGCGCGCTGGAGAAGCCGGTGATCGCCGCGGTCAACGGCTTCGCTATGGGCGGCGGCTTCATGCTGGTCGAGCGCACGGATCTTCGGTTGGCCGTCCCCGAAGCGGTGTTCGAGGTCTCCGAAGCCAAGCGCTGGCTTTTAGGCGGCTACAACCATGGTCACATCGCCAACCTGCCCTACCCGATCGCCATGGAGATGGCGCTAGGCTTCCGCTTCAGCGCCCAGCGCTTCTACGAGGTCGGGTTCCTGAACCGGCTGGTGGCGCAGGACCAGCTGATGCCCGAAGCGCTGAAGATGGCCGAGCACCTGCTGACCCTGCCGCCGGCCTCGCGCGTCAACACGGTCCACATGATGCGCCAGATGCGGCCGGCGCCCGGCCCCGACATGCAGAAGCTCGCCGCCGCCCTGCACGAGCATGGCGACAAGAGCGACTTGATGGAATCGCGCGCCGCCTTCGCCGAGAAGCGCAAGCCCAACTTCAAGGGCTGGAACGACCCCGAGGACCGCTATCGCCTGCCGACACTGCAGTCGACCAAGTAGTCGGGCCGGCCGAAGCGCATTCACCAGATCATTCGGCGAAAGGCGCAGCGAGCATCAATTGCGATGCGGTCGGCAGGGGCTGGCCATGCAGCGTGCACCCGGCGCTGCGCGCGACCTCGTCCGTCCAGGTCAGGATCTGCGCCGCAGGATTGCGCCGGCAATGCTCCAGCAGAAGGTCGCGGAAGGCCGACTTGAAGTTCAACCGTGGATAGCTTGCGAGGATTTCTTCGAGCAATTGCGGGGGAACCTGGTCGAGGCCTAGGCCGAGGAAGTCGAGCCCGGCGCCGAGATGCACCAAGGCAATCTCGGCCGCCATTCGCGACGCGATGCCTGCCGATGTGTGCAACGCGATCGCCGCCCAGACCCGGTCGGCGCGCTCCGGTGCCACTTGGTGTTTCAGACAGAATGCTCGAGCAGCGTCGGCGCCATCCACCTCGAAGCGATTGTCTCCGGCATGGGCGGGAACGAGCCCAAGGTCGTGCAAGTGGGCGCCGCAAAAGGCAATCTCCTCGTCGATGATCGTGCGGCCGACGCTTCTGACGGCGAGGTTTCCGAAGACGTACGTCCGAACGCAGTGATTGCAGATGAATTGTGGCGACGTCGCTTCCAGCAGGTCCACTGTCGCTTTGGCCAACGGCGAATCGGGAATGCGAACCCCAGCCAGCGCTTTCAGACGAGTAACAGTGGCCATCACAGACCTCCTTGTTGCCTGCCGCTCTACATGCGGCGCCCCAGGACGAACGTCACACTTGGCGGGCCGGGGCACGTTTCCACCGCGCTCAACCCGCGCGCGCTGAGTTCACGTTCCATCTCGAGGTTCTGCCACAAGTGGCCGCCGTTGCGGGTCAGCCGCAGCGCTGCAAGCGCCGCTCCGAACGCATCCGCCGGCGGGAGATAGAGGCCGACCGCCAGGTAGCCTCCCGGCTCCAGCGCGACCACCAGCCGGTCGAGTGCGGCTTCGGCCACCGCCCGATTCAGGAACGGCGCCGGCAGCCAGGCCAACGTGTAGGCGGCGACCTCGTCGAGGCCCGTCACGTCCTGCAGGCGCAGCGCGATGCGCGCGGCGTGAGGGCTCGTCGCGACGTTGGCACGCCCGATCGCCAGCGCGGGCTCCCAGATGTCGATGCCCACGACACTGAGCGAGGGGCGCTGCGTCGCTGCCTCCAACGCAAGTGCGGCAACGCCCGTGCCGACATCGAGCAGACGCCCGTCGAGCGCCGCCGCAAGAGCAGGACGCTCGGCCGAAAGCGCGACGAGGCCGCCCATGATGGCTCGCGAAGCCTGGCCTTGGGCCTGCAACATGGCAGGATCGCGCACCTCCCACGCAGGCGGCCGGTCCGGCCTCTCGAACAGGTCTCGTGCCTCCTCCAAAGCGAACGCGACGAGGTTGAGCGCTGCGACCGCCTGCGCCTCATTCAGCCCGTTCAGACCGCCCGGCAGCAATACCGAAACGGCATCGGCCAAGTGCGCCTCGACTTCCGGATGCGCCGTTACCTTCCCCAGTCGCAGGCGCAGGGCTGCACCGAGGGCAGCGAGTCCACGCGTTGTGTCTCCCATCCGGCGCAGTTCAGCTTGGAGTGCCGCGAAACGCATGAGTGCCTCCATTGCGGGCGCGGACCGCGACACTGATCATTCGGGCAGTCCCGCCTGACGCAGCGCCGCGACATAGCGCTCCTGGTCGGCTTGCCGGCCGAAGACCGCATAACCAAAGGCGTCCTTGCCGATCGACATGCCGGGGTCCGCCTTCAAGGCGTCGGCAATGACAACGCGTGCGTGGTCCACTTGGCCCAGCCCGACCAGGCACGCAGCAAGCAACCGCCGGGCCGGCAGAAGCGCTGGTCGGGCGCGCAAGGCGATGCGTTCACGCTCAACGCCGTTTGCATAGTTTCCGCTGGCAAAATGCGCCATCGCCGCAAAGTGGGAAAACAACGGCGCGAACGGATCGTAGGGACTCATGCGCAGCGCCCTCTCGATAGCCTCCAAAGCCGCATCGGACTTGCCGGCGAAGGCCAGCGATCCGCCCAGGCAGCCATGTGCCAGCGCAAAGTTGGCATTGAGCTCGATCGCCCTACGAAAAGCGGCGATCGCCTCCTCTTGCTGGCTGCGCAGCGTCTCGAGCAACCCCAGCGCGAAATGAGACCAAGGATCGTTGTCACCCAAGGCGAGCGCGGTGCGCACATGCTGCTCGGCGAGCGGGAACGCGATCGCCGTGTCGGACGAACCGCGCGCCACACCGCTCAGCTTGGGGAACGCCAGCAGGCTGTGCGCTTTGGCGTAGCGCGGCCCCAATGAGACGGCACGATGCAGCAGCTGCTCTGCGCTCTCGAGGTCATCGAGAGTGATTCGTCCAAGATGCCACAGCGCTCGTATGACACATCCCCAGGCATCGAGGCTTTCGGGAGGTCGGCTCTGGATGCGCACATGTTCCGCGGCGTAGAGCTGAGGCTCGATGGCCGCGACCACGCTCTGGGTGATCTCGTCCTGAACGGCGAATATGTCGGTGACCTCGCGATCGTAGCGCTCGGCCCAGATGTGGCCGGCCGAGCCCGCGTCGATGAGCTGAGCCGTGATGCGCAGTCGCTGGCCCGACCTGCGCACGCTGCCCTCGAGCACATAGTGGACACCGAGATCGCGCGCCACCTGACGGACATCGCCCGAGCGGTCCTTGTAGGCGAACGTCGAATTGCGCGCGATGACGAAGAACCATCGGAGCTTCGAAAGCGCGGTGATGATGTCGTCGACCATGCCGTCGGCGAAGAACTCCTGCATGGGATCGCCGCTCGGATTCTGAAACGGCAGCACCGCGATCGACGGCTTGTCGGGAAACGTAAATGCCGGTTCAGTCGGCCGCAATGCCGCGGGCACGCGGTCCTCCGCCCGCACACGGTACACGTGAATGGGTTGAGCGATGTTCTTCAGCGCGCGCATGCCGCAGTCTTCGAGGTTGAGTGCGACCTTTCCGCCGGTCTGGTCGACGACCGCCTGGGAAACACAGTGCCGCCTGGTTCGGCGAGCCCTTCCAGCCGCGCGGCGATGTTCACGCCGTCACCGAACAGATCGCCGCCGTCGACCATGACGTCGCCCAGGTTGAGGCCGATGCGCAGCTCGATCCGCTGATCGGAGGGAATGTCGGCGTTGCGCTCGCCCATGCGTCGCTGCAGCTCGACGGCACAGATCGCCGCATCGACCACGCTTGCGAACTCGACCAGCAGGCCGTCGCCGGCCACATTCACGATGCGCCCGTTGTGCTCGGCGATGCTGGGATCGATCAATTCAGCGCGGTGAGCCTTGAGACGAGCAAGCGTGCCTTCCTCGTTCAGGCCCATCAATCTGCTGTAGCCCACGACGTCCGCGGCAAGGATCGCCGCCAATCTGCGTTCGACGCGCTCCAACGGCACCTCGAGACCTCGTTGCAAGTGCGAAACTCTAGCGCACGCACGGCGCCCCGTACATTTTGCGGCAGAGTGCTAGGCGAGGCGGAGGGCCCTTGGGCCAGGTCCCTTCCGCGCGTTCACAAGCTGACCTTCTTGTAGGCAGATCCCCGGTGACTTCCCGGCCACCCCAGGATGGCAGCGCTAGCTCGGTCATCTCCGATGCCTCGATCAGGTCAAGGTCGCCCCTGGTCGCAAATCGGCGACCGCTCGCGCTCGCAAAGATGATCAGCCGTCCCGGATCTCGCGATGGCGGGTGACTTGACTCATTCACACGCGTCCGCGCCACGTTTCGGAGCAACTGCCGTAGCGCTCCGTCGATGAAAGCGTCACGCGTCCGTCACTTCGCGCCTCGTCTATGCTCCCGGCACTTTGCTCACCAAGCGCCATTTCTCCCATTCGGGCTCGCCACCGTAGCGCTGGACCAGGAAGTCGACGAACGAGCGAACCTTTGGCGACAGCAACTGGCGGTGCGGATAGAGCGCCCAAATTGTCAGCTCGCGTGTGCGCCACTGGGTGAGCAGTGGCACCAGCCGACCAGACAAGATCTCGGCACCGACGGCGAAGCTTGGCCACAACAGAACGCCGTGGCCGGCCGCTGCGAGAGAGAGCAGCAGTTGCGGATTGTTGGTGCTGAACGGTCCGTTGATCTGGACTGTCTCGGTATGGCCCTTTGCGTCCGAGAAACGCCAGGTTCGCGGCGACCTCAAATCGGCGTAGACAAGGCAAGCGTGTTGGCTAAGGTCGGCCGGCTTCTGCGGTGCGCCGTTGCGGACGAGGTAATCCGGTGAAGCACAAAGAACCAGGCTCGCCGACGCCACGCGTCGAGAGATGAGACTCGAGTCGGGCGGCTCGCCGATGCGGATGGCGAGATCGAAGCCCTCATCGATCAAATTTACGTAGCGATCCGACAGGAAGACGTCGACTTTGACCGCAGGGTGGCGGTCCATGTAGGCGGCGATGGCCGAGCCGAGGTGGAGCTCGCCGAATGTCATCGGGCCGGCGATGCGCAATATGCCGCTCGGCGCGACTTGCTGCGCGCCCGCCTCCGCCTCGGCCTCCTCGATGTCGGACAGGATCTGCGCGCAGCGGGCGTGATACGCGGCGCCCGCCTCCGTCACGCGCATGCGGCGCGTGGTCCGGTTCAGCAGCCGCACGCCCAGATGGGCCTCCAAGGCCTTGACGTGGTTGCCGACCATCTCGGGCGACATGCCGAGGTGCGGGGCAGCGCCGGCGAAGCTGCCGGCGTCCACGACTCTCTTGAACACCGCCATGCTCAGGATGCGGTCCATGATGTCACTCCGAAACGCTGCTTCGGAAGGGCTCGCCGAGCCTATCGCGAAGTGCCTCCGATCCCCAACTTCGCTCCCAATCCCCAACTGGTCGCCGCAAAGACAGCTGAAGGAAGCTGAGATGACGCTGCAGGCCGTGAATGGCGGCCGATCCGCCCCTCGGTCCTCGCATCAGCAGTGGTGCAATATGCTCTGGCGAACCCCGGTCTGCCTTGGCAGTTTGAGTTTGAGAGACATTGGCGCCGGGTCTAAGTATTCGCCGAGAATGCGACGCGCCGTCGTAGCCGGCGGCCGCGTAATGGTTGGTCCAACCAACGCTGTGCCCATGAACACGGAATTGGCTGCATCGCGCCAGCCGCTGCTGACCAACGATGAATTCACTGCCGCCCTCAGGAGCGCGTTGCGTGATTTCAACCGCCCCGACCTGCTCGCTCGCAATCCGCTGCTCCAGGCGCGACTGCTCACCGGCAGCGATGTAGCCGGCCCGGCCGAGCTGCGCGCTTTGGTTTCCGAGACCGTCAGCACTCTGTTTGCCAGCGGCCGCGACGACAAGATCCGGCGGGCTCTCGAACTCACGTACTTTGAGAGCGCACCCAAGCAGGAAGTCGTGGCGGACCGCCTCGGTCTTGCCTTCGGCACCTATCGTCGTCATCTGACGGCGGGCCACAAGCGCCTCGCGGATTGGCTATGGCAAAAGGAGAGCGCGGCACGCGAGCTCGAACCAGCGGATGCCGCGCCGCGCACGACAGTCTCCGTCGCGGAAGAGACGACGGCGTCGCTGGCGCGCCGGCTGTCCATCGTCGTTCTGCCCTTCCGCAACCTTTCCGAGAACGCGGCGAACGACTACCTGGTCGACGGCGTCGTCAACAATCTCATAACGAGCCTGTCGCGAGCTTTCCCGGGAAATTTCGTGATCTCGCAATCGACGGCGTTCACCTACAGGCATCGGAGCATCTCTGCGCGCCAGGTGGGCCAGGAGCTCGGCGTCAGATACGTCCTCGAAGGCGGCATTCTCGCGCAAGCCGCGCATGTCGGCGTCAACGCCCAACTGATCGACGCCGAAACGGATGAGACGTTGTGGGCCGAGCGCTTCGACAAGGATCGCAAGGATCTGTTCCAGGTGCAGGAGGAGATCGTGGCGCGGCTGTCGCGCAGCGTCGGCCTGCAAATGATCAGCAGCGAGGCGCAGCGCAGCGCTTCGTCCCACGACAGCATCGACCTCGCAATGCGCGGGCAGGCTCTGGCCAATGACATAAGGCGGGCAGAACATGCCGCGCGCGCCGTCGAGCTGTTCGGTCAGGCACTCGAACTGGATCCGCACAATGTCGATGCCCTGGTCGGGATTGCTTCTACACGCGTCTTTCAAGTGCTGAACCTCTATGTGCTCGACGAACGCGAGGCGCTGCTCGACGAAGCGGAACGCATGATGTCACGCGCTATGGCCTTGGCACCGGACCATGTCGGCTTGTTGAGGGCGCGTTCGGCCGTGTTGCGGGCGCGCGGCCGCTTCGCCGAAGCGGTGGTCGCAGCAGCGACGCTCGTCGCGCGCAACCCAGGCGAACCAACGGCCTACCGGGAACTGGGCCTGAACAAGCTCTACCTCGGTGAGACCGAAGCGGCGGTGGAATGGTTCCGCCGCGCCGACCGGATAGCGCCGCGCGATCCTCATCGCTGGACATGGCTGCAGGGCCTCGGTCGCGCCTTGATGCAACTGGGCCGCGATGCGGAAGCCGTGGATACCCTGCGCGAGGCTCTGGCCAACAACCCTGGTTATCATCGCGTGCGCGCGCTTCTTGCGGCGGCCGAGGCATTGCACGGCGAGGCCGAGAATGGCCGCCGATCGATGGCCGAGTTCATGGCGGTCGAGCCTGCGATGACGATCCGGAAGTTCATGGAGCAGCGCTCGCACGTGCCGCTTCACGCCGTGAATGCCGGCTACCTGCAGGAGAACGAGCGGATCGGCCACGGCCTCGCCCTGGCAGGAATGCCGATCGGCGAGGGGCCGCTTCCGGCGTCCGATGCGCCACATTCGACGGCGCAGGCGGCAACCCAAAGGCGACGGGAGTCCGAGGCGCCGCGGCTTTCGATCGTCGTCTTGCCGTTCGTCAACCTCGGACGAGACGAGGACCGTTACTTTGCCGATGGCCTCACCGAGAGTCTGACGACCGACCTGTCACGCATCCCGGACGCCTTCGTGATCGCCCGCGCCACGGCCGTTTTCTACAAGGACAAGGCCCTCGATCTGCGCCAGCTGGGTCGCGAGCTCGGCGTACGCTACGTGCTCGAAGGAAGCATCCAGGGAGGCACCGATCGGGTGCGGATCAACGCGCAGCTGCTCGACGCCGAGTCGGGAGCGCATATCTGGGCCGAGCGCTTCGACAAGCCACGCACCGACCTCTTCGACATGCAGGACGAGGTCACCACTCGGCTCGCCCGACTGGTCGGCGTCGAGCTGGTGGCGGCGGAGAGCAAGCGAGCGCAACAGCAGCCGGGATATGGCGATGCCACTGACCTCGCCATGCGCGGACGGGCGGTATTGAACGGGGATGTGTCGGCACGGGCGGCGCGCACCGCCCGGCGATTCTTCGAGGATGCGCTGCGCCTGGACGAGCGCAACGTCGCGGCACTGCTCGGCCTTGCCGATGCGCATGTCTGGGAAGTGAACATGTACATGTCGGAACGCCGCCGCGAGCAGACCCGCATTGCCGAAGCCGCAGCCTTGCAAGCGCTGAGCCTCGCCCCCAGCAGTGCCAACGTGCGCTGCACTCATGGGACGGTGCTGTGGGCCATGGGCATGCCGGACCGGGCGCTGCGCGAGTTCGAGCTCGCCATCACAATCGATCGCAACCTCGCCGTCGCGCATGCCTATTCGGGCTGGATGAAGTTCTACCTGGGCCGTTTCGCCGAGACCGAGCGGCACGTGGCCGAGGCCAGGCGGCTGAGCCCACGCGATCCCCTGTTGTTCCATTGGCGCTATTTCGTCGGCAGTGCCGATCTTTGCCTGGGGCGGACGGTTCGCGCAGTAAGCGCCCTGCGCCATTCCGTGGAGCTGAACTCGCAATGGGCCTTCTCCCATTTCGTCTTGGCTGCCGCACTCGCGCAGGCCGGCCTACTGGTGGATGCGGCCGAGGCGGCGGCCGTCGGATTGCGCCTGGCACCGCAGTTCACCATTGCGGGACTGCGCCGCCAGACCGTGGGCAGCAACCCGATCTATCTCGCACAGCGCGACCGGCTATACGAAGGCCTGCGCATCGCGGGTGTGCCCGAAGAGTGAACCCCCGAAAACGCGGCGAAAAAGAGGAGGAAGGACGGCGCGATCGGCAGTGAGCACGCACTGAGCAGAGATTGCGCAGTTTTCGGCGTGGCACCTGAGCGGGCAATTGCGGAATACCATCGCAACGCAACCGCAACCAGGAGCTCCGCAATGACCTACCTGCGTTCCGTCCCATCGCACTTCGACAACGTCTTTCGATCGCCGCTCTATGAGCGGCCGGCGCGTCCGGCAGAGCCGGGCGTGAGCGGGCAGCTCGCGGAAGCCGTCTTTGCCGCCGCTCTGGGTCTGCTGAGCACAGTGCTGCGTGCCTGGCGCCAATCGGTCGAGACCCGGCGCGCGAGGCAGCACCTCATGCAGCTCGACGATCATCTGCTGAGGGACATCGGGCTCGCCCGCACGGACATCCATTTCGGCGACTTCGAGACTCTCGGCCGGCATCGCCGCGCAGGGCGGGTCCGATGAGCAACAGGACCTCGCACAGGACGCGCACGGCGGGCGTCCGCCCGAACATCGAGCCCGCTCAGGACACCGAGTCCTTCGCGGCCTGCCCGGCGGGCGCGGCGAAGCGGCTGCTGATCGATGTCCGTGAGCTGTCGACCGCGATCACCGCACGTGCTTGCGAGATGGAAGCCGAGCGCCGAGTGCCGTGGGACATAGTGGAAGTCCTCAAGGCAATCGGTGCCTTTCGCCTGTTCGTGCCGCACAGCCATGGCGGTCTGGAGCTTGATCTGCCGAGCGGGCTCTCCATCATTACGGCGCTGGCGAGAATAGAGGGTTCGGTGGGTTGGACCGCCATGATCGGCAACGGCGCCCATCTGTTCGCGGCGTTGCTGCCACGTCAGACCTACGACCAGGTCTACCGCCGGGGGCCCGACACCATGGTTGCCGGCGTATCGCAGCCGGCCGGAACTGCCGAGGCGGTCGAAGGCGGCTGGCGGGTCACTGGCCGTTGGCCCTTCGCGAGCGGATGCCTGCATGCCGACTGGTTGGGCGGCGTCTGCGTCATGAGCGAAGCCGGCAAGCGCCTTGTTGGGCCTGACGGCAAAGCGCCGCTGTTGCGCGGCTTCTTCATGCCGGCGAGCGACTGGAAGATCGCGGACACTTGGCACGTCGCCGGCCTCAAGGGCACCGGCAGCCATCACATCCTCTTCGACGACAAGGTTGTCCCGCCGGCGAATTTCTTCGACCTGGCGAGCGGCGCCGCGTGCCTCGCCGGACCGCTCTATGGCAGCGTACTGGAAGTCCTGCCGCTGTTTCACGGCGCGTTCGCCGTCGGTCTGGCGCGCGGTGCGCTGGACGAGCTCGTCGAGCATGCCGGGACCGGGCGTCAGCAGCTGCACGCGCCGCTGCAGATGCGCGACTCTGAAACCTTCCAATACGAACTCGGCCGCGTTGCTGCCGATCTCAGGGCAGCCGAAGCGTTTCAACGCGTCCAGGCGGCAAGCCTTTGGCGCCGCGCGCTGACCGGGACGATCAAGGATCCCGCATTGATCGCCGAGACGACGCAGGCCGGGATCTGGATCAGTGCGACCTGCACGCGCGTGATCGATGCCTGTTTCGCACTGGCCGGCGGAAGTGCCGTCTACGACACCTCGCCTCTGCAGCGACGGTTGCGGGACATGCACACGGCGGCGCAGCACGCGACCGTCCATCAGCGGCACTATGTCGGCGCCGGCAGGCTGCTGCTCGACCCAGCCAGTCACTGATCGGCGCGAGGACAGTCCAATGAACGACATCGACCTGGGCCGGCACTCGCCGTCGGCCGTTTGGGAAGAGCACGTCCATGCCGAGTTCGTCCTGAAGGACGCGGATGCCATCCTCCGGACGATGGTCGCAGAGCCCTACGTGTTCTGCATTCCATCGGGAATGTGCGCCAAGGGTCGGGCCGAGGTGCGCGAGTTCTATGCTCGGCACTTCCTGCCCAACATCCCGTCCGACCTCAAGCTCATGCCGTTGTCTCGCGCGACTGGCAGCGACCGCCTGGTTGAAGAGTTCGTCGTCCGCTTCACCCATTCCATTCGCATGGACTGGATTCTGCCGGACTTGCCGCCCACCGGGCGCAAAGCCGAGTTCGTCCTGGTGGCGGTGATTGGATTCCGGCATGGCAAGGTTTCGCACGAGCACATCCACTGGGATCACGCCGCGCTGCTCGGTCAGCTCGGCTTCATCGATCAGCCGTTTGCGCATGCCGGCGTCACGAGTGCGGCGCGGCTCTTGAAGCTCTGCGACGGGTTTGGCGTCTGCTGAGCAGTGCGGACGACGAGCCTCGACGTGATTGCCGCCGTCCGCGGTGCCGCTTGAACACCGCCGTGTGCACCACCGCCATGCGCACCACCGGGCCCCGATGTCATTCCGAACCGCCGCTTCGGAAAGACCGAAACGAGCCGCCGATTATGCCGAAGCGTCAAGTCGTTATTTGCGGTGTCGAGCGCGCCGCAGTCGCGCACAGACACAGGAGGTAACGATGGGTATCGCTGGAGTAGCTTTGTACAGCCTTGTGTTGATCGCCATTCGCGAGCTCGTGAGGCTTGCTTCCGACTTCCGACGGCCCGCGCGCCGGGCGTGGCGGTCGCTTTGCGACGGCCTACGGTGAGGGGACCGTGCCATGGCACACGTGCTTGAAATTGCCGTCGCCGCTCGCCACGAGCGAAAGCCGCTCGTCGAGATCGTCCGAAACTTCACGCCCAATTGGTTCACCGTGACCATGGGCACCGGCGGCTTGGCGCTGGCCTTGAATCAGTTTCCGCTCGCCGTTGCGGGGCTCGCTGCCCTGTCCACCGGCCTGTGGTTGGCAAACATCGTCCTCTTCGCGGTGTTTGCCGGGCTCTACACCGCGCACTGGACGCTCTTCCCGCGGGAAGCGCGCCTGATCTTCGATCATCCCGTGATGTCGATGTTCTTCGGCGCCATCCCGATGGGGCTCGCCACAATCGTCAACGGCTTCCTGGCCTTCGGTCCCCCGTTGATCGGCGACATCGCGATTTCCATCGCCCACGCCTTGTGGTGGGTCGACGCAGCGATGTCGCTCGCCTGCGGACTTGTCGTCCCGTATTTCATGTTCACGCGCCAGCAGCACAGTCTCGAGAAGATGACGGCGGTATGGCTGATACCGGTCGTGGCCGCCGAGGTCGCCGCGGCGAGCGGCGCCCTGCTGGTGCCGCACCTTTCCGCTGCGGAAGCTTTCGCCGTGCTCATGCTGGGCTATGGCCTATGGGCCTATTCCGTGCCGCTTGCGATGAGCATCCTGGTGCTCCTGGTCCTGCGGCTCGTGCTGCACAAATTGCCCGACCGTGACGTCGGTGCGTCGGCTTGGCTGGCACTGGGTCCGATCGGCACGGGCGCGCTCGGACTCGTTCTGCTCGGCACGGATGCCCCCGCGGTATTCGCCGCCCAGGGCCTCGCTGGTGTCGGCGACGTGGCGTTCGGCCTGGGTGTGATCGGCGGCACGGTGCTCTGGGGCTATGGCGCGTGGTGGCTCCTGCTCGCCGCTCTCAAGACCGTGCGCTACCTCAGGGCGGGCTTGCCATTCAATCTCGGCTGGTGGGCCTTCACCTTCCCGCTGGCCGTCTATTCGCTCGCGACGCTCGCGCTCGCGCACGTCACCCATCTGGCGCTGTTCAGCGTCGCGAGCACAATCCTGGTTGCCTGCCTGTCGCTGTTCTGGATCGTGGTGACAGTCGGCACAGCCCATGGCGCATGGCGCGGCCACCTCTTCGTCGCCCCCTACCTCAAGGGCAACAATGCAGTCCGGAACAGCTGGCATGGGCAATCGCGACAGAGAGAAAGTGCCGATCAAAGCACCAGCTCAGCAAGCGTGCGCGGGGAATGGATGCGGACTCCGCCGATCTCGCGATCGTAGAAGCGTCCGAAGTGCGTGCGGTCCCCGGTAACGAGAACATCGCACTTCAACCGGATCGCCGCCGCCAGAACCGGCCGATCTTTCTCAGGCAGACCGGAGTAAGTCCCTAGCGTGCGCGGCATGGTCTGAATTGCGGCGACTTCAATGACATCCAGAAGGGCGGCGAGCGCGGGGAGCCGAGCCGCCGCCTTCGCCGCAAGATTACGGCGGGCCTCCTCGGCGACGTAGGTATCTGCGCATAGCGTGTGTCCCTTGGACAAGAGGACTGCCAAAAGGCGTCGCACGGCGCCATCGGACCTCGCAGCCGAGAGCAGGATGTTGGCGTCGGGAAATATCCGCACCTCGATCAGGTCGGTCGGCGCAGACGCTTGCGTCGCAGCACGTCAGCGAGCTCCGCCTCCGCCGCATCGAACTCCGCGATACGCCCGTCACTATAGATTTCAACGGGAAGCGTCACCGCAGGGCGCAGCAGCAGGCCCTCCGGGGTCGCCTCGGCGATCAGTTGGTCGTCCGGCTTTATGCCGAGCTGCCGACGGAGCTTGGCCGGCAAGGTAATCGTCCCGCGTTCTGAAACGGTCAGGGTCGTCCTCATATTGCAGATTTGCAGAAGTGCGGAATTGGCACAATATCCATCGACAGCCCTCGTCTCCCTTCCTCCATCTTCGCGTGCTAGGGCTTATCCATGGCGAAATCCAAGGCGGCCGCCACCGAGGCGGTCAAGAACGGCAACGGCAAGAACGCTCCGCAGAACGGCGACAAAAAGGTGCGCGTTGAAGGCGAATACGCCCCCCTGCGCCATCTCTGGCTGGTCGACGGCTCGGGCTACCTGTTCCGCGCCTACCACGCGCTGCCGCCGATGTCGCGACCGGACGGCACGCCGATCAACGCCGTCTACGGCTTCTGCCGCATGCTGGTCGCCGACCTTCTGGACAAGCCCGAGGTCGACCACGTGGCGATGATCCTCGATTCCAGCGAGGTCACCTTCCGCAACCAGATCTACGACAAGTACAAGGCCAACCGGCCGCCGCCGCCGGAGGATCTGATCCCGCAGTTCCCGCTCATCCGCGAGGCGGCCAAGGCGTTCAACGTCACAGTGTGCGAGCTCGACGGCTTCGAGGCCGACGACCTGATCGCGACCTACGCCCGCATGGCCGTCGAGGCCGGCGCCACCTGCACCATCGTCTCCTCGGACAAGGACCTGATGCAGCTGGTCCGGCCGGGGGTCGAGATGTACGACCCGATCAAGAAGGTGAAGCTCGGTCCCGAAGGGGTGATGGAGAAGTTCGGCGTCATGCCGGACAAGGTGATCGACGTGCAGGCGCTGGCCGGCGATTCGACCGACAATGTGCCGGGCGTGCCGGGCATCGGCGTCAAGACCGCGGCGCAGCTGATCAACGAGTACGGCAACCTCGAGACGCTGCTGGAGCGCGCCGGCGAGATCAAGCAGCCCAAGCGGCGCGAGGCCCTTTTGGCCAACGCCGAGCTGGCGCGCATCTCGCGCCAGCTGGTCACGCTCAAGGACGACGTGCCGGCGCCGGCCGATCCCGACAGCTTCGACAAGCGCAAGCCCGATCCCAACGTGCTGCTGCCCTGGCTCGAAGTGCAGGGCTTCAAGAGCCTGCTGACGCGCTATGTCGGCGAGCTCGGCCAGGCGACCTCATCGGTCGCGGCGGACGCGGCATCGACGTCTGCTCCCCTCGCGCTTCCCGGGCCGGCGCCGACCAGTGGCCTGCTGGAGGCCAAGCCCGCGGCCGGCACCCGGACCAACCGGCCGTTCTCCGCCGCCGATTACGAGCTGGTCCAGGACGAGGCCGCCCTCGACCAATGGATC
>JAFAKN010000671.1 GCA_019235415.1 Alphaproteobacteria bacterium
CTCGTACAGCGCCACCAGGAACAGGAAGGCGAACACGAGAGCCATGGCCAGGATCGGCCCGGTCTGGCCGCTCGCCTCGTGCTCCTGGTAGGCGGTGCCGGTCCATTCGTAGCCGTAGCCGGCCGGCAGGATCCGGGCCGACACTTCCTGCATGGCCTGCAGCGCCTCGCCCGACGAGGCGCCGGGGGCCGGGCTGCCGTTGATGGTGATCGAGCGGTAGTTGTTGTAGCGCGTGATGACCTGCGGCCCGACCACGAAGCGGATGCTGGCGATCGAGCGCAAGGGCACCATCTCGCCCGCCTTGTTGCGCACGTGGATCTGCCAGATGTCCTCGACGTCGCGCCGGTTGGCCGCCTCGCCCTCGATGTTGACCTGCCAGACGCGGCCGTAGAGGTTGAAGTTGTTGACGAAGAAGCCGCCCAGGGTCGACTGCAGCGCGGTGAACACGTCGTTCATCGACAGCCCCAGCGCCTGCGCCTTGTCGCGGTCGATGTCGAGATAGATCGAGGGCGTGTTGGCGCTGAACAGCGAGAACACGCGGGCAAGCCTGGGGTCCTGGTTGGCGGCGGCGATCAGCCCGCGCATCACCGTGCCCAGCGCCACCGGATCCTGGCCCTCGAGCGCCTCGAGCTGGTACTCGAAGCCGCCGCTGGTCGAGAGCCCGATGATCGGCGGCAGGTTGAAGGCCACGATGTTGGCGGTGCGGATCTGCGCGCCCTCGGCGAACACGCGGCGGATCAGGGCCTGCGCCGAATCCTGCGGCCCCTGGCGCTCCTCGAACGGCTTTAGCTTGGCGACCAGGAACGCCGAGTTGGACGAGTTGGCGCCATCGAGCAACGAGAAGCCGACGACCGCGAACACGTCCTGCACCTGCGGCATCGCCTTGAGCATGGCCTCGACCTGGCGCACCGTGTCGCTGGTGCGCGCCACCGACGCGCCGTCGGGCAGCTGCACGTTCAGGAAGAACGCGCCCTGGTCCTCCTCGGGCAAGAAGCTGGTCGGCGTGATGCGCGACAGGCCGAAGATGCCGCCGGCGATCAGCACCAGCAGCGGCAGCGACAGCAGCGCGACGCGCACCAGCCGCCGCACGATCCAGGCATAGCCGTTGCGCATCCTGTCGATGCCGCCCAGCACGTAGCCGATCGGCCCGCGCTTGTGCGGCTCGTGGCGCAGGAACAGCGCGCAGAGCGCCGGCGACAGGGTGAGCGCGTTCACCGCCGAGATCAGCATGGCGAAGCTGATGGTGACCGCGAACTGGCGGAACAGCTGGCCGGAGATGCCCGGGATGAAGGCCACCGGCACGAACACCGACAGGAGCACCAGGCTGATGGCGATGATCGGCCCGGTGATCTGGTTCATCGCCTTGAGCGTCGCCTCCGGCGGCGACAGGTCGGGCTCCTCCTCGAGCACGCGTTCGACGTTCTCGACCACGACGATGGCGTCGTCGACCACGATGCCGATCGCCAAGACCATGGCGAGCAGCGACACGGTGTTGGCCGAGTAGCCGGCCAGCAGCAGGAAGGCGAAGGTGCCGATCAGGCTGACCGGCACCGCAACCGCCGGGATGATCGTGGCGCGCAGGTTGCCGAGGAACAGGAAGACGACGATCACCACCAGGATGAAGGCCTCAAACACGGTCTGGAGCACCTCCTTGATGGTGTCCTCGACGAACACCGTGGAATCGTAGACCACGCGCGCCTTGAGGTCGGCCGGGAAGCGGGCGCTGAGCCGTTCAATTGTCTTCCTGACAGCGGTCGCGGTCTGCACGGCATTGGCGTCGGGCGCCAGGTAGAGCGCCATGCCGACCGACGGCAGGCCGTTGATGCGGGTCTCGTTGTCCTCGTTCTGGGCGCCCATCTCGACCCGCGCCACGTCGCCCACGCGCAGCACCGAGCCGTCGGGATTGGCCCGCAGCACGATGTTGGCGAACTGCTCGGGCGTGGTGAGAGTGCCTTGCGTCTGCACGTTCAGCTGGAACTGCTGGTCGTTCGAAACAGGCCGTGCACCGATGCGGCCGACCGGCGCCTGGACGTTCTGCGCCTGGATGGCCTGGACGACGTCCGACGGCGCCAGGTTGAGGCTGCTGAGCCGTTGGGTGTCGAACCAGATGCGCATCGAGTAATTGAGCTTGCCGAACAGCAGCGCCTGGCCGACGCCCGGCACGCGGCTCAACTCGTCCAGCACGTTGATCGTGGCGAAACTGGTGATCTGCACGGGCGAGAGCTTGCCGGTCTCGCTGTACAGGTTCATGAACTGCAGAATTGCCGCCGACCGCTTGATCACCGTGATGCCCTGCAGCTGCACCGCCTGCGGCAGCTGTGGCAGCGCGGTCTGCACGCGGTTGTTGACGTTGACCGTCGCGGTGTCCGGATTGGTGCCGACCGCGAAGCTGACGGTCAGGTTGTAGCTGCCGTCATTGCCGCTGGTCGACTTCATGTAGATCATCTTGTCGACGCCGACGACCTGCGCTTCCAGGGGCTGTGCGATCGCGGCCTCGATCACCGCGGCCGACGCGCCGGGATAGGACGCCGTGACCTGCACGCGCGGCGGCACGATGTCGGGAAACTGTGCCACCGGAATGCGGGTCATGGCGATCAGGCCGGCGAGCGT
>JAFAKN010000703.1 GCA_019235415.1 Alphaproteobacteria bacterium
GCTGGGGGACCGATAGCGCAGGCGCGGCGCCATGGTGTCGGGGCCATACGGCGCGAGCCAGGGGCCGCATACGGCGAGCAGCACGATCAGCGCGACAATGGCCAGGCCCAAGGCACCCTGCGGCGAGCGGACGAGGCGCCGCAGCAGCTCAGGCATACTGGATCCGTTTGTCGATCCAGGCATAGGCGATGTCGGCCAGGAAGTTCACGGCCGAATAGGTCGCCGCCATGATCAGCGCCCCGGCCTGGATGGCGGGCAGGTCGCGCGCCTGGATGGCGACGATCAGCTGTCGCCCGAGCCCGGGCAGCGCGAAGATCTCCTCGACCACGATGATGCCGCCCAGGAGATAGCCGACGTCGAGCGCCACGATGGTGATGGTGGGCAGCAGCGCATTGCGCAGGGCATGGCCGAACAGCACGGTGCGCCGCGACAGTCCCTTCAGCCGCGCCGCCCGCACGTAGTCGCTGTGCAGCACGTCGACCAGCTCCGAGCGCACCATGCGCGACACATGGGCGATCAGGATGACCGACACGGTGAGCACCGGCAGGGCGAGATGGGCGAGGCCCTCCCAAAGATTTTCCGTCAGCGGCACGTAGCCGGTCGCCGGCAGCAGTTTCAGCCCGTCCGCCAACACCAGCACGACCAGGGTCGCGGTCACGAACTCGGGCAGCGACACGCCGACATAGGACAGGATGCTGACGGCGAGGTCGGCGAGCTTGCCGCGACGCAGCGCCGCCACGATGCCGAGCGGCAGCGCCAGCGCCAGCATCAATGCGATCGCCAAGGCCGCGAGCAGCAAGGAGCGTCCGAGTGCCTCCAGCAGCATTGGCGCCACCGGCTGGCCGGTGCGCAGCGAGGTGCCGAAGTCGCCGTGCAGCACGCCGCCCAGCCAATGGCCGTACTGCAGCCATACCGGCTGGTCGAGCCCGAGCTTGGCGCGAATCGCGGCGAGCGCTTCGGGCGTGGCGTTCTCGCCCAAAAGCATGGTGGCGGCGTCGGCCGGCAGGACTTGCGTGATGGCGAACACCACCAGCGAGACCACGAGCAGCGTGTAGACGATCAGCAACAGCCGCTTGAGAAGATAGGCGGGCGACACTTACCGCCCGGGCCGAAACGCAGCAGAGCTGTCACCCCGAGCGAAGCGAGGGGCCTTTGAGGCCACAGGAAAGGTCCCTCGCTGCGCTCGGGATGACACCGGGGGCGTGGCCTGCATTGTCACCCCCGCCGCGGGGCGTCGTCGGCCAGCGACACCTCGTCGAGGCGGAACACCGCGCCCCGCGGATGCAGCCGGTAGCCCTCGACCCATTTGCGCTGGGCGGCGAGCAGGTCGAAGAACACCGGGATGATCGACGGTACGTCCTGGTTCATCAGCCGTTGCGCCTCGGCGTAGAGGGTGCGCCGCTTGGCCTCGTCGATCGTGCTGCGTGCCTCGCTCACCAGCTTGTCGAAGGCGGCGTTGTTCCAGCGCGTTTCGTTCCACGCGGCGTTGGACGTGTAGAGCAGGCTGAAGATCGCATCGGCGGTCGGCTGCATGTTGTAGAAGCCGACGTAGAACGGGCCCTTTTTCCAGACCTGGTCGAGATAGGTGGCGTGCGGCATGGTCTGGACGTCGATCGTGAAGCCCGCGGGCTTGGCCATCTCGCGCAGCGCCACCCCGAGTTGGGTGCGCGTCGCGGGCCGGTCCGAAGCGATCAACGTCGCCGTGAGGCCGTTGGGATGGCCGGCCTGGGCCAGCAACGCCTTGGCGCGCGCGATGTCAGGTTCCTTGAGCGGCAGCTCGGTGTAGAAGCGGTAGGCCGGATTGAGCGGCGTGTCGTTGCCCGGCGTGCCGTAGCCCTCGGCGACGAGATCGACCATGGCCGGCCGGTCGACGCAGAGCGCCAATGCCTGGCGCACGCGCACGTCGTTGAACGGCTTCTGGTCGCAGCCCATGTTGACGTTGCAGAACTGGCCCGACGGCGTGCGCAGCGCCGCCACGCCCGACGCCTTCTCGAGACGGGCGTATTCGGTCGGCTGGACCGACAGCATGAGGTCGGTGTCGCCCGCGATCAGCGCCGAGCCTTCCGCGGTCGGATCGGGAAAGACCATGACCTCGACGCGCCCGAGATAAGGTCGCTGCTTGTCGTAGTAGGCGTCGTTGCGCGTCACGACGACCAGCCGCTCCGGCTCGAACGACACCAGCTTGAACGGCCCGGTCCCGACCGCTTCGCGGTCGAGCCTCGCCAGGTTCCCGCCGGCGATCGCCGCCGGCACGATCTTGGCGTTGGTGTTGGCCAGCATCACCGGCATGTCGGCATAGGGCGCCGATAAGCTGAACACCACGGTGCTGTCGTCCTTGGCCGACGCCTTGGCCACCGGTCCGATGTATTGCCGCGCCGGCGAGCCGACCTTGGGGTCGAGGATGGCGGCGAAGGTGGCGACCACGTCGGCCGCCGTGCACGGGCTGCCGTCGTGGAAGGTCAGCCCCTTGCGCAGCACGAAGGTCCATTCCGTGAGATCCGGCGAGCTCGACCACGACTCCGCCAGGTCCGGCTCGGCCGACATGTCCGGCTTGAGCCGCGTCAGCGCCGAATAGAGCAGTTCGGCGACCAGATACTCGGGATTCACCCGCGTCAGCAGCGGATTGAGCTTCGCGACGGCCTGGTCGACGCTGACCCGCAGCGTGCCGCCGCGAGGACGATCGGCGGCATCGGCGGCCGTACGCAGCAACGTCGGGGCGCCAAAGGCAATGCCGCTGGCGGTGGCGAGAAGGAGGCGTCGGCTAAGATCGGACATGCGCGGCTCGATGGTTTGCGTCCGCACTTTGCCAGACCCAACTGGTGCCGGCACTGAGCGAATCGAGCCGTCCTAGAGCGTCGGCGTTGCTCCCTCGATCGTGATCTTCAGTCTGCGCACCTGGATCGGGCGCGCGACGACGTTGAACCCCACGAATAGCGGGCCGACGGACTTGGCTGGTATCGGCATGATGCAGTAGGTGCCTATTGGAAAAGGCCTTCCCTTGTCTGCGTCGGTTGCCGCTTGGGTCGAATAGCCCGCGGATCCGCCACCGAACCGGCCGATCAGCGCACCGATGGCGCAGTCGTCGATGACTGTCTTGCCGCCGATCTCGATTCCCGCATAGCCATCCGGGCCGCAGTTCGTGTCCACCCCGGGTATCCGCCAGGCGCCATCGTCGTCAACGACGAGACGCATATAAGTGCAATCGCGGATCACCCGGGCGAGTACGCGCCACGGCTCCTTGATCGGCTTCAACTCGGTGTCCGTCCCTTCGATGACGAGGGGATCCGCCAGTCGGCTCCAGACGATCTCGGGCATCGATCCTCACTTGCAGGGCGTGTTGAAAGGTTGCGCCACGACATCGGCAGCGGTGAGCTCGCTTGCCACTTCCTGCTTGACGGGCGGCAACGCGACCGCCGCGATGCACGTGTTGTCGTCCGAGGTGACGCCGCATTGGACGGCGAGCACCTTGAGCGCGCCGTCAAGGAGTTCCTTCTGGCCACGGCACAGCTTGACCTCTTTGCCCGTGTTGATCGATCCGTCGGTCACCAGCGATTTCCGCACAGGAGCCGAGAACGTGACAATCCTCGGCGGCAACATGGGTTGAGGTGCCAGATCGCCTGTTCGCAGCGCCTGGTCCTTCGCAGCCGCTTCGCGCAGATAGCGTTGACTGATCCCCGGTATGGAAACGTCCCCGGTCTGAAGCAGATGATTGCGCGGCAAGGAATCGGCCGCCGTCACCGCGGGCGTCCAATGCAGCTCGGAGTGTAGCCAGACGGCCGCCAACACCATCGCCGTCCACACGACGCAAAGCGCAAGTACTCGGTTCATTGCGGCGCCTGTGCGTGACGGTAGGCGAGCGGGCGACCGCGAAGACCTTTGTCGATCAGGCTCAACGTCTGCCACATCTGCCGCTCGGTTTCCAACGTCGCGGGCAGCGGCTGCTTGAAGAGCGTCGTCAGCAGGTCGAGCCGATGGCGGTCGATGACCAACTTCACGACTTCGCCAAACGCTATTTCGCTGGCAAACAACAATTCGTAGAGGACGAACGCCACGAGAGGAAGCGCCGCGCCCATGATCAGGAGCGGATAAGGCGACGTCGCGTAGATGGCGAAAAGGGGTCCCCATGTAAGGGCCAGGACCGCAACCAGCGCCAACGACAACGTCGAGAAATCGACTTGGGCCTGTGCCGCCAGGATGCGGTCGATGAGCGGGCTGTCCTTGGGCAGGATCGATTGCACGCGTGGCCAGATGAAATCGAAATCGGCGTCGTAGACATCCGATGTGTAGCGCTGCACGTTGGCGCGGGCGTCGCCGATGCGCGTCGCGCGCGGCTCGTTGAGCGCCAAGCCGCGCCAGCGAGTCGTCAGCGTGATAAAACGGTAGCCGGCGTCCCGGCGCGCGTCCCAGATGATTGTCAGTGCGCGTCGTTGCAGGTCGCTCAGGCGCTTTGCTTCGGCCTTCCCTGCGTTGACGTGCTCGAGCTCGTCTTGGATTTTTTTCGTGGTGTCCTCGAGCGCAGAAACTTTGATGGTTTTGCCTTCGGCGAGCTGACTTTCGAAGTCTTTGATCTCTTGCTCTACTTGGTCGAACCCTTGGGACAGCGTTGCGTTGTCCGTTTGCGCGCCCTTGGCCCGCGCGGCGGCCATCGCTGGAATGCCGGTGTCAGCCAATTGCTTGCACTCCACGAACAGGTCGCGTTGCGCATTGAGCTGCCGCCGCAAGGCGCGCATTTCACCGGCCCGCTGCTCGCGTAGCCAGTTGTGAATGAAGTCCGGCAGAAGGGATCCGTCGAGCAAGCCGTGAAGGACTTTGACGAGGGGAGAGATGGCGTAGGTCAGCACCAATAGCCCGAGTATCGCCAACGGCAGTGCCGTCCACGAATCGCTGGTGACCTTGAGCCAGTCCGTCCATACGATCACACCGGGAAACACTACCGAGACAAGGACGAGATTGATGACGCCGAAGATGGCAATCGGCAGGAAAGAGCCAAACCAGAAGGCCCTCGAGAAGAGGCCCTGTAGGTAGCCGAGCACGCCACTGATCGTCATATTGCGCCTAGCTGCAGGTGATCGTGCCGTCCCCCATGGGGCAAGGTGCCTTGTCCGCCACCTCGCCGATGCTGAAGGTGCAGCCACCGGGTGTGCAGACGCAACCCATGGCACGGATGCCCAGTCCGCTCTGCATCCATCGGTGTGGCGTGATCAGGCGCGCCGCGCCGCCTGAAACGCCGGCAATTCGGTAGGCACGTCCCGCGGAGAGACCCCCACGTACATGCGTCGGCGGAAAGCTGATCTCGGCGTCGCCGAAAACGGAGGCATAGGCTTCGAGCCGCGGTAAGAAGTAGTCTGCGAATTCGGCCGCATGCCACTTGTGATGTCGGCTGATTTCGTCGACGCACCATCGCATCGGACGCTCGCGGCCTTCGTGCAGCCCGCGGACGATATCCGCCGACAGGACGAGATCGCCTCTATTCGCGTGCCTCACCACGAGTCCCGATTTGCCGGACTTGCGAAGCCGAAAGAAAGCGTCTCGCACAGTCATTTCCGGTTCGACAATCGGCAGCTCGACCACGAACATGTCCCCACCCGCATGAGTTCACGGATCGGTTGCAGATTATCGCAGAAAGGCAAATTGCGCTCAAGGCGGCCATCGGCAACCTTCGGCTAGGGGACGCGAGGCCGACCGATTTGGGTCAGGCCGACCAGCTCCGCCTGAGGCCCGCGATGAAATTGTCGCGTACGGTGTCGAGATCGATGCTGTCGGGATCGATCAGCCACTGGCCCATGATGCCGCGCATGGCGCCGGTGATGGCGATCGCCTCCGCTTTGGCGTCGAGGTTGGCGCGGATCTGGCCGCTGTCCTGGGCAGAGCGGATGTGGTTGGCGAAGCGCTCGATCATGATCGCGTTCAGCCGCGCCACGGTGGGCGCGATCGACGGCCAGCGCAGGCCCGCATTCATGACCTCGAAGAAGGCGCGCAGGCGCTTGGGCCATTTGCGCGTCTCGTTGAAGTAGAAGGCGATGCCGTCCAGCACGGCCTCGCGCCCGGTTCTGCCTGGCTCGATGGCGGCCAGCATGCGCAAGCGGTACTTCTCCAGCGCGTGTTCGGCGACGGCGGCCAGCAGCGCTTCCTTGCTGGCGAAATAGTGCGCCGCGAGCGCTCGACTGTAGCCCGCTTCCTCGCCGGCCTCGGCCAGGGTCACCTGGTCGACGCCGCGGCGCGCCACGATGTCGAAGGCGGCCTGGACGATTCGGCTCTCGGCTGCCTGCCGCCGCTCGGCGTGGCTGCGGGCGGTCGGACGGCGGCGGGCGGTGACGGCGCTGCTCATCCTGGAAGTTTTACGCCGCTTGCCGAGCCTTTCCAGTGGCGCTTTGCGTGCCGAGCTTGTCGAGCTCGGCCAGGAACGCCGCCGCCTTCTCCGGCCCGAGCTTCTGCCCGGCCTCGGCCTGGATGGCGGCATACATCGTGCGCTGGCGCTCGGGCTGCACGAAGCCGCGCACGCGGTCCCAGATCGGATCGATGAAGGTGGCGCCCTTGACGTCGCCGCCCCGGATGGCGCCGCCCCCGATGGCGCCGCCCCCGATGGCGCCGAAGGTGAAGCTGCGCAGCTCCGACAGGAAGACCTGCAGGTAGCGCACGTGGATCGCCTCGTCCTGGCGGATGCGCTCGATGATCTCCGCAGCGTGCTCGGCCGCGGCGCGGCGGTCGACGAACAGCTCGGGATCGCGCAACAGGTCGCAGCAGTGGGTGAAGAACGCTTCCGCCCGCACCTCGACCACCAGCAGGCTCATGAGGAATTTCACGAGGTTTTCGTGCGCCGCCGGAATTTGCGGCATCTGCCGCTCGGGCTCGGTGCGCGTCACGCGCTCGACCTCGGGCTCCGGATAGAGACCCTTGGCGAACACCATGTCGCGCACCGCGAACCACATGGCGTCATGGGCGCGCACCGTGCGGTCCGCCGGATCGCCGCCCTCGTCGGCGCCGTGCGCCCACAGCAGCCCCTTGCCGAGATGGCCGGTCAGGGTGACGGAGAGATCCTCCTGCACCAGCGGCTGGAAGTCGGGTGGTGTCATCGCGCAGAGCGCGACTCCCCGCGCTTCGACGATGCCGGTGGTGGTGAGCGAGGTCCAGAAGGTGCGGTCGAGCCCGGCCTCGAGCAGCATCTTGGACTGCGCGTAGTTGGGCCAGATCGGCGTCGGCAGGATGCTGCGCGACACGTCGATCAGCGTGCCGCCTCGGTCGATGAGGGCTTGGGCCCAGCGCTCCACGGCCGGCGCGCGCGCCAAGGTGCGCGGCGAGGCGTAACGGCCGTCGCCGAGGAAGCCGCCGTGCAGGCGGTAACCGGCCTCGACCTGTAGCGAGGCGTAGGCGTGGCTGCTGAGCAACTCGTCGCGGGTGAGGATCAGACCGTCCGGCATGTCAATGGCTCCTCTATTCAGCGGCAACAGGCAGGGGATCGGGCACGCGTTGTGAGGGCGGCAGGACGACCGGCTTGGGGGCGGAGAAGTCGAGCGTGCCGTCGTCGACCTTGCCGCGCAGCAAGGTCTTGCGGTCCCAGAAATAGTTCTGCTCGTGGATCCAGGGATAGGCCTGGCCGGCCTTGGGCATGCGATGCGCCGCGCGCCGCACGTAGCCCGAGATGAAATTGTTGGCCCGCCCGGGCTGGCGGAAGATCTCTTCCGACGCGCGCGCCGTCACCTGCTTGGCGCCGGTCTTGTCCATGTGGGCCAGCAGGCGGCAGGCGTAGTCCGCCACCAGGTCGACCTTCAAGGTCCACGACGCGTTGGTGTAGCCCGTGAAGTAGATCAGGTTGGGCACGTTGGAATACATGAAGCCCTTGAAGATCATGAGCTTGGCCGGGTCGATCGCCTGGCCGTCGACCTCGTAGGCGGCGCCGCCCAGCGCCTGCAGCACCAGGCCGGTCGCGGTGATCACGATGTCGGCGTCGAGCCGCTTGCCGCTCTTCAGCTGGATGCCCGACACATCGAAGCGCTCGATCTCGTCGGTGACCAGGGTGAGCTTGCCCGCGCGCATCGCCGCGAAGAAGTCGCCGTCGGCGACGCGGCAGATGCGCTGCTGCCCCGGCATGTAGTCGGGCGTCAGGTCCTTGACGTCGCAGCTGGCGCCGGCCTGCGCCTTGGCCAGCTGCACGAGCCGCTGCTTGGTGCCGGCAAGGTCGCGCACCATCTGTCGGATGAGCAGGCGGTTGCGCAGGATGTTGCGCCAGCGCACCAGCTGATAGGCCAGCATGTCGGGCAGCCAGCGCTTCAGGGTTTCGGCCAGGCTGTCGACGGCCGGCCGCGTCACCATGTAGGTCGGCGAGCGCTGCAGCTGCCAGACGTGCGCCGCTTTTTCGGCCAGCACCGGCGAGAGCGTCACCGCGGTGGCGCCCGAACCGACGATCACCACGCGCTTGCCGGTCCAGTCGACGTCGTCGGACCAGAACTGCGGATGAACGGTCCTCCCCTTGTAGTCGGCATAGCCCGGCCAGTTCGGCAAATAGCCTTCATCGTGCCGGTAGTAGCCGGCGCAGGAGAACAGGAAGCCGCAGCGGATATGCCTGCGGCTGCCGTCGCCCAGCAGCACGTCGAGCGTCCACTGCGCCTCGGCGCTCGACCACGCGGCGCCCAGCAGCTTGTGCTCGAAGCGGATGTGCGGCCACAGCGCGTTCTCGCTCGCCGTCTCCTTGATGTAAGCGAGGATGTCACCGCCGTCGGAGATCGCCTTCGGATGGTTCCACGGCT
>JAFAKN010000192.1 GCA_019235415.1 Alphaproteobacteria bacterium
GCTCGCCTCGCTGCCGTGATGCATGGCCTGCGATGCATGGCCATGCGCGGTGTGAGCATGGTGCCCAGCCTTTTCGTGGGCGTCGGCTTCGTGATGCTTCGCCGCTTCGCGATGATGTGTAGCCGCACGGTCGTGATGCTCGGCCGCTGTCTTGTGATGCTCGACGATCTTTGCTTTCGACATGCTTCTGCTCCCTGGCGTCGGATAATCGGCTTATAGCGCACCGAACTCGCACACGCGCTCAAGGAATTTTTTAAAGCAGATGCAACCGTTCGCGCGTCCAGGTGTTATCGCCGCCTGCGCATCCGCCTGCGCAGCAGCTCCTCGCCCGCAACTGTGGCGGTGTGCCCGCCTGGGCAGCGAGCGCCGCAGAATGCGAGGCGATGTGGAAAAATGTATCCGGCGCGACTGGGCGGCTTAAATCGGGACCGTTATGAGGTCCGCCGAACCCTGTGCCACCCGCAGCCCGCTCGCCAGGGCTGCCATGGTCGGCGCAGGACGGCGGCTTCCGACTGAGCGAACGCTGCAACGCGGCGCGCAGCTCGTCGCCTGGCTGTGCGACAGCGGACCTGGATCTTGCCGGCATAGGCGCGCCGGCCGCCATCGCGCCAGCCGACGTGCAGCGCGCCGACCCTCGGGCGGTTGGCGCGGGCTTCCAGTCAAGGCTCCGTCTCCCCTTCGATTTCGCGCTCGAGCGTTCTTTGCCTGTTGTATACGACGTCGCTCAGGAGGTTATCGGCATAGCCCTCCATGGCGTATGTAACGTCGCGGCGCGCGATGCCATGCCGGTCGGCGAGCTCGTCGAGCGCCTCGCGGATCCTGCCGCGGGCGACGACGACATCCCGCTCCAGGGTCGCCAGCCGATCGCGCGCATCGCGCAGGCTCTGGAGCTGGGCCCAGCTGGCTGGAAGCGGCAGCTGAGTGCTCATGCGCCGCGCCCGCCCGTCCGTTTGGGAGACTTGCGGTTCGCGTTGGCGGCCCGCTTCGGCTTGGCTTGTTGTTCGGCCAGGCGCGCCGCCCGTTGCGACGCGGCTGCGGCCGCGCGCGAGGGTGGCGCGGATGCAGGCGGCCTGCGCTCGCCTGACTCCAGGCTCTTGCGCAGCGCGTCCATCAGGTTGACCACGTTTTCCGGAGGCGGCTCCGCGCTCGGTCGGACAGGCATGCCCTTCCGTTTTTCCTCGATCAGCGCCCGCAACGCATTCTCATAGCGGTCTTTGAACTCGACAGGATCGAACCTGCCGGCTTGCTGCTCGATGATCTTGCGGGCGATGTCGAGCATGCGCGGATCGGCCTTCGGCAATTCGACCGGGCCGACATCGTCAATGGAGCGCACTTCTTCGGCGGCGCGCAACGTAGTGAGCAACAGCGCGTCTTCTTCGACCTCGATGGCGCAGATGCGCTCGCGCGTGCTCATGACCAGCCGGCCGAGCGCCACCATCGCCTCCTTCTGCATTGCGTCGCGGATCACGGCGAAGGCCTCTATGCCGGTCTTGCCGTTCGGCAGCAGGTGGTAGGGCACGTCCCAGTACAGGTGGTCGATGGAGGCCTTGGGCACGAACTTCTCGATATCGATGGTGTGCGTGCTCTCCAGCTTGATGCTTTCCAGGTCCTCCTGGTTCAGCAGCACGTACTCGCCCTTGGCGATCTGAAAACCTTTCACCAGGTCGCTGCGGCTCACCTCCTCGCCGGTGCCGGCGTCGACCGTGAGCATTCGGATGCGGTTGTTAGTGGCCGGATTGATAAGATTGAAGCGGACAGTCTCCGCAGCAGAGGTCGCCGGATAGAGGGCGACAGGGCAGGTCACGAGCGACAAACGCAGGTGCCCCTGCCACGATGGACGTGCAGGCATGTTTCCTTCCCTTCCCGATAGAAGAAATGCCTGCAGAGGCGGCTTCGTTGCGCGCGCGGACGTATAGCCGACGCCACACGCTTACATTGGGCCTTGTGCGGGAGCGTTAGCTACTTTGGCCTGTCCTTCAGCTGGGCACAGGATCTTCGTCAGAAGCTATGCGGTCCGCCGCAAGCGGCCTTCCAACAGCACGGGCGGACTAGCCAAAGAACGCCGTTGGCCGGCTTCCTGCACCCATCCTACGCCGTGAACCCTACGGAACCGGGCCAATGCCGCGCCCGCGTTGCCAGTCACGTCCACCGTGAAAAGCCCTGCCATCATGGGATCGGGATCATTTGGGAAGACCGCTTGTGCCTTCGCCCTGGTGAGCAATCCTTCCGCTATCAGGCGCGCGCACAAAGCGTTCAGCCTCTTCAGCCAAACAGCTTGGGAAGCGCCATCAACGAACTTGATCGACAACTCGCTCACGAACTCTCCTAAAGATCCAGTTCCGCCTTCTTTGCCTTGCGTCGGGGTTGGCGCTTGGCGCCCTCTTGAGCCGGGAAGCTCACGAAACCACGCCCCAATGCGTCAGTCCAGCCAGTCTGACCCGGACAGAATTGTACCGGGATTTGCTCGACAACAGTTGACGCGTCAGCCGGCTGATCCTTGGCATAAAGGACAGCAGTAACTCCCGAGACAAATGGAGTCGCCATCGATGTGCCCTTACAAGCAGCGTAATTCTTCTGCTTGGGGAAGATGTTGCTCTTGTGAGTCGGTATGGTCGACCAGATCTCAACGCCAGGCGCCACGACGGCTATGTGATCCCCCGAGTTGCTGAATTCGGCGTGCGTCAAATCCTCTCCAATGGCACCAACCGCAACGACGCCCCTGAGGGCGGCCGGGTAATTGGTCTCATTGCCGCCGTCATAGTCATTGCCCATCGCCGCTATGAACAGCACACCGCGGCCCTGCGCATTGACGATGATGTCGTGTTCCGCCTGATCGAAGACGGTCCCGCCAAGGCTCAAGTTAACGATCTTGGCGCCTTCGGCCGCAGCGCGCAGCGCTCTATAGTAGGCTGTCGCACTATACCGCTCACCCAAGCCCTTGCAGACAACCAATCGGGCATTGGAGACGCCTTTCATGCCGCCGGGCCAGACCCCACGACCGGCGATGATGCCGCACACATGCGTTCCATGCCCGTCATTATCCTTGTCTGACTCCGCCGTAAAATTTTGGTAGCTGAATACGGCCTCTTTGAGGTCAGGGTGACTCCGATCGACCCCCGAATCGACGACACCAACGAGTACCCCTTTGGCATCCTGGCCATGTGCGTTCACACAGTCCATTCCCCAGTGAGTGATCGGCTTCACCGAAGACGCGCGACGCGCGGTAGCACCGGAAGTGCGACTCAAAACCGAACGAGGGGGAGCTACGTAGCAATGCTGCACGCTGCGGTCGCGTTTCATCTCCCCAAGAAGATCGCCAGCCGCTACCCAATCGGCAGCGCCGACAGCCAAGATCTGCGGCCAAGAGTCCAAAGGAGCGCCCATCGAGGACATGGACCCCGACATGCGCCGACTTGAGGCAAAGGCATCCTCGAATACTTCAATCGCACGACCTTCCGCGCGCATGTTTGCGACAAGGGAACTCAATGACGACGCAGAGCGTCGGCCATCGGTCGGGTGCAATATGGCGATGACTTCAAATGCACCCTCGGGAAAACGACTACCGTAGGGTCCTGCTGCAACCATCTTCTTAGCCCCCAGGGTACCAGGCACTAGAGACACACAGGGTACCAGATGTGGCTCGCGCGATGAATGTGCTCTTCGCGAAGAAGACACCCCCGGCGGACCAACGTACCGATGCTTGCGTTGTTCCATAAACCACACCATTTACATGGATATTGGAATCGCTGCTTACGCAGTGCAACGTTGGCGCACGGTCGGCGCCCGCCGCTGGTGACCTGCTTTTTCGCCCTGAGGCGCGGCTATCGCTTCGTCGGTCCGACCCGTCTCGCCGAGCCGGGCAATCGCGTGTCGGGGACCAAGGCAATACCGCCGAGGCGTCACCCCTCACGCTTCCCGCCCAGCCGTCCATCGCCGTCCTGCCGTTCCAGAACATGAGCGGCGATGCGGAGCAGGAGTACTTCGCCGACGGCATGGTCGAGGAGATCATCACGGTCCTGTCGCGCTTTCGCTCGCTGTTCGTCATCGCTCGCAACTCGAGCTTCGCCTACAAAGGCCGGTCCGTGGACATCAAGCAGGTCGGCCGCGAGCTCGGCGTCCGCTACGTCCTCGAAGGCAGCGTGCGCCGCTCGGCAGAGCGGGTGCGCATCACCGCGCAGCTCATCGATGCGCTCACTGGCGCGCATCTCTCGGCAGACCGGCTCGACGGCACGATCGAGGACATCTTCGATCTGCAGGATCGCGTCGCGGAGCGGGTCGTGCGCGAGATCGAGCCGCGCCTCGCTCGAGTCGAGCTCGAACGTGGCCGGCACAAGCCCGCCCCCAATCTCGGCGCCTACGACTACTACCTGCGCGCGGCGGCGAACACCCATCCAATGACCAAGGAACGGAGCGAGGAGGTGCTTCGTCTCGCCTACAAGGCCATCGAGCTCGACCCCGGCTTCGCCTCGGCCTGCGGGTTTGCCACCTGGCTGCACGCCTGGCGCGGACAAAACCAATGGACGGACGATGTCGCGCAGGAGCGCGCGGATGCCCTGCGGATGGCGCGGCGGGCGGCGGAGCTCGGCAAAGAGGACGCGGTTGCGCTTGCCTGGGCCGCATATTCCATTGCCTTTGTCGGGCGGGACCCCGACCACGCCGCGGCACTTGCCGATCGGGCAATCGAGCTCAACCCGAACCTCGCCCTTGCCTGGGCATCAGCGGTTGGGTGAGAAACTTGCTGGGCGAGCCGGATATCGCCATCGATCGCACTGCGCGAGCCATGCGGTTGAGCCCGCTTGGTTCCATGCGGGGATATCAAATCCTGATTGCCACCGCCCACTTCATGTCCGGCCGCTACGACGAGGCCTTGTCGTGGGCAGAACGGTCGTTGCGGCCCGATCCAAACTATGCCTTTCCGTGGCGCATCGTTGCCGCCAGCCACGCGCTCGCCGGGCATGGGGCGGAAGCGAAGGCGGCTTGTGCCCGCGTGCGCGAGCTCGAGCCGCTCCTGCGGCTCAGCAATTTCCGCGACGTCACTGGACCCTACCGGCCGGCCGACCTGACGAGATTGGAAGAGGGTCTACGGAAAGCGGGACTGCCCGAATAGCTTCGCCGACCGGCGGCGGCGCCTCAGCCCCAGTCAGCTATGGACGAACGCCAACAGCGACGACGTGGTCGGCTCGGACGGCGGGTCGCTGACGATGGTCCCGCCTCCCGAATCGGCTGACAGCTGGAAGTTCAGGGCGGTGTAGTGGCCGAACAGCAGCAGGCTGGCCGTGTGGGTGCCGGCGAAGTCGCCGATGGTAAGCGTGCCGCTGGAAAGGCCGCTACCGGTGTAGGCTAAAACGAACGCCGTGGAACGGGCGATGTCGGCGAGGTCGATCTGGTCGGGATCCGTGTGGTTGGGACCGCCGAAGCCGCTGATCGAGAGTGGGCTGGCTGACGTGAAGACCTGCGAGTTGTCCAGCTTCAGCGTGCCGCTGCCGGCAAAGACGATTTGGTTGGACGCGGCGACCTGGCCACCGCTCATGATCTCGAGCGTGCCGCCGCTCAGCGTGGTAGCGGTGCTGGTGCCGCCGAGTGTGCCGCCGGACGACACGATCGCGTTGCCGCCGACGACGGTCAAGGTGTCCACTCTGCCTCCTGAGCCGACATCCAGGGCACCGGCGCTTAACGTCGTCGAAGTGGCAGAGCCGCCGGACAGAATTTCCGTACCGCCGAACACGGTCGCGCCGGAGGCAATTCCGCCGGACAGCACCAACTGGGAGCCGCCGCTGATCACCGTCCCGGACGCCATGCCGCCCGACTCCACGTACTGCGTGCCGCCGCTGAACACCGAGGTTACGAGCGCGGAGCCGCCCGCCAACACGTTCTCAAGGCCGCCGCTCAACACCGAGGTCAAGAGCGCGGAGCCGCCCGCCAACACGTACTCAAGGCCACCGCTCGATATGATCGTGCCCACGGCCTCGCCGGCGACATCCTCGCGCGCGGCGCCCATCGTCGCATTCTGGACTTGGCCACCCGAGTGCACCAGGACGTAGCCGCCGCTGCCCACTTGCACGAGGGCGGCGACGGCGCTGGACGCGATCTCGAGATTGCCGCCGCTCAGCACGGCTGTGTTGATGGCCGTTCCGCCGACCTCGAGGATCTCGTATCCGCCGCTGATCGTCGTGTTCGACACCCTGCCGCTCATCGGCACGTACTGCGTGCCGCCACTCAGCGTCACGCTCGTCGCGATGCCGTAGACGTCCTCGCGGCCGCCGCTCTGCACCGTCGTGCCATTCGCCGTGCCGCCCGACAACACCAGCTCGTAGCCGCCGCCACTGACGGTCGTGCCGTTCGTCGTGCCGGCGACGTCCTCGCGTCCGCCGCTCAGCACCGTCGTGACGCTGGTGGTGCCGCCCGATCCGACGATCTGGTAGCCGCCGTCGCTGGCACTCACCGCGCTGCCGGCCGATTGCACCTGCTGGTTGCCGCCGCTGCCGATCACCGTGCCGGACGCCACGGCGCCGCCGTTGACCACCTGGTAACCCGCGCTCACCATGGTGCTTTGGGCAACCGCACCGGAATCGACGTATTCCACACCGCCGACCAGGGTCGTGCCGCTTGCCGTGCCCCACACGTCCTGGCGGCCGCCGGATACCTTCGTGGTGTTCGCAAGGCCGCCCGACAACACGACCTCGTAGCCGCCGCCACTGACGGTCGTGCCATTCGCCGTGCCGGCGACCTGCTGGTTGCCGCCGCTGCCGATCACGGTGCCGGACGCCACGCCGCCACCGTCGACCATCTGGTAACCCGCGCTCACCGTGGTGCTGTTGGCAACAGCGCCGGAATTGACGTATTCCACACCGCCGACCAGGGTCGTGCCGCTTGCCGTGCCCCACACGTCCTGGCGGCCGCCGGACACCTTCGTGGTGTTCGCAAGGCCGCCTGACAACACCAGCTCGTAGCCGCCGCCACTGACGGTCGTGCCGCTCGTCGTGCCGGCGACGTCCTCGCGTCCGCCGCTCAGCACCGTCGTGTCGCTGGTGGTGCCGCCCGACTCGACGATCTGGTAACCGCCGTCGCTGGCACTCACCGCGCTGCCACCCGATTGCACGTACTGGTCGCCGCCGCTGCCGATCACGCTGCCGGACGTCACGCCGCCGCCGTTGACCACCTGGTAACCCGCGCTCACCGTGGTGCTTTGGGCAACCGCACCGGAATCGACGTATTCCACACCGCCGACCAGGGTCGTGCCGCTTGCCGTGCCCCACACGTCCTGGCGGCCGCCGGATACCTTCGTGGTGTTCGCAAGGCCGCCCGA
>JAFAKN010000233.1 GCA_019235415.1 Alphaproteobacteria bacterium
AACGCGCCGCACCCGCAAGGCCGTCGCTCAGTGCCTTCATGAAGGCGACCAGCGCCCGCTCCTCGTCCGCGGTCAGCTGCAGGTTGCCCAGTTCCTTGCGGTTCACTGTCTGCGGCACCTCCGGTTCCGGCCAGCACCCTTGTGCCACCGCCTCGCTCTCGGGCGTGAAGGCATTGGGGCAGCGTGGCTTGACGTCCCGCGTGTTATAGAAGCTGACGACGGTTTCGAGGCTCGTGAAGTAGCCGTTGTGCATGTACGACTTCACGAAGCCGGGTTGCGGCCGCTTGTCGACGTTGCGCAACGTCGGAACCTTCATCCGTCCCATGTTTTGCTCGGCATACTGCCGCCACTGGTCCTCGGTCTGCAGGAAGCCCCCGAGGCCGAGGTCGACCCAGCTCCGGCCCTGCGGATTCCCCGGCTGCTGGTACCAGGGATTCAAAGGATTCCGCGGGACACCGAGGTTGTCGTAGGTGAAGTCGGTGAACAGCGCCCCATTGACGCCCGGGCCGCCGGCGGGCGGTGCCGCCTCGACATGGCAGTTGCCGCACTTGCCCTTGCCGTTGAACACCGCGAGCCCGGCAAGCTCCTGCGCCGTGAGCTCGGCCTTGCCGGCTTTCCAGGCGTCGTACTTCGAGCTGTAGGCGCTGACCTCCGGCGACTCTTCATAGGCGTCGACCGCGCGCGCCAGCAGGTCGAACCCGTTCGAGATTGCCGCACGTGCCTCGGGGCCGAGCTTGGTCTCCTGCCCCGCAACGCACTGCACGGCAGACAGCGCCGGTATCTCGCACGTGCCCGGGCTCAGCGTGCGCACGAGGCTGGCATACTCGCCGGCGCAGGCGCGCTGCACCACGCACACGCTGTCCGGCAGCGCCTGCTCAACGGAATTGAGGAGCGGCCCCTGGGCCTGCTCGGCCAGCGGATCGTTGAGCCGATGGCCGGTTGCTCGACCGTCCCAGAAGCTGCCGCCCACGAAGGTCGGCGTGCCGCCTTGTACCTCGACATGCAGGATCGGAGACGAGCCCACGTAGGCCGCGGTCTGCGGCTTGCGCTTGCCGAACGTGCCGTGCAAGGCGCCGGGATAGGCTCCCATACGGTTGAACTGCTCGTCCGGCCCCGAGAACCCGACGTCGGGCGCATGGCAGCTGGCGCACGACTGCGTGCCCGTCATGGACAGGCCCTTGTCGAAGAAGACCTGCTTGCCCAGCTGAGCGAGAGGCGTGAGCGTTGCCTCGTCGGCCGAGGCAGCGCCGGCCGACAGCAACAGCGCGGCCATCGTCAGGACGAACTGTCCCGGCCGCCGCACGGCCGTCGGTATGACTACCCGCCGCTTCATGCTGCTCCCCGATCGGCACGCATGTTGCCACACATGGTCCACGACTTGGAGTCGGTTACATCCGGTGCGCCATGCTCCACCCCATCGCGCATCAGGCGAAGAGACCCAACCTCGGAATTCCTGTTGCAACATGCCCCTGCGAAATCGGATATCGAAGCGGTAGCGCGACGGGAGCGCGGCGACGGCACGTTGAGAGGGGGCGCAATGCGTATCGCGGTGGTGGGAGCAGGTGGCGTAGGCGGCGGCTACGGAGCGTTTCTCGCCAAGTCGGGGGCAGACGTGACCTTCATCGCGCGAGGCGCCCATCTCGCTGCGATGCAGTCGAAAGGCCTGAGGCTGGAGAGCCAGCGGGGCGATATCCATCTCAACCCGACGCAGGCGACCGACGACCCGGGCAGCGTCGCTCCGGTCGACGTCGTGCTGTTCTGCGTAAAGCTGTGGGACGTCGAGAGTGCCGGCGCGGCGATCAAGCCGATGGTCGGGCCGCACACCGCGGTCATCCCGTTGCAGAATGGCATCGATGCATCGCAGCGCCTGGTGCCGATCCTCGGCGCCGGCGCCGTGATGGGCGGCGTCGCCGGCATCGCCGCGACCATCATGGCGCCCGGTCTCGTCCGCCAGACCGGCACGGGACTGCGCATGGTGTTCGGCGAGCTCGACGGCAGCATGAGTGACCGAGGCCAGGCTTTCGCGGCCCTGTGTGCCAAGGCGAGCATCGACGGCGTGCTGAGCCGCAGCATCCCGACCGACCTCTGGATGAAGTTCATCCTGCTGGCTTCGAACGCCTCGATCATGGCGCTGGCCCGCCTGCCGGTCGGCAAGCTGCGCGACGATCCGGACATCGGACCGTGGTTCGCCGCCGCCTACGAAGAGGTCGCCCAGGTCGGCCGCGCTGCCGGAATTGCCCTGCCCGAAGACGCCGTCGAGCGCACGCTCGGCTTCAACCGCAACGCGCCGCCGCATCTGATCCCGTCGATGGCGGTCGATCTTTTGCGCGGCAATCGCATCGAGCTGCCCTGGCTCTCGGGCAGGGTGGTCGAGCTCGGCCGCAAGCATGGCGTTGCGACGCCGGTCCATTCGCTGATGTACGCCATGCTGAAACCGTACATCATGGGCAAACCCGCCTAGCTCATCGCGTCGGCTAATCCACCGCGGAGGAGGTCCGCAGGGAGCGAGCTCTGCTCGACGTCGGAGGCGTAGACCGCCCTGCCTCGAGCAGCAGGCACTGCTCAGATGCCGGCGTACCAGTCGTAGCCCAGATCCTCCCAGAAGCCACCCTTGCCGCGGCCGAAGCGGGCGAAGCTGTCCACGGCCTCAACGGTATGGACATATTTGGGCTGCTTGTAGCCAAGGGCGCGCTCGATGCGCACGCGAATGGGGGCGCCGTTGGCGACCGGAAGCGGTTGATTGTTGAGCCCATAGGCCAGAATGGTTTGCGGGTGCCGCGCATCGATGAGATCGCAGCTTTCATAGTAACGGATCGGTCCGGTGAGCCCCGCGTCGAGGCTGTCGTAGCAATGAAAGACGAGATAGCGCGCCGCCGGCTTCAGCCTTGCCTCGTCGAGGACGATCGACAACGGGGTGCCCGTCCACTTGGCGATGCAACTCCAGCCCTCGACACAGTCGTGCCGCGTGATCTGGGTGCGCGAAGGCATGTTGCGCAGTTCCGCGAGCGAATAGTCCCTGGGACGTTCGACGAGTCCGGTGACAGTGAGCCGGAAGTCGACGAAATCCTTGGCCTTGAGAGCCACGTAGTCTTCTGCCTCCGGATCGGTCGAGCCGTTCGGCCGCTGGCCTTGCCGGATCTCGGTTTCCGAATACTCCCGCGCCAGGGCGTCGCGGCCCAGGAGCAGGCGCTGGGCAAAATATGTCACATCATTGGCCTTCGCCAGGAAAGCGCGCACGCGGTCGCCGCTCTCGTCGAGAAAGTCGAACTGGTTGCAGCCTGTGAGGACGAGACTGGAAAGGCCTGCCGTGCCGATGCCGAACAGTCGCCGGCGGCCGTAGACGAGTTTGCTCATGGTTCAATCTCCCCATTCGCTCCAGGCTTTGGATCGGTGCGATACCAGCCGGTGATCATGGAGCGCAGCTCGTTCAGCGGACCCGCCGCCAACACCATCGCGACGTGAACCACGAAGAACAGGACAAGCAGCGTCATGGTAAGGAAGTGGATCGTGCGCGCCGTCTGCCGCCCGCCGAGCAGCTCGATCAGCCAGGGCCAGGCGGCGTCCATGCCGGGACTCATCGCGAGCCCGGTCAGAACCATGAGCGGCAGCAGCACGAAAAGGACTGCGCAGTAGGCAAATTTCTGCAGGACGTTGTAGCTGCGTCCGTGACGGAAGCGAAAGCGAGCATGCTCCGCGACGTCGCGCGGCAGATTGCTCAGGTCGGCTGCGGTCGGCGTCAGATCGCGGAGGATGTGGCCGTTAAGCAGGCCCGCGCAAAGCCAGACAAGCAGGGTGGCGACGAGCAGCCAGGCGAAAAAGAAGTGAACCACCCGCCCCGTCGCCAAATCCTGAAAGGACGGGATCGTCAGGGCCGGAGGAAAGCCGCCGAACTGCGGCTGCTCCGCCGTTCCACTGACGCCCAGAACACCCGTCGTGTCGAACGACCGGCCGAAAATTGTGGTCCGGCCGCGCGGGCCTGAGGGCGTGTCGATCGCGTCGATGCGCAGCACGGCGTTGTCGAAGGCAAAGCCGCTCTGCTGGCCCACGTAAAGCGTGGGATGCGCATTGAAAATCTGCAGCCCGGAGAGGAGCAGGAAGAACAGGCATATAGCCCAAAGCCAATGCGTGACCCGCGTCCAGATCGACTGGCGGTAGATCAGTCGCCCCAAAGGCTCTTGCCCGGCATGGTGGTCTTGCTGCATCGCGGGTTACCCTCACGCTCATGCTCGGAACAATTAGGACCGAACTCGGTGGCCTTGTCACACCTGAAACCAGAAAACGTGACGTCGTGAGAAGTTGTTCGCCCATTTGACGCATCGGCCGCTCGACGCTCCAATCGGAAGATATTCGCCTGCGAACGTAACCGGCTTATCACCTTGCTTTGGGAGACGCCATGCGCGCCCTTCTGATCGTCCTGCTTGTGCTCGCCGGCTTTAGACCGGTTGCGGCCGCCGACCTGAAGGTGCTGACGGCCGGCGCCTTCAGGGGCGTGCTGGTCGAGATCGCGCCCGAGTTCGAGAAGCGTACCGGCAACAAGCTCACGATCGACAACGACACCGCGGGAGGGCTCGCCAAGCGCATCGCGGCGGGCGAATCGTTCGACGTCGTGATCATGCCGCCGGCCGGCATGGGACCGCTTCTCGGCGGCCGCCTGATCGAGAGCAGCGCCAAGCCGCTGGCGCGCGCCGGCATCGGCGTCGCCGTCAAGCAGGGCGCGGCCAAGCCGGACGTCTCCAGCGTCGACGTCTTCAAGCAGAGCCTGCTCGCCGCCAAGAGCGTCGCCTATGTCGATCCGGCGTCGGGCGGCTCGAGCGGCATCTACCTCGCCAAGCTGTTCGAGAAGCTCGGCATCGCGGCGGCGCTGCAGCCGAAGACGGTGCTGGTGAAAGGCGGCCTGGTGGGCGAGAAGATCGCAGCCGGCCAGGCCGAGATCGGCCTGCAGCAGATGAGCGAGCTTCTAGCCGTCTCAGGCGTCGCGGTGGTGGGGCCGATCCCGCTCGAGGTCCAGAATTACACGATTTACGCGGGCGCCATCTCGACCGCCTCGGGCAACCGCGCCGCCGACGAGGAGCTCATGCGAACGCTCGCCGATCCGCACAACCTCCCGCTGCTGCAGAAGAAAGGCCTCGACGGGCCGTAACGGCTGGGGGTGCGCATCATGAGCTGGCGGGACGCCCGCGGTCCGAAAGAGGATGAACGCGCGACTGGAGTCGCGCGCCCCCAGCAAGTCACGCCTACGCCATGGCCAGCACGGGCATCGGCGTCTCGAAGCCGCGCAGGATGTGCTCTCCGACCGGATGCCACGGACCGGGCACGGCGGCGGCGAAGGGAGCGGTCGCGAGCACCGGGCGGTTGACCTGCTTGGTCAGGTCCTGCACCCGGACGACCTCGTTGACGGCCGCCCCCACCACCGTGAACTGCAGGCGCTCGGGCACCCCGACATTGCCGTGGATGACCTGGCCGAGGTGCAGCGCAATGCCGAAGTCGATCGGCAGGTTGTTGGTCGTCTGCTCTGCCGCATCGAGCCGGCGGCGCGCCTCGCGGGCGGCGGCCAGGGCAAGGCCGCAGGCGTGGTGCGGCGATTCCTCGACACGGAACAGGCCCAGCACCGAATCGCCGATCAGGGAGACGACCTCGCCGCCGCCGTCGAGGACCGCCGCGGCCGTCATCTCGAAATAGCGGCCGAGCAGCTTCAGAAAGTCCTCGGCCGAGAGCCGGTCGGCCAGCGCCGTCGAATTGCGCAGGTCGCTGTACCACAGCGCGGCCATGATCTTTTCGCCGTCGCCGCGCCGGATCTGGCCGTTGAGAACGGCCTCGCCGGCTCGCTTGCCGAGATAGGCATGGGCAACGTTGTGCGCGACGCTGCGCTCGATGCGCGCCTTCATCGCGACGGCGAGCTCGCGGGTAATGCGCCGAAGCTGCACGATCTCGCCGTCGGTGAAACCGGCAGCGCGATCGCCCAGCCACGAACAGATGACGCCGGCTTCCGTTCCGGGGTCGAAACCCACGAGAAACAGGAGATAATCGGTGCCGCCCAACGCCTTGAACTCCTCGAGCTCCGCGAAATCGAGGAGCGCCGTGTCGCCGGTGAGGCGGCGGCGCAGCACCGGCATGTGATGGGTCAGGACATGGCCGAACAAGCTGCGGCGAAAACGCTCCCGACCGCCGCTGTCGTCGGGGCGGAACAGGCTGACCACGGCGCCGTCGGCTTTCCAGATGATGCTGGTCGCGTCGTACAGCGGATGGAGAATGCGGAAGGCGATCTGTCCGCGCAGGATCGGGACGCCGATGCCGCGCAGGCGCTGGCACAGCTCGGCATAGAGCTTTGCCGGCTCGGAACTGTGCAGCGCCTCCTCGGCCAGCCATTCGCTGACGGTGCTGCCCAAGACCGTCGAGCCTTGCTCTTGGCTATCCATCTCTGGCAACCCGACGGCGAGGAGAGCTCAGTTGGCCGCCTTCAGCTGCTTGATCGCGTCGGCCCACGCCGCGATGGTGTGGTCGATGTCGCCGCGGTCGTGGGCCAGGCTCACGTAGTACTTGCTCTCGCCCTTCATGATGCCGCGCTCGCGCAGCAGCCGATTGAAGCGCCCCGCCAGGGCGCCGTCGGCCTTGAGCGTGTCGCGGTAGTCCTTGATCGGCTGGTCGGTGAAGTAGACATCGAACAACGGCGGCTCACCGGTCACCTGCGCGGGGATCCCGGCCTTCTTCAGGAGATCCGACAAGGCCGCCATAAGCTCGCGGCCGGTAGCGAAGACCCGCTCGTAGGTGCCCGGTTGCTTCAGGATGCCGAGCGTCGCCAGCCCCGCCACGGCGGCCACCGGATTGCCCGACAAAGTGCCGACCTGGAAGATGAAGTCCTCCTCGGCCGCGGCGAGCTTGTCGAAGTGATGCATGATGTCGGCGCGGCCTGCGACGGCGGCGAGCGCGAAGCCGCCGCCCACGATCTTGCCCAGGCTGCAGAGGTCGGGCGTCACGCCGTAGTACTCCTGCGCGCCGCCATAGGCGAAGCGGAAGCCGGTCACGACCTCGTCGAAGATCAGCGGAATGCCGTGCTTGGCGGTGACCGCCCGCAGCGCCTGCAGGAAGCCGGGCTTGGGCGGGATCAGGCGCTGGAACGGCTCGACGATGACGCCGGCCAGCTCGTCCTTCTGCTCCTCGATCAGGCTTTCGACCATCTCGATGTCGTTGAAGGCGGCGATCAGCATCTCGTCCTGAACGCTCTTGGGGATGCCGGCCGAATCGGGAACGGCGCGCGGGAAGTTGCTCGGCCGCTTGGGCGCGGTCGACATCAGCGCGTAGTCGCTCATGCCGTGATAGCCGCCTTCGAACTTCAGGATCTTGTCGCGCTTGCGGAAGGCGCGCACCGCGCGCATGGCGTAGAGATCGGCCTCGGTGCCGGTGCAGACGAAGCGCACCTGGTCGGCGCAGGGGATCGCGTCGCACACCGCCTCGGCGAGCGCGATGCCGTGCCGGTTGTTGGCGAAGAAGGTCGTGCCGAGCGGCACCTGGGACTGGACCGCCGCCGTCACCTCGGGGTGGTTGTGGCCGACGAACATCGGCCCCGAGCCCAGCAGGAAGTCGACATATTCGCGGCCCGCCTCGTCCCAGATACGCCCCGCCTTGCCCTCCTTCAGGATCACCTCGGCCGGCATGTTGCCGAAGCTGCCGCCGGGCAGCACGCGCTTGGCCTGCTCGACGAGCTCGTTGATCGTACTGATCTCGGTCTGGACGCTCATGACGACTCCTTTGCCTCACCCACGACCATTGTAGCCCATCCTTCGCGACGCATCGTGTTGTTCACCCCGAGGAATTCGAGGGACGTGGCTCAACCGGATGAGGGTGTTCCTCACTCGATCGGCACGAAGATCGAATGGCGCATCTGGCCGTTCACGGCCTTGGAGAAATGCCCCTTGCCCGAGGTGTCCTCGACCAGCAGCACCTCGCCGGCGCCGATGATGCGCGTCTCGCCATCGCTCGCCTGGATGCTGACCGGGCCGTCGAGATTGATGATGTATTGCCGGCGCGGCGCCGGATGCCATTCGTAGTCGTAAGAGCCGGGTGTCTCGCGGAAGATGATGCCGGTCGCCTTGAAAGTGTCGGACGTCTTGCCGCCGCGGCCTTCGTGCTTCCACTGGACCTCGATGTCGCGGAAATGCGTCTCGCCCTGGGCGTCGACATAGAGATTATGGATGCGCATGAATTTACTCCCGCTTGTCGTTTCCGGGGCGGAGCTTAGAACGAAACGATGCTGAAGAAACCCATAGAAGCCGTGCTTTTCGACATGGACGGCCTGCTGATCGACACCGAGGCTGTCTACATCGAGGCCTACCGGGCAGCGGCTGAGACGCTCGGCATCGAGATGCCGCTGGCGCTCTGCCATGCCATGATCGGCGTGCCGAGCCGCGAATGCGACGCCATGATCCAGGACCATTTCGGTCCCGACTTCCGGCTCGATCGCTTCGAACGGCATTTCCGTGACCACGCGGAGCGACGGATGGCCGAGCAGGTGCCGGTGAAGCCGGGCGCCGTCGAGTTGCTGGAATTCCTGCGCGGGCGCGCCTTGCCGCTCGCCATCGCCACGTCGTCGCGGCCCACGACCGTGGATCGCCATCTCGGGCGCGCCGGCCTGCGCCATCACTTCGCCGCCATCGCCACCCGCTACGACGTCGAGCGCCCCAAGCCGCAGCCTGACGTGTACCTGGAAGCCGCGCGGCGGCTCGGTGTCGCGGCCGAGCGTTGCATCGCCTTCGAGGATTCCAACGTCGGCCTCGCCGCCGCACACGCCGCCGGCACCATGGCCATCATGGTTCCGGACATCGTGGCGCCCACCGAAGAGAGCCGCGCCAAGTGCCTCACGGTCGTGCCCGACTTGCACGCTGCGTTGAGGCTGCTGCAGGTCGAGCTTTAGACATGCCGGATCTCTCGACCCTTGCCCTTTTTGCCGCTGCGTGCCTCGCGCTGACCGCGACGCCCGGCCCGGACATGCTGCTCATCGCGTCGCGCAGCGTCAGCCAAGGCAAGGCCTCCGGCTTCGCGACCCTGGCCGGCATCCAGGTCGGTACCTATTGCCATGCCCTAGCGGCCGCCCTCGGCCTTTCGCAACTGTTCCTCACGGTCCCGATTGCCTACGACGTGGTGCGCTATGCGGGCGCCGCCTACCTGCTCTATCTCGCGTGGCAGACATTTCGCTCTCCTGGTCACGCCCCCGGGCCGTTGCCCGGGCCGGGGGCGCACTCGCGCCGCTACCCGGTCGGCGTGGTGTTCCGCCAGGGGTTGGCGACCAACCTGCTCAATCCCAAGATGGCATTGTTCGTCCTGGCGCTCTTCCCGCAGTTCGTGAAGCCGGACGCCGGGTCCGTCGCCGTGCAGATCATGCTGTTGGCGATCCTGCTCAACCTGATCGGAATCGTGGTCAACGGTGCCGTCATCCTGACCGCCAGCCGCCTCGGCAAGGCGCTGTCCGGTCGAAGCCGTTGGCGCCGCGCTCCGCGTTTTCTGCTCGGGACCGTGTTTGTTGCCCTCGCCGCCAGGCTGGCATTCGACGGCCGGCGCTGAGCGCGCTCCGCTAAAGCCTCTCAGGGCCGGAACTCGATCCTGCACCGGCGCGAATCAGGCCTCGCGCTTGCGGATGCCAGCGAGGAGCCGCTCCAGCACGGCGATCACCGCTTGCTTTTCGGCTGCCTTGTCCTCGGCATCGGCGATCAGCAGCGCCGCCTCGTGCATCGCGCCGAAAATGAGATGCGCGAGCGGATCGACGGGCTGCTCGTCAATCAACCCTTGCGCCGTCGCGGCGCGCAGCAACGCCTTGAGCGAATCGAGGTAGTAGCCCTGATCGGCTTGTCGAAACTGCGCCGGCCCGAGGACGGCCGGCGCGTCGATCAACACGATCCTTTGCACGCTCGGATCCAGGCAAGCCTGAAGGAAGCTGTCGGCAGCGACCAGCATCGCGTGCCAGGGATCGCGGGCGGTGGCCGCCGCGGACGCAGCCTTGGCCGCGAGCTTCTTCTGCTCCTCGTCGAGCACGGCGGCGAACAGGTCCCGCTTGTCGCGAAAGTGGTGATAGAGCGCGCCGCGCGTCACGCGCGCGCGCTTGACGACCTCTTCCGTCGCAGCACCGGCGTAGCCGTTGTCGGCAAAGAGCCGGCGCGCGGCACGGATGAGCGCGCCGCGGGTCGCCGCCGAATGGCGGGCTTGACGGCTCTCTCCTTCCATACTATCTGTATGTCACATACATGCTGTATGTCTCCTCGATGTCGACGAATGCCACGCTAATGGAGGACCACACCATGAGCAACTTTCACTCTTTGACCGAAACGCTGGCTGCTATTGCGACGACGAAGCCAAGTGCAATGGCAGTCAAGGGCCTGACCGTCGGCGAGGGCTTCGTGGCCGGCGTGCTGCAGTGCGGTGACCATGTTCTCGCGATGCATCGGCAACCCAACCACGAGGAACTCCTGGTCGTCCTGGAGGGCGAAGCGACCTTTCGCGTCGGCGACGAGCTTCGCGAGATCCGTGCCGGCGATTTCATCGTCGTCCCGCGTAACGCGGTCCATGGCACCGTCGCCGTCAAGCAAGGCCCTCTTTCCCTCCTGTCGGTGTTCACGCCGCGCATCGATTTCGTGCGCGAAGTCGTCTGGGAGGGCAAGCAGCCCGCGTTTCAGATGGTCGGCTAGGGCAGACGGAATGATGCTAAAAGTGCATCACCGAACCTGCCGTTGGTTGCCGTCAACAGATGCCAGCCGAAGTCCTGTCGCACAGTACCCGCCGCAAGCTGGCGTCGGTGCTTGTCGCCATGGCGATCTTTGCCTGTCTCGGCACGGTAACGACGGCTGCCGTCGGCCGCCCGATCGAGCTCGGTGCCGCAAACGCGCTGCTGATCGGGCTCGGCGTCGGGCTGTTCGAGGAGTTTTATGTCCAGCGTCCTCGCGGGAACTGGCTGCGCGCGATGCACCCGGTGCGCTCGATCGCCGTCTACATCGCGGTCATCGTCGTCCTCTACTTCCTCGCGGTGCACGTCTCGCACCTTTTGCTCGACCGCCTCGACGATCTGCCGACCGTCTACCGGCGGCTGCCGTATGGCGTGGCGTTTTTCACGCTGTTTTCGGTGGTCGGCGTCCTGATGATGCGCGTGGTGCACTTCATCGGCCTGGAGACGCTGTTTCATCTGACCGTCGGCACTTACCATCGTCCGGTGCAGCAGCGCAGGGTGCTGCTCTTCCTCGACATCAACGGGTCGACCGCCCTCGGCGAGCGACTCGGACCGTTGAGGACGCGCGAGCTGGTGCGCAAGTTCCTGAGCGACGTGACGCAGCCCATCGTCGACCACGGCGGCGACATTTACCTCTACAAAGGTGACGGCCTGATCGCGACCTGGACTTGGGACGATGCCATCCGCAACGACGCGATCATGCGCGCCGTCGACGGCATGTTCGCGGCCGTGATGCGCGAAGGTCAGCGCTATCGCACCTCGTTTGCCGCCGAGCCGCAGTTCCGGGTAGGCATTCACGGTGGCGAGGTCGTGGTGAGCGAACAAGGTGACGCCAAGCGATCGATCGGGATCTTCGGCGACGCGATCAATATCGCCGCCCGCATGGAGGAGGCGGCGCGTGCCCGCGGCGTCCGCTGCATCATCTCCTCTGCGGTGGCCGACGCGCTTACGGACCGAACCAGCCTGCGTCTCCTTGGAGAGGAGCGAATCAAGGGGATTTCCCTGCCGATCGCGATTTGCGCTTACGCACCAACAGCGGACCGGAACACTCCTGCAGGACCGCCGCTTTAGCGGACAGGCCGAGACCCGCTGTGCGGAGGGCCATGGTCCACCGCAGCCAGAGTCATTCCCGAAGGGAATAGCTCCTATTGGACCAAGCGATCTGGTCCACCAAAACGACGCGCCACATGTCCGCGCCAAAGGTCGAACGGTGGATCACGTCGGTGACAGGTGAAAAATGAGTGACCAAAGTCGGCTCAACGAACCGGGCAATGTGCTCGCTTCGCTTTTGCATCGCATCGCCAGGCCGGTGCTTACGGTGCCGGACAACTGGCATCTGATGCCTCTCCGGCTGGTTGTCGGCTTCGGCTTCGTGCAGCATGGCTACGCGAAACTTTCCCGGGGTCCGGACGGGTTCATAGCAATCCTGAATGCCATCGGCGTGCCATTTGCGGACCTGCTGGGTTGGGCGACGATCGTCGTCGAGATCGTCGGCGGGCTGCTGATTCTCGCGGGCGCCTTTGTCGCCGTCGCTGCGATACCAATGATCGTGGTGCTTTTGGTTGCGATCTTCACCGTCCACCTTCCCAACGGATTCAGCTCGATCAAGCTCATGTCCTACGACGCGATGGGCGCTCACTTTGGCCAGCCCGGCTATGAGACGGACCTGCTGTATGTCGCCGGGCTCCTCGCCCTCTGCCTCGGCGGCGCAGGCCCCCTCTCCGTGGACGGATATTTGAAGGGTCACCTGGGCTCGAAGGCACCGGCGTCGTGCGCGTAATCCATCCGAGCCCATCACGAAGACGGCCGCCATTCGTGGCCCAGCTGCTGCTCCAGCGCTAAAACTTCTCCACCCAGGGCCTGACCTCGACCTCCCAGCTCCAGGCGCTGCGGTGCTGCATCAGGGTGGCCCAGTAGGTCTCGGCGATGGCGTCGGGATCGAGCAGGCTGTCGGGCGAATTGGCCGGCACCGGCCGCGCGGCGCTGCGGATGCCGCCGTCGATCACGAAATGGGCGACGTGGATGCCCTGCGGCGACAGCTCGCGGGCCATCGACTGCGCCAGTCCGCGCAAGGCGAACTTGCCCATGGCGAAGGTCGCCGACTGGGCGAAGCCTTTGACGCCGGCGGTGGCGCCAGTGAGGAAGATGGCGCCGTGCGCCTGGGTCAGCATGCGGCGCGCCGCCTGTTGCGAGACCAGGAAGGCGCCGAAGGCGCTGATGTCCATGGCGCGACGTACATCCTCGGCGGCGAGGTCGATCAGCGGGCCGCGCGTGCGGTTGCTGGCATTGTAGACGACGACGTCGGGAGTCCGGCCGACGGCATCGAGATCCGCGAACACGGCCGCGACGTCCTTCTCCTCGGCGGCATTGCAGCGCAGGACCTGCGCACCGGTCTCCTTGGCGAGCGGTGCGAGCTTGTCGGTCTGGCGCGCCGCCACCGCGACGGCGAGGCCCTCGCGGGCGAACAGGCGGGCGAGCGAGGCGCTGAGGCCGGGGCCGGTGCCGACGATCAGGGCCGAACGATACGTAGGCTTCTGCATTGGATTTTGCATGGGGGGTCACTCCTCGTTGCCGGCGATTCCATCGGGGTATAGGCTGATACGCAATAGGGAAGGGAACACGCCATGGCTGAGGCAAAGACCATCGGCACCATCAACGTCATCTCGGATGCGATCTGCCCGTGGTGCTATATCGGCAAGCGGCAGCTCGAGCGAGCGTTCGACCTGCTCGAGACGCAGCACCTGACGTTCACCGTCTCGTGGCATCCCTTCCAGCTCAACCCCGACATGCCA
>JAFAKN010000249.1 GCA_019235415.1 Alphaproteobacteria bacterium
CTTGCCGACCTCGACCGAGCCGACATGGCGCGAGATGCCGTGCGTGATGGCGGGGTTGATGGTGTACTTCGCGACGTAGCGCTTGACCCGCACGTTGTCGTTGTCGCCCTGCTCCTCCTTCAGCCGCCCGCGCTGCTTTTTCATCTTGTCGGCGGTCTGCCAGGTGCGGATCACGACCTCGCCGACGCGACCCATCGCCTGGCTGTCCGACGACATCATGGAGAACGCCCCCATGTCGTGCAGGCTGTCCTCGGCGGCGATGGTCTCCTTGCGGATGCGGCTCTCGGCGAAGGCCACGTCCTCGGCGATCGCCTTGTCGAGGTGATGGCAGACCATCAGCATGTCGAGATGCTCGTCGACGGTGTTGACCGTGTAGGGCATGGTCGGATTGGTCGACGACGGCAGCACGTTCTTCTCGCCACAGAGCTTGATGATGTCGGGGGCATGGCCGCCACCCGCGCCCTCGGTATGGAAAGCGGCGATGGCGCGGCCCTTGAAGGCGGCGCGCGTCGTCTCGACGAAGCCCGACTCGTTCAGCGTGTCGGTGTGGATCGCGACCTGGACGTCCATGCGGTCGGCCACGCTCAGGCAGTTGTCGATGGCGGCGGGCGTCGTGCCCCAGTCCTCGTGCATTTTCAGCCCACAGGCGCCGGCTTCGACCTGCTCTCGGATGGCGGCCGGCTTGCTGGTATTGCCCTTGCCGAAGAAGCCGAGGTTCATCGGCAGGCCCTCGGCCGCCTGCAGCATGCGGCCGATATGCCAGGCTCCGGGCGTGATGGTGGTGGCGAAGGTGCCGTGCGCCGGCCCCGTGCCGCCGCCCATCATGGTGGTGACGCCACTGTACAGCGCCTCGTCGACCTGCTGCGGGCAGATGAAATGGACGTGGCAGTCCATGCCGCCGGCCGTGACGATCTTGCCTTCGCCGGCGATCGCCTCGGTCGCCGGCCCGATGATGATGTCGACGTTGGGCTGGATGTCGGGATTGCCTGCCTTGCCGATAGCGACGATGCGGCCGTCCTTGAGCCCGATGTCGGCCTTGACGATCCCCCAGTGGTCGACGATCAGCGCGTTGGTGATCACCGTGTCGACGGCGCCCTGGGCGCGCGTGCGCTGGCTCTGGCCCATGCCGTCACGGATCACCTTGCCGCCGCCGAACTTCACCTCCTCGCCGTACGTCGTGTGGTCTTTCTCGACCTCGATGAAGAGGTCCGTGTCGGCCAGCCGCACCTTGTCGCCCACCGTCGGGCCGAACATGTGCACGTAGGCCGAGCGCGAGATGCTTGCCGGGCCTTCGTTGGTCGCGCTCGTCTTGGCGGCGCGGCCGAGCTTGCCCGAGACCTTGCCCTGGAAACCGTGGGCTTCGCGGTCGCCGAGGTACGGCGTGAGGCGCACGGTGCGCGACTGGCCGGGCTCGAAGCGCACCGCGGTGCCGGCCGGGATGTCGAGCCGCATGCCCTTGGCGCGGGCGCGGTCGAACTTCAGCGCCTCGTTGGTCTCGAAGAAGTGGTAGTGGCTGCCGACCTGGATCGGCCGGTCGCCGGTGTTGGCGACCTCGAGCGCGATGGCGTTGCGCCCGGCGTTCAGCTCGAGCTCGCCCTCGGCGGCAAAGATTTCACCTGGGATCATGGAAGGGTTCCTTATTCAAGCGGAGCGCGGACCTCCACCCACTGTCATCCCGAGCGCAGCGAGGGATCTTTGCGGCATCAGTAAGGATCGCTCGCTCCGCTCGGGATGACAAAGAGCGTGGCGCGCCCCAGCGCTCAGCGGATCGGCGCATGGACGGTGACGAGCTTGGTTCCGTCGGGAAAGGTCGCCTCGACCTGGATCTCCTCGATCATGTCGGCGACGCCGTCCATCACCTGATCGCGGCGCACCACGTGGGCGCCGGCCTGCATCAGGTCGGCCACCGAGCGGCCGTCGCGTGCGCCCTCGACGACGAAATCGGTGATCAAAGCGATCGCCTCGGGATGGTTGAGCTTGACGCCGCGCTCCAGCCGGCGGCGCGCCACCACCGCCGCCATGGCGATCAAAAGCTTGTCCTTTTCGCGTGGCGTCAGATTCATCGACCGTTTCCCCCGAGCGGCTTCTTGGGACTATAGAGAAGGCTGCATCAAACATGCCAGACTCGCGGCAGGCGCCGCTTGCGGAAAGCGGTCAGAAAGCCGATTGCCGCGGCGCGCACCGCCGTCGCCTCGCCCAGCAGGCGCGCCACCATCACGCCGTTCACCAGCGTGACGCCGGCACGGACCTCGACGACCTCTGCCAAGAGCGCACGGGCCAACTCGAAGCCCCTCTGCGGCTCGTCCCATACGCCGATCACGGTGCAGAGCGCATTCGCCTTGCCGAAGCCCGCGCCGTCGGGCGTCTCGCCTTGAACCTTGAGCGCATCGGTCCACAAAAGCCTGCCGCTGCGGCGCACCGACCACGAGTCGAGTAGCAGGCCCGATTGGAACCGCTCGCCCGACGCGGCACGGCCCAGCACCACCATTTCGCAGGCGAGCAGCGCTGCGCCGGGCTCGACGTCGGCAATGGTGCAGCGCTTCAGCCGTGCCCCCTGGAAGACGATGGTCTCCTGCGGCAGCCAGTCGAGCGCCGCGCTTTCCGCCAGGCGTAGCGCGACAGTGATCGAGCAGTGTTCGCTGCCGCGCGCGGCGCGGTAGACCTTTTCGGCCGCCTGGGTGGTCGCGACCGCGCCGGCCTTCGGTCCGATTTCGACGGCGATCTCCAGCGAATCGCCGTCGGTCACCCCACCCGACGTGGTGAGCAGGACGGCCAGCGGCGGCTCGCCGGGCTCAGGCGCGGGGAACAACACCCGGCAGGGATCGCGTTGATAGAGATCGCCGAGACGTGTCCGGCCTTGCCGCAGGTCGAATGCGACACGGCAGGCGCCTGAGGCGCGTTGCAGGCGGGAGGGGCTTCTCGTCATCGGCCTCATCTTGATAGAACAGGAGCCGCCATGAGCAAGGCCTTCACCAAGGAAAGCGACCGCGACGACGAGGACGACGGCCCCGACGAGATCGTGGGCCTGCCGGCCGGCGCGAAAAACTACATGACGCCGGAAGGCTTCGGCCGCCTGCGCGACGAGCTGATGGGCTTGATGCGCAAGGAGCGGCCCGAGGTCGTGCAGGTCGTGTCGTGGGCGGCGGCCAACGGCGATCGCTCGGAGAACGGCGACTATCTCTACGGCAAGAAGCGGCTGCGCGAGATCGACCGGCGCATCCGCTTCCTCAGCAAGCGGCTCGAGCGCTCCGAGGTCGTCGACCCGGCCAAGCGGCCGAAGACCGACCAGGTGTTCTTCGGCGCCACCGTCGCCTACGCCAATGCCAAGGGCGAGGAGCGTACCATCAAGATCGTCGGCGTCGACGAGGTCGATCCCGGCCGCGGACATGTCAGCTGGATCTCGCCGATCGCTCGCGCGCTGATGCGCGCGCACGAAGGCGACCTGGTGAAGATGCGCACGCCCGGCGGCGAGGAGGAGATCGAGATCGTGCGGGTGGAATATCGCTGACCTTTGCCGGGGGGCACGAAGGCGCCATGCCTCCATTGCCGAAAGCGCAATTCCGCTGCCGCCGGAACCTACGGTCAGCGATGGCCATAGTTCGCGATGGCGACAAAAGCCAGGACCAGGAAAGACCCGAAGGTTCCAACGATCAGCGCGACGGCGACGGCTTTCCGTCGCGGTGTCCGCCAAAAAACGCCCCAGCCGAGAAACATGCTGAAGGCGACCCAGACGAACCAGCATATGGCGCAACGGTCCCGGAGCAGGACCAGAATCGCCGCTAAGGGAATCCCGCCCAGCCACCCCAACGTGTAGGGTGGCCAAAGCTCCCGTCGCAGCAGCCGCTGAAAGATCCTTGGCGCCATGTCAGCGATCCGGGATGCCCTGCAAGCCTTGGTAGAGAACCGCATCGAGCAGATCGTGGCCGTCCTCGATTGCCCGCAGCGTGTCGCCGGCGAGCGCAGCGGGTCCCAACATCGTCGCCCCTCCCCTTGCCACGCGCCCAAGAAAATACGGGATCAGGTATGGATTCCGGGCAAGCACCGCCAGAGCCTCCTGCCCCGCCCGGTAGGCAAGTTCGGGATGCTTCGTAATTTCGCCGCTCGCGTTGCCGATGAAGTTCACCTCTTGGTCGAATCGTCGATATTCCTCGGGCCCCATCAATCTGGTCCCGCGTGCGACGGCACGGCCGGCCTTGTAGATGCCGGGAAAGATGGAATAGGCACCGTTCACCGCATAGTTCGCGGCCTTCCACACCGCTTCCGCGCTCTCCGGCGCGGGAGTGGAACTGTCGGGTAGAGCATTGAACATGAGAGACTCCATTCCTCAGTTGCTGAAGAACTATGTAAGCTGTGCTTCTGGAGTCGTCAAGAACAAAAATAGAACGGAAGTCGCTCGGGCACCCAAGAGTGACTTGTGAGTCGAATATTTGGGCTCCGGGACCGGGATTCGGTTTCCCGACGCTACGGGCTAAATCATTGAAAAATAGAGATTATATCGATCAATTTATTTCAGTGAAAGTTGAAATACTGAAATATCAGACGCGCCCCGATCGCCGCGATCAGCGGCGCAGAGAGGCCAGAAGCCGGTCGACGAACGTCGGTGAATAACCCAGCAGCGCCGCTTCATCGCCGAGCTCGGCCTTGAGCCGGCCCAGCGCCTGAACGAACGAGCCGCCCTTGGCCAGCGCCTGCTCGACCAGCTTGGCGGCCTGCTGCTTGCCCATCGTCTCGGCCAGCAGGAACGTCGCGCGCTCGGCCAGGATGGCGCCGTGGGTGGCCTCCATGTTGGCCAGCATCGCCTCGGCGTCGACCGCGAGTCCGGGTGCCACCTCGGCCATCGCCTCGACGGCCGAGCCGAGCGTCTCGATCAGGGCCGCGAGCGTCGGCCATTCGGCCTGCCAGCCGCCCAGCGCCCGCTCGTGCTCCTGCGGCAAGGCGGCGACGATCGTCGCGGCGAGCATCGGCGCCCGCGCCGCCGCCGCCAGAACCAGGGCGGCGCCAACCGGGTTGCGCTTGTGCGGCATGGTCGAGGAGCCGCCGCGCTCCGGGCCGGCCGGCTCCGAGGCCTCGCCGACCTCGAACTGCATCATGAGCGCGATGTCGCGCGCGGCCTTGGCCAACGCACCCACGACCAGCGCGGCATCCTGGGCCAGCGCCGCGACGCGCACCCGCTGGGTGAACCACGGCGCCGGCGGCAGTTTTAGCCCGAGCCGTTCGGCCAGCCCGGCCATCACGCCTTCGGCTTTGTCGCCCAGCGCCGACAGGCTGCCCGAGGCGCCGCCGAACTGCACGACCTGGGTCTCGCGGAAGCTCGCCTCCAGCCGCGCAGAGGCGCGGTCGAGATCGGCAGCCCAGCCGGCGACCTTCTGGCCGAACGCCAGCGGCGTCGCCGGCTGCATGAGCGTGCGGCCGAGCATCGGCGTCATGCGATGCCGGCGCGCCAGCTCGGCCAATGCGCCGATGATGCCGTCCAGCTCCGTAAAAAGCGGCGGCAATGCTTCGCCGAGCTGCAGGACCATGGCGGTGTCGATCACGTCCTGGCTGGTGGCGCCCCAATGGACGTAGCCTGCAGCAGCCGCGTCGCGCTTCTCGACCTCGGCTGTCAGTGCCTTGACCACCGGCACGGTGAGCGTCGCGCTGCGCCGCGCCGCGGCGACAAGCGACGGCGGGTCGTAGAGCGCGGGGTCGCAGGCCGCGGCAATGATCTGCGCCGCGCGTTCGGGAACAAGTCCGGCGGCCGCCGCAGCCTGGGCCAGGGCGGCCTCGAAGGCGAGCATGTGGCGCAACGTGGCGGTGTCGGAAAAAGCCTCCGCGGTTCGTGCCGAGGTGCCGAGCGCCTGGACCAGTTGCTGGCTTCGCATCGAAACTGTCATCAAACGAGTGTAGCCGTCGCCTGCCGGCAAACGAAGGAGAGCCATGCTGCTGGAGCTGGGTGCGCTGGGCATCGTCTTGACAGGCGGTGCCTTCGGGCTCGCCCGCCGACATCGCGGCCGCCTCTACGAAGAGCAGCGCAACCGCATCGCCGTGATCCGCCAGACCCATGATCAGGACCTCGGCCTGGCCCGCCATGGCGTCCCGCAGTTCGCGCAGCACCTGGTGCGCGTGCCCGACTTCCTGCCGGCCGGCGTGTTCGCCCGCCTGCGCGACGACATTCTGAAATTGCAGGCCGCGGAACGGTCGTTCGTGCCGGCCCACAAGAAGGGCGGCACGATCGCCTACGAGGCCCTGATCGAGCGGGCGCCATCGGTCGTCGCCTATTACCAGTCGGCCGAGTTGATGGGCTTCTTCTCCTCGGTCATCGCCGAGGACGTTTCGCCGACGCCGGTCGACGACCAGAGCTCGCTGTCGGTGCTGGTCTACGACCGGCCGGCCGACCACATCGGCTGGCACTACGACCACGACTTTTATCGCGGGCGGCACTTCACGGCCCTGCTGCCGATCGTGAACGAGGGCAGCGCCGACGGCGGCCTGAGCCATGCCGAGCTTTTGGCCCGGCTGGACGGCAAGGACGTCGCGATAAGCACCGAGCCCAACACGCTGGTGCTGTTCGAGGGCGCCGTGGTCCGCCACAAGGTCACCCCGCTGGGCACAGGCGAGCGGCGCATCATCCTCAGCATGACCTGCTGCACCGATCCGCGCGCCCGCTTATGGCAGGCGATCGCCCGGCGCTTCAAGGACACGGCGTACTACGGTGTACGCGCGCTCTGGACGTGAACACAGTCTCGCCTGATCCACCACGGCAAACGTCCGGCAGCGGCCTTTCGTTCTAAGTGCCGAGAGGATTTGCCGAGGCGCGGACCTACGATGCGATTTGGGTGCCAGGCGGCGAACCCGACGCGCTCGCTCGAATTATCGACGATCCGGCGCACAGCTACCACGATTTCCTGACGGAGCAGGCTTCCTGGGTGCCCCTGATGTGCTCGGTTGCGACGGCGCGATGCTGCCGGCCGCGGCGGGGTTGCTCGACGGTTACCGGGCGACGACGCACTGGGAGTTTACGTCCTGTTTTTTGCAGCGCTTCCCCGAGGTGATCGTGGCGCCGGGCTATCCCCGCTTCGTGCACGACCGCAATCGTTTGACCGCCGGCGGCGTCCGCGTCGGGCCTGGACGCGGCGCTGAAGCTGATCGAGCTGCTGGGCGGCACGACGCTTGCCCAGCGTGTCCAGCAAGACACCCAGTACTATCCCGATCCGCCGGTCAGCAGCGAGATTCCGCCGACGCCGGCCGAGTGCCCGATTCCAGCGAGCGGCCGTCCGACTTCCTAGATGTCTCTCTGGAAGAGGCAATGCCTTTGCGCATATTGCGCTAAAAGCTCACGGAGCTTTGCCGCTTCGTTGCCGAACGAGCGGTCGAGCCCTGAAAGCTTCCGCTCTTGCGCGGGCTTGAGGTCGAGGTAATCGAAACGAGCTGCCTTTGTCCCGGGCACTTCATGTTGGCCAAACACGACTTGCTTGGCGTCAAGCAGAAGCCGGCGGCATGCTGCAGCGCCCACTTCTTCCAGCCCGTGCAGGGCAACTGCGTAGTGATCTCCCGAGCTGTTGAGAAAATACTGGTGAAAGCCACCGTTGTAGATTTCGCCTTCAAGTAAACATACCGCAAAGTACGTCCGGTTTTCTTCCGATAGGCCGGCAAACCCGCCGGGCGATCGATATACCTGTCCGACCAGCCATCGCCAGTGCTTCGTCGCCGGGTCAGGGTTCGCCTGCGCCCGCTTGCGCTCCTCGTACCGGAGCTTGCCCTCCTCGATGTCTTTGCGAAAACCGCGCTTGCACGGCACGCACATCCCGCCATTCGCCGCTGCGGTGGAGGGCAGGATCATGGCCCCACAGGCCGTGCAGGCGACTCTCTCATCCATGTTCTTCGACCATACCGCGGCACGAAGCGGGCATTACCGGCTCAAATATTTGAGCTCGATGTCGGAAAACTCGCTTTGTCTCCTGAGAAAGGCGGTCACTTGCCCGGCCTCAGCATGTGCCAATCAAGCGTCAAACCACCAAGCGCCGTTTTTGCCCTGCGCGGTCCTTCAGCAAACTGTCCGCCGCCCAGCGAAGGCACTTTTCAAATCCGTCGAGGTCCCCGATGGACTTCTGACCTTCCGATGCGACCCTCACGATCGGATGCCCCTGCTCGACGAACGGCGCCTCGACCATCAGGTTGTCGGCATTGGCAAAATCCTCAATCGACATTCCCGTCCAATCACGCCACATGCCAACTTCGTCGCGCTCGACGCCTCGCGATTTCTTGATCCGATCCAGGTACGACTCTGCACAGTTCGTGTACCCGAATACCGGCTTTCGGAGGGCGACGAACATCCCAAGTTCAAAAACGGTTCCCACGTCCGCGCTTGGTCCCCGAAACGGGGTAAGATTGAAAATTCCGGCATCAGCTTTGTGAATCATCTCGGCATTGGCGCGGTAGATCAGCAAGTCTACGCGTTCGGACGAAGCCGCCGTCGGAGAGATCTCGTTGTCGAATGGATAGAGTCCCTCGAAGCCAAAGCGGGCGCAGAGCTCTTTCTTGCGCCGGCCGACCGATACCGCGTCCGGCAGAAAGACGTCCGGTCCTGCCAAGTAAACCTTGGGCCGCTTCGCCATCGCTCACTCCGACAGTAGGGGGGCGCACCCTATCGCACAGGCATCATGAACGCACCATCGCAAGTTCTTCACAAGTGTGCGCGGACTCGAGAGCCACGGGAAATGCTACCATGGCGATAAATACTATGGTACAATTCTAGCGCGATTTTTCGGGGTCGGAACATGGCGGTTCAAGAGCTTACAGAGGAAGAGGCGCGGCAACACAGATCTCGCCTGATCGACCACTTCAAGCGCGCCTACCAGATCATTGTCGGCTTGGCGATCACGCTTGCCTGCGGAAAAGTGTTCGCGGGCGGAAGCGTGGACTTCAACGACCCGGCTCTCTTCATGTTCGCTGCGTTCTTTGTGACGGTCGTGCCGATATTTCACGGCGGAGACCGATCTCTCGATCTCAAATACCTCGGCGCAAAGATCACGCTGATCCGAGACCAGATCGGCTACGTCTGGGACGTTTACATGTTGATGATCACGGCGATCTTTTTCGTCAAGATCGCTCAGGCAATCCCAGGTCCAGGCCTGTCATTCATAGGTAGCCCGAGTTCCACCGATCCAGCTCATTTCTATCAGTGGATGGCCGGCATGCTCCTTTTCGACATGGTCGTGCTCATCGTAGATGGGGCAAAGAGTGGGCTTCTCGGTACACGCGGAGCGGGTGAGCTGAGAGTATATCCTGCGTGGGTCGTGCTCAATTTTGTCGTGGCAATGATCTGTCTCTACGCACCGCAGTCCGGCTTGTCCGCCCAGGGTGCTGGCATCCTGGTGCTTCTCGCCGCATGCATCCGCACAGTCCTGGACTACGCTTTCGGAAGAAAATTCATGTTTCCGTGAGTGACTGAGGTGGCTTAGCGCTTGTCGCGGCCACGTTAACTGGCTGCCTTAGATATCGAAGAACACCGTCTCCTTCGGTCCGCCGAGATGGATCGGCAGGCGCCAGGTGCCGTCAGTCTCCTTCTTGGCGATCAGCGTGTTGCGCCGTGCGGCCTCGATCCGCTTCAGCACCGGGTCTTCGCCGAGCGCCGGGTCGCCCTCGAAGTAGAGCCGCGTCGCCACGCGGTTCAATAGCCCGCGGGCGAAGATCGAGACGTTGATGTGCGGCGCCTGCAGGCCGCCCTCGGGCCACGGCACGCGGCCGGGCTTGATGGTGTGGAACCGGGCGCAGCCATCGGTCCAGGTCGAGGCTCGGCCGAAGCCCTCGAAGCCCGAATCGAGCGGCAGGTTGCGCCGATCGTCGGGATGGTTGTAGCGGCCGTGGCTGTTGGCCTGCCACAGCTCGAACAGCCCGTCGGGCACGACCGCACCTTGCGCATCGTGCAGCTCGAGCACGACGTCGACGCGTTCGCCCGGCACGCCGGCCGGCGCCAGCTCGCAGCGGTAGGCCTTGATGAGGGTGCCGAAGTAGAACGGGCCGATGGTCTGCGACGGCGTCAGTCCAAGCGCCATCGCCCTACTCCATCGGCGTGGCGTTGCGGCCGCGCAGCACGATGTCGAAGCGGTAGGCGAGCGCCCACTCCGGCTGCGTCGTCGCCATGTCGAAGGCCGCCTGCAACCGCTCGCGCGCGCCCGCCGGCACCGAATTGTAGATCGGGTCGAAGGCGAGCAGCGGATCGTTGGGAAAGTACATCTGGGTGATCAAGCGGGTCGCAAAGGCCGGGCCGAACAGCGAGAAATGGATGTGCGCCGGGCGCCAGGCATTGTGATGGTTCTTCCAGGGATAGGCGCCGGGCTTGATGGTGACGAAGCGGTAGTGTCCTTCGCCATCGGCTCGGGCGCGGCCGCCGCCGTAGAAATTGGGATCGATTGGCGCGTCGTGCTGATCGCCGGGATGGTGATAGCGTCCGGCGGCGTTGCACTGCCAGATCTCGACCAGCGCGTCGGGAATCGCCTTGCCGTCCTCGTCGAGCACGCGGCCGTGCACGATGATGCGCTCGCCGAGCGGCTCGCCCATGCGCTGGCGCGTGAGGTCGTTCTCGTTTGCGTCCAGCCGCTCACCGTGCAGCAGCGGGCCGGTGATCTCCGACAGGCTGTGCGGCAGCACGACCGCCGCCTGCGACGGCGCGCGCAACGGCGTCGACTTGTAGTCAGGCGACAGGTTCGGCGGATGGTCGCCGGCGGTCGGCCGGCGATAGGTTTTCTCTGTCATGCCGCCAGTGTAGCGCGCCGGGAGCGCGCCTCAAGCGAACCCTCTGTCATCCCGAGGCCGAAGGCCGAGGGACCTTTCCTGTTGCCTTAAAGGTCCCTCGCTGCGCTCGGGATGACAGCGACGCCATCGGCGGCGCCGTCAGTTGCTGTGCTCGAGGCGGGTCAGCGTGTAGGTGCGGCCGGCGCGCTCGACTCCGAAGCGCACCTTGTCGCCGGGGCCAAGGCCTTTCAGCGACTTGGCGTTCGCCACATGGAAGACGTGCCTGCCGCCTTCCGGCAGAAGCGGCACGATCGGCTGGAACTCGAGCGTGACGCGGCTGGCCATCACGTCGATCGCGACGATGCGGCCATGCGCCAGCGGCTGCTCGGGCAGCACGGCGGCTTGGTCGCAGCCGGCAATCGGCTGCTGGTCGATCTCCGGCTCGCCCGGCAGGCTGAGCTCTGCGGCATATGCGCTGGCGGCGACCATGATCGTCGCAGCAAGCGTGAGCGATCCGAGAATGTCTCTGCGGTTCATCGATCCACTCTCCTCTCGCGATGCGATGTGGGAGCGACCTAGCCCATTTCCAGAGGTGCCCGCGGTGACCAACGCTCTGCCGGTCACGATGCACGAAGTTGTGATGCAAGGGACACGCAATTGCCGTGCGGCCGAGGAGACTAAGCCGCGCGCACTTCCAGGCCGTTGGGCGTCGCGCGATAGCCGGTCAGCGTGCGGTCGGCGAAGCCCAGCCGCCAGTCGAGCATCTTGGCGGCGTATGCCGCGAGCCGTGCAGCGTAGGCCGGATCGCCGGCGCGGTTGACCAGTTGTCCGGGATCCTTCTCGAGGTCGAACAACAGCGGCGGCAAGGCCGCGAAGTGGACGTACTTGAAGCACTCGTCCTGCACCACGGCGAGCGCGCACTTGTCCATCGGCAGGCCGAGCGCCGATTCCGGCTTGCTGTAGTGCAGGTCGCGGAAATCGAACTCGTAGTGCACCTCGGTGCGCCAGTGCAACGGCGGCTCGCCTTCGCAGAAGCCCAGCAGCGAGCGCCCGTCGCATTGCCGCGGCACCGGCAGCCCGAGCCATTCGAGGATGGTCGGCATGGTGTCGATGGTCTCGGTGAAGCGCTCGACGACCGTGCCGCGCGTGCCGTTGGCCTCGGGGCGCGGATCGCGGACGATCATCGGGATGCGGAAGGATTCGTCGTTGTAGCCGATCTTGCCCAGCAGATGGTGGTCGCCCAGCTGCTCGCCGTGATCGCAGGTCAGCACGATCAGCGTGTGATCCCACTGATGCGTCTCTTTCAGGTAGTCGAAGACGCGGCCGAGCTGGTCGTCGATCTCGCTCATCAGGCCGCAATAGGTGGCGCGCAATTGCGCCACCTCGGCCTCGCTCATCGCCGAGGCGAGTCCCTGTCCGTCCTGGAAGAAGCTCGCCTGCTGGATGGTATTGACGTAGTAGGCCAGCAGCGGATGTTGGCTGGCCTCTTCCGCCGCGCTCGCCGCGCGCACCCGCGGCGGCATGTCCTCGGGCCGGTACATCGCATGGTACGGCGCCGGCGCGATGAACGGCGGGTGCGGCCGGTAGTAGCCGAGATGCAGGAACCACGGCTTGCCGGCGCGGCCGCGCAGGTAATTCAGGCCGCGCTCGGTGAACCAGGCGGTGTCGGAAAGCTCCTTGGAAATGCGTGACGGGCGCGACGTCGCGCCGGTGCCCTTCTCGCCCTTGGGAGTCGTGCCCTCGGGCAGCCAAATGTCCTCGCGGTTCTCCGGCAGCTTGTAGCCGTGGCTCGCGACCCAGCCGAAATAGGCATCCTTGTAGGGCTCGAAGGCGCCGACCGGGCGGAAGCCGTCCATGATGTCGCCCAGCACCAGGAAGCGCGGATCGTGCGGGCTGG
>JAFAKN010000398.1 GCA_019235415.1 Alphaproteobacteria bacterium
AGAGGAATTGCAGGCCCTTCAAGGCCCCAGCAGGTCCGTGGTCCAAGTTCCTCCCTGTTGCTGGCTACAACGTTTCTGCCCAACGACGGTCGCGACGCGGGCCCGAGTCTTCGGGCAGGAACAACAAGTCGAGCTGCGCCGTGGCGCTGTCGAGCGGGCGGCGTGTCATGCCCACGACGTCGACCAGTACAAAGCCATGCTGGTGCATGAACCGCACGACATCGTGGACCTCCGCGCCGCCTTTTACGCTGGCGATCGTGCTGGTCTCGACGATCAGCGCATCGAGGCTCGCCATCCGCCCGGCCATGCCCTGGAGCACCATCAATTCGGCACCCTGCACGTCGATCTTGGCGAGCGCCGGTCGCGCGATGTGTTCGAACAGCGAATCGAAGCGACGCATCGGAACCCGGTCGTGACGCACGATCTGGCGCGGCGTGAAGTCCTCGAGAAGCGTCGCGCCCTGGATGTCCGGCCGGATCTCGATCATCACCTCGCCCTCGCAGTTGCCCAGCGCAATCGGATGGATGTCGCAGCGCAGCCTCCGCCGGAGCTGGCGCATGTAATGCAGCGATTCGAGGGTCGGATCGATCAGATGATAGTGGGCGTCCGGAAAGGCGCGATAGAGCTCGTGCGTTCCGTAGGCCACGCCGATGTCGAACACCGTGACGGGTTGCAGACCGTAGCGTCGCAACATGGCGAACGATTTTCCCCACGACGGCATTCCGGCCAGCCACGGCACCAGAGCCTTGGCCGTCGGCGCGAACGGCCGCAAGGCGTTCTTCAGCCGTGCGGCCAAGCCGTTCGTCATCGCCGCCTCCCCCGGCACGGCGCTTCTCCTCTCAAGTGTCGCCACGGGCTTCTCTCGCTGTTGCGTGTGTCGTCGAGATCGGAGTTTCGTGGAGGTTCTAGCGGACAGGTCGGCTCGACTCTGTGACCGTCCTGCGACCGTGCTCAGCCCGTGATCGCGACGCCGTGAACGGCTGAACGTGTGATGCCGCACAGAAGGCGCGCTTGCCGGGCAAGCCGCCGGACAGGAGGCGGCTCGGCTGTGCGTTGGGGGTGACGCGGCAGCTCATTGCGTCGTGTGCCGTTTCTCGCCGCAGGCTTCAGCGACGTGATGCGCTGGCAACCGCCGGGCCAAGATGGTTGCAGAAGCGTTACTGCTGCAACCGATTCGCGCAGGCGTTGGTCCAAGCGGCATCCGGGCGCTCACGGAGCTCGCGCGCGGGCAACCGGACCTTGTCGGTGCGTTTCGCCGCTACCTCATCCCCGGCATGGCGATATTCCCACCGACGGCGCACGCGGTGCTCGAACTCTTCAATGGCCTCGATGGTGATAACCCGGCATTAGACCGGCGGCCTCCGCGTTTTCAGGCGGGGCTGCCTCGGCGCGCGACAGGCTGGACCAAGATTGCCGCCGGTGCAGAAATGCACAGACCGCGCGCATTTCCTTGGCAACACGCGTTGCCTGGTGCATCGTCACTGACGGTGAGGTGGTGTCCACATCGCCCGATCATCCTGGAGAGGAGACGCCAATGAGCCGTAGCTTACGCGTCCCGCTTAGTCCAAGCGAAGAAATCACCCTACGACAAGTCGACATGGCCGTTTGGGAGACGAAGCTTCCACCCGATGACGTTGATCGGCTTGTGAGACTGTTCCTCGTCAAAAGGCGGAATGGCCGACTGGCAGTCACAGAGACTGGGTTGCGACGATTGGCAATCATCGCGGCCGGACCGCCACCATTGGCAGTTGCGGAGATCAGACCGCGGCCAGTCGAATAGGGACCATCAGTCTCGATCCGGGTGTCGGCCCCCACGGCGCCGCCTTCGCGAAGGGGCCACAGCGGCACCATCAGAGACCGCTAGAGGTTGAGGCCCACCGCCCGATAGCGTCGCCAGACGAATACCGCGAACACGACAAGCAGCAGGCCGAAAGCACCGGGATAGGCAGCTACGGGCCAGCCGTGCGGATCGGTCCAGAGGAACAAGGCGGCGATGCCGAGCATGACCACGCCCATGGTTCCGAAGAACCACGCGCCCAAGGGGATCTTCGGCTTCACGCCGATGCTGTAAACTCGTTTCGCGCGATCCACGATCGCCTGGTTGTCGGTCACGAACTGTGCACACGCCTCGGAGCATACGATGCCCTTATCGATCTCGCGGGCGCAGGCCGGGCAAATGCCCTTGCCGCAGGTCCGGCAGATGCCGACGGCGGCCACCTCGTGGTGGACAAAGCACTGCATTGGCCTCTCCCCTTCGCTCGTGTCGGGCAAGCCCGCAGCCATGAAAATGCCGGACGCGCCGGCTCGATAGGATACTCTATCGCCATCGATATCGTCCCGAGGCACCGCATGCGCCTGTTCACCGCCACGCTCGCGACCGAAACCAACACCTTCTCGCCCTTGCCGACGAGCCTTGCGAACTATCACGAGTCCGTGTTCTTCCGTCCCGGCGAGCACCCGGCGGACGCGCCGCGCATGTGCACCGCACCGCTGGTGGTTGGTCGGGCGCGGGCCGCGAAGGAAGGCTTTGCGCTGATCGAGGGCAGCTGCTTTGCCGCCAGCCCGGCCGGCACCACCAACCGCGCCGACTACGAGACGATGCGCGACGAGATTCTCGGCCAGCTCGAGGCCGCGCTGCCGATCGATGGGCTGCTGCTCGGACTGCACGGCGCCATGGTGGCGCACGGCTACGACGACGTCGAAGGCGACATCCTTTCGCGGGCGCGCGCGATCGTCGGACCGAAATGCGTGATCGGTGTCGAGCTCGATCCGCATTGCCATCTGACCGTGAAACGCGTGGCGGCGGCCGACGTCATCGTGCTCTACAAGGAGTTCCCGCACACCGACGTGGTCGAGCGGGCCGAGGAAGTGCTCGATCTCGTGCTGGCGACCCTGCGCGGCACGATCAAGCCGGTGACGTCGGTCTACGATTGCCGCCAGATCCAGAGCTATCCGACGACCCTGCAGCCGATGCGCGGCCTGGTGGACCGCATCAAGGCGATGGAAGGCAAGGACGGCATCCTCTCGGTCTCCATCGCTCATTGCTTCCCCTATGGCGACGTGCCGGAGATCGGCACGCGCGTGCTGGTGATTGCCGACGGCGACAAGGAGAAGGCGGATGCGCTCGCGACCCGGTTGGGCGAAGAGCTGGTGGCGCTGCGCGGCAGGACGCAGCCGCCGTCGTTCGATGTCGCGGCCGGTATCAAGGAGGGCGTCGCGTTCAACGACCTGCCGGTGGTGATCGCCGACCCGGCCGACAACGCCGGCGGCGGCGCGCCGTCGGACAACACCGACATCGTGCGCCACCTGATCGACACCAAGGTCGACAACGCCTGCCTGGGCCCGATCTGGGACCCGATCGCGGTGCGCCTCTGTTTCGATGCCGGCTTGGGCGCGCGCATCGCGCTGCGCTTCGGCGGCAAGATCGCGCCGAGCTCGGGCCAGCCGGTCGATGCCGAGGTCGAGATCTTGGGCCTGAGGCGCGACGCGCGGCAGAGCTTCGGGCCGACGCAGGTGCCGCTGGGCGATTGCGCCGCGATCCGGATTGGCGGCGTCGACGTGGTGCTCATAAGCAACCGTACGCAGGCGACGGGGCTCGAGCTCTTCACCAATCTCGGCATCGATCCGTGGCGGAAGAAGATCGTCGTGGTCAAGTCGACAAACCACTTCATGGCGGCCTACGGGCCGATCGCCAAGAAGGTGATCTACGTCGAATCGAGCGGGCCGCTGCAGCGCGACCATCGTAAGGTGCCGTACACCAAGATCATGCGGCCGATCTGGCCAATCGATGCGGACGCCAGACCGCTGGGGCTAATCCATTGATGACGGTTTGAACGGCGATCACGATTATGCCACCGGAAGGCCACGGGACCGTCAAAGCGCCGACCGTTATCGTCCAACGCTATCGTCCGAAGACGTACGGGCCTCGGGGACCCACTCTCCGACGCAGGTCGAACGGGATACGAGTATGCCTGTCAGCTCGCTGTATCTGCTTGCGCGCGCCGTCGGCTATCGCGAGCGAGCGCGCAAGGTTCGAAAACTCGCCGACGAAAGGCCGGCCGAGGCCGGCCGTCTCGGCGACCTGGCGTCGTCGCTGGAAAACAAGGCGGCCGCTACGGAGGAGCGCGCTTGGTCGGTGGATACGATGCCCGCGCAGGGGCGTCCGCCGATCGTTCGCGCCGTGCGCTCCGGCTACGGTATGCGCCGGTATTGAAGCGGCACAGTGACGCCAAGGTTCAAGGTCGGTTGCGCAGGCCCATAATCGCGATTGGGCTTGCATTGTCTCGGGGCGAGCGATGCCCGCAGCGAGTGGAGCTCTGTTCGTCACCGTACGCCCGTGACCGAGTTGTGACTTCGTCACAAACGACCCCTTCCGAGCAGCCAGCGGAAAGGGTCGCCGCAGGTTCGCTGTAACGGCGCGGATGGTCGCCTCGTCCTTCGGTCATAGCGACGGAGGAGGCGGATGCGACGGCGGTCTTTCATGGCTCTCTCGGGAGCCTGCCTGGTGTGCGGTTGCTCGGGGGCGGTGCATCGCTTGCCGCAACTCAGCGGGGCGGACGTCAGCCTGGCGCAAAGCGAGGTGCAAGCTGCAGGCCCAGTCCCCTGGCAGGACGCCAGTGACGAGGAGGTCGTGGCGGTCTTGCGCAGCGCGACCAAGCGGCTCTACCGGCCAGCCGGCCAGGTCTGTCGTGAGATGGCTGTCGGCGTGTGCGACTGGAACTTCCGCCTGTCGCGCGACCGCTCCATGAATGCCGCGTCCTTGTCCAACGGCATGATCGTCCTCAATCGCGGCGTCGTCGACTATGCGGCGAACGAGGAGGAAGTCTGCCTGGTGATTGCCCATGAGATGGGCCATCAGGCGGCCGACCATGTCGCGGCACGACGGCATAATCAGGCGATCGGCGCGCTGCTCGGGAACGCACTGCTCGGCGACGGATTGCTAAGCGCCGCCATCGGGCTCGCGACGAGCTCGTCGACGCTCGATGGCGCTAGCGTCGGCGCCAGGATTGGCGCCATCTCCTTCTCCAAGGAACAGGAGCGCGAAGCCGACTATCTGGCGGGGTTGATCCTCTACCGCTCTGGCGTCGATCTCGACAAGGCGCGCGGCATGCTGGTCACCATGGCGCGGCTGTCGCGGCGGATGAGGACGGAACTGCTCGACACGCATCCGGCCGGGCCCGAGCGGATTGCCGGCTGGGACCGAGCCGTCGCCGAGATCCGCGCCAGCAACGGCCGCCTGCCGCCGAGGGCTTAGCTCAATTCGTCATCCCGAGCGGAGCCGCCCGTCAGGGCGGCGTAGTCGAGGGACCTCTCTTGTAGATGCGGCGACAAGACAGGTCCCTCGGCTACGCTACGCTTCGCTCGGGATGACGGTGTATGTCAGGCGCGTGCCCCCGGCGCGGTGTCGCGCAGATAGGTGACGGCGGCCTGAACGCCGCCTGCCTTGTGCGGCACCTTAGCGAGACCCAGCGCCATCTCGACGCCGGAGAGCGTGCCCATCAGCATCAGGTCGTTGAAATCGCCGAGATGGCCGATGCGGAACACCTTGCCCGCGACCTTGCTCAGCCCCTGACCGAGCGACAGGTTGAAATTCTCCAACGCCACCTTGCGGAAGGCGTCGGCGTCGTGCCCTTCGGGCATGACGATCGCCGTCAGCGAGCCGGAGTAGGCGGCCGGATCGCCGCACAGGATCTCGAGATCCCAGGCCTTGACCGCCAGCCGCGTCGCTTCGGCGTGCCGGGCATGGCGGGCGAACACTGCGTCCAGCCCTTCCTCCAGAAGCATGTCGCAGGCCTCGCTGAGGCCGTACAGCAGGTTGGTGGCGGGCGTGTAGGGGAACCAGCCGTTGGCGTTGGTCGAAAGCATCTCCTCCCAGCTCCAGAACGACTTGGGCAGCGTCGAGGCCTTGCAGGAAGAGACCGCCTTCTCGCTCACGGCGTTGAACGAGAGTCCGGGCGGCAGCATCAGGCCCTTCTGCGAGCCCGCGACCGTGACGTCGACGCCCCAGGCGTCGTGCCGGTAGTCGATCGAGCCCAGCGAGGAGATCGTGTCGACCAGCAGGAGCGCCGGATGGCGCGCGGCATCGATGGCGCGGCGCACCGCGCCGACATCGCTGGTGACGCCGGTCGAGGTCTCGTTGTGCACGATGCAGACCGCCTTGATGGCGTGCTGCGTGTCGGCCCGCAGGCGCTGCTCGATCGCGTCGGGATCGACGGGCTTGCGCCAGTCGCCGCCTAAAAACTCCGACTTCAGTCCCAGCCGGTCGGCCATCCTCTTCCACAGCGAGGCGAAGTGGCCGGTCTCCCACATCAGCACCAGGTCGCCCGCCGACAGCGTGTTGACAAGGGCGGCCTCCCAGGCGCCGGTGCCCGAGGCCGGATAGACGATCACCGGCTGGCGCGTCTGGAACACCTGGCGCAGCGAGCGCAGCACCTTCCTCGCCAGCGCGTTGAACTCCGGCCCGCGGTGATCGATGGTCGGATAGTCCATGGCGCGCAGGATGCGATCCGGCACGTTTGTCGGCCCCGGGATCTGCAGGAAGTGCCGGCCGCTGGGATGGGAGTTCAGGCGCATGTCGATGTCCTCCGCGCGTTGCGCTGGAGGGCCGTACCATGCTGGCCGGCTTGGTCACAATGCGCCGCCGAAACGGGCCGGCGGCGACAGGTCGTCCCGTCGCCGCCGGCCCGCAGGGCCGTCAGTCGGGCATCTAACTCCAACCCCAGTTGAGCTTGTTGTCAAAGGCCGGCGCAGGGGCATCGGTCGCCACCGTGGCCACGTTTTGCATCAGGTAGCCCAGGTCGGTGGTCGACGTTCCGTAGGCGGGATAAGCCTGTTCCGCCCCGCCGGCCGGCGCTGGGGTGTCCCACACGTCCTTTTCCAACTCGCTGGCCGGCGCGGGCGCGCCATAGGCGCCGCCGTCCCAATCGGCGACGAGCAACTGGCCGGCCGCGAAGCCTTCGGCGAATCCGCCGGGGTCTCCGGCTAGCGATTGCAGATCGGGTCCGGCGGGTGATTCGCCGAAGTAGGGACGGTAGCCGACCTGTGAGTCGCCGTAACCATAGGTCGGCGCCGGATCGGCCGGGGCCGGAGCGGCGAGCGCCGGAGCGGCAGGCGCCGGAGCGGCGGGCGCCGGAGCGGCAGGGGCGATCGCAAGCAGGTTGCGCGCGGCATTCATGAAATCCATGGCGAGACCTCGTTGTCGTCAGATTGCCAGACGTCGTCCTGCGGGCGGTCGGGCAGCGGTTGTGGGGCAAGCGTTTGATCGGCCGGTGCGCTCTCCAAGGGGGAAAGATGAATTGGCGAGGCGCCGGCAGGGTGTCGTCGAGGCTCGGGTTGAGCCGCGACGGGCGGGCATATACGCGTGAGCCGTGCGGGCGTCCTTACTTGAACCTGTCGACGTTCGCCATGCGAGCGCCATAGTCTCCGGCACGCCGCGCCGGTACCCAAAGCGCCGCTGCCGCTGTAGAAGACGCGGCGGGACCGGAGCGAATCCAGCTGACCAGCCTCGAGCAAACCCTGCGACGCACGATCCGCGGCGACGTGCTGTTCGACCGCGCGACGCGCGGCCGCTATTCGACCGACGCGTCGATCTACCAGATCGAGCCGGTGGGCGTGGTGGTGCCGCGCGACGAGCGCGATCTCGCGCTGGTGGTCGACGTCGCGCGCGACAGCAAGACGCCGCTGCTGGCGCGCGGCGCCGGCACCTCGCAGTGCGGCCAGACGGTCGGACAGGCGCTGGTCGTCGACGTGTCGAAATACCTGCGCGAGGTCGTTGGCTTCGACAAGGAGCGCGGCGAGGTCACGGTGCAGCCCGGCGTCGTGCTCGACCAGCTCAACGCCTGGCTCAAGCCGCACGGCGTCTGGTATCCCGTCGATGTCTCGACCTCGGCGCAATGCACCCTGGGCGGCATGGCGGGCAACAATTCCTGTGGCAGCCGCTCGATCCGCTACGGCAACATGGTGCACAACGTCGCCTCGATCGACGCCATCCTGGCCAGCGGCGAGCGCGCGCGCTTCGGCTCGGGCCGTCCGGAGGACATGGCGCCCGCCGTGCGCGCGCTGGCCGACAAGGTGGCGGCGCTCGCCTTCGCCGAGCGCGCCGAGATCGAGCGCCTGTATCCCAAGGTGCTGCGGCGCGTCGGCGGCTACAACCTCGACATCTTCTTCCCGCAGTCGGAGCGGCCCTACACGCTCGACAACTCGGTGAACCTCTCGCATCTGCTGGTCGGCAGCGAAGGCACGCTGGCGGTGACCGAGCGCCTGACCTTGAAGCTCTCGCCACTCCCGAAGCACAAGACGCTGGGCGTCGTGAACTTCCCGAGCTTCTACAAGGCGATGGACACCGCGCAGCACATCGTCAAGCTGCGGCCGACGGCGGTCGAGCTGGTCGATCGCACCATGATCGAGCTGGCGCGCGCCAATCCCGCGTTCCGGCCGGTCATCGAGCGGGCGCTGATCGGCGAGCCGGAGGCGATCCTGCTGGTCGAGTTCGCGGGCGAAGAGCGCGAGCCGCAGCTCAGGGATTTGCGCCGCCTGGTGACGCTGATGGGCGATCTCGGCCTGCCCGGCAGCGTCGTCGAGATGGCCGAGCCACGACCGCAGGCCGAGCTGTGGGAAGTGCGCAAGGCCGGGCTCAACATCATGATGTCGATGAAGGGCGACGGAAAGCCGGTGTCCTTCATCGAGGACTGCGCCGTGCCGCTGGAGCATCTCGCGGACTACACCCAGCGCCTCACCGACGTCTTCACCAAGCACGGCACGCGCGGCACCTGGTACGCGCACGCCTCGGTCGGCACCCTGCACGTGCGGCCGATCCTCGACATGCGGCGCGACGGGGCGGGCAAGATGCGCGCCATCGCCGAAGAGGCGTCGGCGCTGGTGCGCGAGTACAAGGGCGCCTACTCGGGCGAGCACGGCGACGGGCTGGTGCGCTCGGAGTGGGTCGCCTGGCAGTTCGGCGCGCGGCTCACCAAGGCGTTCGAGACGGTGAAGGACCTGTTCGATCCTGCGGGCATCCTCAATCCCGGCAAGATCGTGCGGCCAAGCCGCATGGACGACCGCGCGCTGTTCCGTTTCAAGCCCGGCTACAAGCCGATCGACTACCGGCCGGCGCTCGATTGGTCGGCGTGGAACGTGCAGAACGATCCGCTCAGCGAGCAGCTGACGGCGCCGGGCAGCGGCGGCGATCCCAGCGCCGGCTTCGCCAAGGCCGCCGAGATGTGCAACAACAACGGCCACTGCCGCAAGTTCGATTCAGGCACGATGTGCCCGTCGTTCCGCGTCACGCGCGACGAGGCGCATCTGACGCGCGGCCGCGCCAACACGCTGCGCTTGGCGCTGTCCGGCCAGCTCGGCCCCGAGGCGTTGGCTTCCGATCCCGTCGCCTCGGCGTTGGACCTCTGCGTCAGCTGCAAGGGTTGCAAGCGGGACTGCCCGACCGGCGTCGACATGGCGCGCATGAAGATCGAGGTGCGCGCGGCGCGGCGCATGAGCAAAGGCCTGCGCCTGCGCGATCGCCTGATCGGCGCTTTGCCCGAGATCGCGCCGTGGGCGCGGCAGCTGCCGTGGCTGTTCAACCTAGCCAATGTCGCGGCTCCGTGGATCGGCTTTGCCAAGCAGCGCAGCCTGCCCAGGTGGCGCCGCGACACCTTCCTCGCCACCACCGGCGTCGACGCGCGCGACGCCACGGTCGTGATCTTCGCCGACACTTTTTCCAACAACTTCGAGCCCGATGTGCTGCACGCGGCGCGGCGCGTGCTCGAGGCGGCCGGCCACCGTGTCGCGGTCGCGTGGCCCAACCTCGGGGCGCCGGCGCTGTGCTGCGGCCGCACGTATCTCGCCACCGGCCAGGTCGAGCGGGCGAAGGCGGAGGCGGCGCGGCTGCTGCAGGCCCTGACGCCGTTCCTCGCCCGGGGCGTGCCGGTGGTCGGCCTGGAACCCTCCTGCCTGTTCACGCTGCGCGACGAGTTCCAGGTCATGGGGCTCGGCAAGCAGGCGGCCGCCGCCGGCGACAGCGCGTTGCTGTTCGAGGAGTTCCTGGCGCGCGAGAAGCGGGCAGGGCGGCTGCAGCTCGCTCTCAGGCCGCTGACCGAGAAGAACGCGCTGCTGCATGGCCATTGCCATCAGAAGGCGTTCGGCGCGATGAGCGCGGTGCAGGAGGTCCTGTCTCTGGTGCCCGAGCTCGCGGTCGACGTCGTCGATTCGAGCTGCTGCGGCATGGCCGGCAGCTTCGGCTACGAGGCCGAGCACTACGCGACGTCGATGGCCATGGCCGAGCTGTCCTTGCTGCCGGCCGTGCGCCAGGCGCCGGCCGACGCGATCGTCGTCGCCGACGGCACGTCCTGCCGGCACCAGATCGCCGACGGCACGAACCGACACGCGATACACGTCGCCGAGGTGCTGGCCCGCGCCCTCGCCTAACGATCGCACTCCCAACTCCGTCATCCCGAGCGGAGCGAAGCGAAGTCGAGGGACCTTTCTTTCGGGGATCAACGTGCGGCAGCCGGTCGTCTACATCTTGGCGAGTGCTTTAGGTCGCGCCCTCTACATCGGAGTGACGACCGACTTGCCTCGCCCCCTTGCCGAGCATCGCGCCGGGATGGTCGCTCACACGACGAGATATCGCGTCAACCGCCTCATATTCGTTGAGCCGTTCGAGACTGCGCCCGACGCGATTGCGCGTGAGAAGCAGCTGAAGGGGTGGCGCCGAAGCAAGAAGATCGCCCTTATCAACCGGTCCAATCCCGCTTGGCGGGACCTGTCCGGCGAGATCGACGGCTGACGGACATCACTAAGAAAGGTCCCTCGACTTCGCTTCGCTCCGCTCGGGATGACGGGGGTGGGGAAGAATTGCGGTGCCGCCGCCTCTGTGGCACGGTCCGCCGCGCTATGCAGAGACCACGAAATCCCTATTCCAGTGCCGAGATCGACCGCGCCAGCCACGAGCGCGAGAACGACGAGCGGATGATCGAGCTCGCCTCGTCGGGCGCGGCGCGCTTCGTGCCCATCGACAGCGAGAAGAACCTGGTCAAGACGAGCGACATCAAGACCGGCGGTGTGCCCGAAGCGGTGTTCCTGCACGGCATGACGGGCCGGGCCATCGCCAATGCCGCCGATACCCAGGTCTTTCTGGGCTATGTCGAGGGCACACCCTATTTCGCCGTCGACGTCACCGGCAAGGACGTGCCGCTCAGCGAGCTGGGCGAATTCGTCGACCTGCGCCAGGTCGGCGCGCTGCTGTTCGCGCGCGAGGGATCGATCCTGGCCTACGCGCGCGGCATGACCTACTGGCACCGCCGCCATCGCTATTGCGGCGTGTGCGGCGCCACCACGAAGGTGGTGCGCGGCGGCCACGTCCGGCAATGCACCAACGAGAACTGCAAGGCCGAGCATTTTCCGCGCACCGATCCGGCAGTGATCATGCTGGTGCATCACGGCGACAAATGCCTGCTGGGCCGCGGCAAGCATTTTCCGCGCGGCATGCATTCGACCCTGGCGGGCTTCGTCGAGCCGGGCGAGAGCTTCGAGGACGCCGTCGCCCGCGAGGTCTACGAGGAGGTCAAGGTGCGGGTGAACAACGTCACCTACCGCTCCTCGCAGCCCTGGCCGTTCCCCGCTTCAGTGATGATCGGCTTCCACGCCGAGGCGGAGTCGCTCGACTTCGAGGTCAACGAGACCGAGCTCGAAGCCGCGCGCTGGATGAGCCGCGAGGAGCTCCAGCCCGAGAACCTGCCCAAGGACGGCTCGTTCTTCATGCCGCGCCGCGATTCAATAGCCCGCCGCCTGATCGAGGAATGGCTGGGCCACGAGGCCGGTCCGTCGATCAGTGGGTGAACTCATTGGAGCGCGGACCTCCTGGTCCGCTCACGAATATGATGCGGACCAGGAGGTCCGCGCTCCACAGAAGAGGAAATGATGACCGCCAAGCTCTTCACGCCGGTCGAGATCGGCGGCGTCACCTTGCCCAACCGCATCGTGGTCTCGCCGATGTGCCAGTACTCGGCGGTCGACGGCAGCGCGCAGGCCTGGCATCAGGTGCACTACGGCATGCTGTCGATGTCGGGCGCCGGCCTGCTCTGCGTGGAGGCCACGCACGTCGAGCGCGAGGGCCGCATCACGCACGGCTGCCTCGGCCTGTACAGCGACGACAACGAGGCGGCGCTCAGGCCCGTGCTCGACTGGGCGCGCGCCTGGATGCCGCACGTCAGGCTCGGCATCCAGCTCGCCCATGCCGGGCGCAAGGCCTCGGCGCAGCGCCCGTGGAAGGGCGGCGGGCCGCTGGGTCAGGCCGATGCCCCCGACACGCCGTGGACCACGTGGTCGGCATCGGCGATCCCGTTCGACGCCAAGTGGCACACGCCGATCGAGCTCGATGCGGTCGGTTTGAAGCGCGTCAAGCAGGCCTTCGTATCGGCGGTCGAGCGCAGCGCGCGGCTGGGCTTCGACGTGATCGAGCTGCACGGCGCGCACGGCTATCTGCTGAACCAGTTCCTGTCGCCGGTCAGCAACCGGCGCAGTGACCAGTACGGCGGCACGATGGAGAAGCGCCGCCGCTTTCCGCTGGAAGTGTTCGAGGCCTGCCGCAAGGCGTGGCCCGGTGACAAGGCGATGGGCATTCGGCTGAGCTGCGTCGAATGGGTCGAGGGCGGGCTCGCGCTCGAGGACACGCTCGAGACGGCGCGCCAGCTGAAGGCGCTCGGCTGCGACTTCATCGATGCCAGCTCCGGCGGCAACGCGGCGCACCAGAAGATCCCGCTCGCGCCGGGCTATCAGGTGCAGTTCGCCGCGCGGCTGCGCAAGGAAGTCGGCATCAAGACTTGGGCGGTCGGGCTGATCACCGAGGCCGAGCAGGCCGAGCGCATCGTGGCCTCGGGCGAAGCCGACTGCACGGCGCACGCTCGGCCGTTCCTGCTCGATCCGCGATGGGGCTGGCATGCCGCGCGCACGCTCGGGGTCGAGCCGCCGGGCTTGCCGATGCCGTCGCTGCGCGCCACGACGATCCTGCCGTTCAAGCCGCAGCCGATCCTCAGGGCCGCCGACTGAGCGCCATGGACGCGGCCGTCGTCCGACCATGGCTGCTGCGCTTTGCCAAGCTGGTGCTGGGCGGCATCGTCGTCGCCATCGCCGTCACCGAGATCCAGCTGGGGCTGGGCGTCGATCTTCTGGACGCACCGTTCTTCCACGTGCCGGCCGAGGCAATCGGGCTCGGGCTTGCAGCCCTGGCCTATGCCGCGTTCCAGACGCGGCCGGGCGCCAGGCCGGCCGGCATGGCGGCGAGCCTTGTGGCATTCGCCATCGTCGTGCTGCCGTTCGGCGCGTTTTCCGAGCGGCCGGCCATCCCGATCGAATTCTGGAAGGGCACCACGGGCCTGCTGCTCGACCGGACGATGACGGTCGACCGGCCGCATCGGGTGAGCCTGGTGATCAAGGCGGCCGAGCCCTTGACCCGGGCCGGACCGGTGCCCGCGCAGGAGCTGTTCAACGCCGACACCATCGTCGGGCGGCTGTTCGGCGAGCCGCGGGCCTCGTTCACCATCGTGCCGGAAGGCGACCAGCCCAAGCCGATCAGCGTGACCGAGGACATGAGCTGGACGTGGACGGCCACGCCGCTCCACGAGGGACCGCAGCGGCTGGTGCTGGAGCTCGACACGCTGAAGAAGGGGGCGCCCAAGGGCGACCGGGCCAGCAGCCTTTTCCGTCAACTGATCGTGGTCCGGGTGCAGCCGCCGTCGTGGTACGAGGCGGCGCGCAACTGGCTGTTCGGGCTCGGCCACGCAGGCTGAGACCCGCGAGCGCAGCCTTTGCCCATTGCGTACAGGCAGCGTAAAATTGCAGTCGATGAGTCCAGACTCAGCGCAGCCCCCGCCGCCGACCGAGGCCAGGCTGCCGCCGCGCCCGGAAGCACCCGATCCCGTCGCGCCAACACGGCCGGCGGCGCCGTCGCCCATTGAAACGACGCCACCGGCACCGTTGGCCGCGCCAACAGAAGCTCCTGCGACACAGGCTGCGCCGACGCTGCCGGCCGTCGCCGAGCCGCTGCCGGTCGCGCGCATCGTCCGCAGCCGCCTGCGGCGCATTCTGGTGGTCGGCGGCACGCTGCTTGGGCTGTTCGTGGCGTGGGAGGTGTTCACCTATTTCGTCGCCTACACCGACGATGCCTACGTGCGCTCGGACCTGGTGGGCATAGCGCCCCAGGTAACCGGCCCGATCGTCAAGCTCTATGTCGTCGACAACCAGAACGTCAAAATCGGCGACAAGCTTTACACCATCGACCCGACGCCCTTTCAGCTCGAGGTCAACCAGTACGCGGCGCAGATCGCCGAGGAAGAGGCACTGGTCAAGGTCGCGCGCGAGGAGTTCGCCAGCGCCAAGGATTCGCTCGAAACCGCGACAGCCGCCCGGACCTATGCGGCCCAGCAGCAGGCCCGCTATGCCGACCTGGCCGCCAAGGATTACGCGCCCAAGGAACGGCTCGACCGAGCCAACGACGACCTGCGCCAGACCACTGCCCAGGTCAAGGTTTACGAGGTCGCGATCGACAAGGCGCAGACCAGCATCAACGCGCATCAGGCGGCGCTGAAGAAGGCCAGGGCCGAGATGGCGACCGCCCAGTGGAAGCTCGACCGCACCGAGGTGATCTCGCCGACCGACGGGGCGATCACCAACCTCACGCTGCGCGTGGGCGACATGGCGACCGCCAACATCTCGAACATCGGCATCGTCGACTTCAACGCCTGGCGCATCATGGCCAACTACAAGCAGTACTATGTGCGCGACTTCGAGATCGGCGGCACCGCCTGGGTGTGGCTCGACAGCTATCCCTGGCACATCTACCGCGGCCGGATCACAGGCATCGCCCGCGGCTTCAGCCGCGACCCACAAATGCCGATGCTGCTGCCCTACGTCTCGCCGACCACCGACTGGATCCGCCTGCAGCGGCGTATCCCGGTGACGATCGTCCTGGAGGAGCTGCCGCCCGGCGGCAAGCTCTACATGGGCGCGGATGCCCGCACGGTGATCTTCCCGTGAAGCTGGCCGAGTACGGCCGGGAGGTCCTCGACGACTTGGCCGAGCTCTCGGGCATGACCTTCGAGGCGGTAGAAGGATTCGGTCGCGAGCTGTGGCAACTTGGCGAGGACCCGGTGCGAACGAAGCAGGGTATCGTCGCGGCGTGCTCGGTCATGCTGGCCACGACGCTGGCTCTCGCTCTCGAGGTCCAATCGCCCTGGTGGGCGGCCATCAGCGGCTTCATGTCCCTGATGTCGACGGGCTCGGGCTCGCTGCGCCGGGGCACGCTGCGTCTGGTCGGCACCATTGCCGGAGCGTGCGTCGGCTTCGTGATGGCACGCTGGCTGCCTTACGAGCACATGCTGCTCCTTCTGTTCATTGGCGGCATGACCATGCTGGGCGTGATCGCCATGCAGGTCAGCCCGCATGGCTTGGCCTGGCTCTTTCTCTCCATCACCTCGACCATGGTCCTGCTGTCGAACCTCGCTGATCCCCTGCAGGCGGTCGACACCGCCTACTTCAGGACCTTCGAGGTCGCCATCGGTGTGGCATCGGCCATCATCGTCGCCAACCTGATGCAGGACTGGCACGCCGAACCGCCGCCGACGGCGCCCGGCTGGCGCCATCTGCTCGACGCGCAATGGCCTGCGGTGCTGCACGGCCTGCGCTCGGCGATCGCCGTCAACGTGGTGCTCGTGGCGTGGGTCATGCTCGACCTGGTCGAGGTCGATGGCATGGCGCTGACCATCACCATGGTGATGGCGGCACCGGTGGCGACCAGCGGCGGGCTGGGCACCCGCCAAGCCGTGGCGCAGCGCGCGCTCCATCGGTTCCTGGGCTGCCTGTTCGGCGGCATTGTCGCCTTGTTGGTGCTGGCGCTGGGCATAACGTCGTTCCCGTGGTGGCTGGCCTTCATAGGGGCCGGCGTCTGGGCCGGCACCTGCCTCCAGATGAGCACTCGCGGCCTGGGCTACCTCGGCACGCAGGCAGCCTTCGTCTTCGTGGTGACGTTGGTCCAGGGCGCTCGGCCGCCCGACAGCATCATGCCCGGGATCGACCGGTTCGTCGGCATCGCGTGCGGGCTCGGTATCCTGCTGATCGTCTCGCTGCTGCTGTGGCCGACCGATCGGGAGATCGAGGAGGAGCGCAGGATCGTTCAGGGGGAGTGACTGGAGGTCATGACAGATGCGGGCCTGGAGGGCCCGCAGTCCGGCAAGAGCCATCCATGCAATAGGCGAGGGGCTGTCCGTGGCGGGAGCGCTTGCACCGTTGGCCGCGGTCGCTTAGGTCGGGCGCGCCATGACTGTCAAAGTCTCGCCGACGGCGAGCGATCACATCCTGCGCGCCATCCTGGCGATCCTTCTGTCGGTCACCTGCTTCTCGGTCCTCAATGCCATCACCAAGAGCCTGAGCCAGCACTATCCGGTGATCCAGGTGATCTGGGCGCGCTACGTCTTCGCCTTCGTCTTCATGATGGCGCTGTTCCTGCCGCGCAGCGGCTGGGCGCTGTTCCGCTGGCACAATATCGGCACCCAGGCGGTGCGCGGCCTGCTGCTGTTCTTCTCCTCGTACCTGTACTTCCACGGCATCGTCTACCTGCCGCTCGCCACTGCGGCCTCGATCTCGCTCACCAGCCCGCTGGTGGTGACGGCGCTGTCGTCGCGTTTCCTCGGCGAGCCGGTGGGCCCGCGCCGCTGGGTCGCCGTCGGCATCGGCTTCGCCGGCGCGCTGATCGTGGTGCGCCCCGGGCACGCCAACTTCGAATGGCATTCCCTGCTGATCGTCGGCAGCACGCTGTGCAGCGCCTTCTACCAGCTGTTCTCGCGGCGCTACGGGCAGGCCGAGCGGCCTGACGCGTCGGCCACGATGGCGACCATCGTCGGCACCGTCGTCGCCTCGCCGCTGCTGCCGTTCGAATGGGTGACGCCGGCCTTCGGCTGGGACTGGGTGCTGTTCGTGGGCATCGGTGTGCTGGCGGGCGTCGGACACTACTTTCTGACCATCGCCTATAGCCAGGCCCCGGCGGCGACGATCGCGCCATTCAACTACGCCCAGCTGATCGGCGCGGCGATCCTGGGCTATGCCGTGTTTGGAAACTTTCCCGACTTCTGGACCTGGGTCGGCGCGGCGGTGATTGTGTGCTCCGGCCTCTATCTCGGCTACGCCGAACGGCGGCGCTTTCGGCGACCGAACAAGATTTGATCAGTTGGTGAAAGTTTAGGCGTTCCTGTCATCCCGAGCGTAGCAAGGGACCCTTCTGCAGCCTAGATCCCTCGCTTCGCTCGGGATGACAGTGTGCGCTCCTTCCACTGGCACAGG
>JAFAKN010000727.1 GCA_019235415.1 Alphaproteobacteria bacterium
GCCGGTTGTGGTTCCGATAGCCATCGTCGCCCTCCTACGGTTCGGAGCGTGAACTCGGACAAACCACAGACGCGAACGAGAGCGCCCTCCATAGCACGGATGGCGACCGCCCGCCCGATCGCCCCGCGGTCCCATGGGGCGAGCCGAGGCCTGCTACAAGGCGCTTTGTTCGAAACCGCAGGAGTCAAGCTGAGCGGCGGCATGGAATCGGGGTACATTTCGGCCTTGGCGACGCTGGCCGGAAGGGCCATCGGCGGGCTGTTCGGCAAGATCTGACGCCGGCGCGAGACAGGGGCTTTTGCGCTAGCATGCCCCTGTGATCCGATCGGTTTGCCAGCGAGCGGTTGCCGCGCCACAGGCGGATAAGCCCCAATGAGCCGCGGCGGCCTGCGCAAGCTGATGCAGCGCAGATCGACCATCGCCTTCCTGATGGCGTTGCCGCTGTTCACGTTGATCGTCGGGCTCGTGGCCTATCCCGCAGGCTACGCCATCTGGCTTTCGATGCTCGACCGGCGCATGACGACGTTCGTCGGGCTCGGCAACTTCGGTTTCCTGCTCACCCGCCATGGCTTCTGGATGGTGGTCTGGCAGACCTGCCTGTTCGCCGTCTGCGCCGTCGCCTGCAAGGCGCTGATCGGCTTCGTGGTCGCGCATTTCGTGCATGTCCTGCCGACCAAGGGCCAGCGCAAGTGGCGCGGCATGCTTCTGGTGCCGTGGGTCATTCCGCCCGCCATGAGCGCGCTCGCCTGGCGGCTGATGCTCGATCCGTCGTTCAGCGCCTTCAACTGGATCCTCGCGCATCTCGGCGTCGACGGCGTCTTCTGGCTCGGCGAGACCGGCTGGGCGCGCTTCTCGGTCGTTTTGGTGAGCGTGTGGATGGGCGCGCCGTTCTTCATGGTCATGTATCTGGCGTCGCTGAAGTCGGTGCCCGAGGAGCTCTACGAGGCGGCCGCGATCGACGGCGCCAGCTGGTGGCAGCGCATCCGCTACGTCACCTTCCCGCTGATGCGCAACGTCATCGCCATCACCATGCTGTTCTCGCTGATCGGCAGCTTCGCCGGCTTCACGATCGTGACCGTGCTGACCAACGGCGGCCCGCTGGGGACGACCCAAGTGTTGGGCACGGCGTCGTTCCTCGTCGGCATCATGGCCGGCAACCTGCCGCTGGGGGCCGCCGTGTCGCTGTTCATGGTGCCGATCCTGGCAGTAGCCGCGACCCTGATCCTGCGCGGCATCGCCCGGCGCGGCGGCGACGCCTGACCGCCGGCGCTCGCCGTTCCAGGTTGGCCGATCCGCCGCGACGATCCGTGGGCTTCGCGCCCCCGCCGCTCCTCTTCGCCCGCTCTCGGTATGCTATCGTCGAAGTCGAAATGCCCGGCTTCTTCGGCCACTCGGTGATCGCGCTCGCAGCCCATGCGCTGATCGTGCTGGCCGTCATGGCGCGCATCCTGCTGCGGCCCAATCGCGATACCGCCTCGCGCATCGCCTGGATCGTGGTCGTGGCCTCCCTGCCGCTGGTCGGCATGCTCGCCTACCTGCTGCTGGGCGAGGTCAATATCGGCCGGCGCCGCGTCGCGCGGCTGAAGGCGGCGCTGGCCCGCCTGCCGCCGACCGATGCGCCCTGCTTCCGCCCCGCCGCAAGCGTCGAGCCGGCCGTGCCCGAACGCTATCGTCCGGCCTTCCGCCTCGGGCACTCGATCAGCGGCTTCGAGCCGGTCGCCGGCAACAAGGCGGCGCTGATGAAAGACTCCAACGCCGCGATCGACGCCATGGTGGCCGACATCGACGCCGCGACCGAGCACGTCCACCTGCTGTTCTATATCTGGCTGCCCGACACCAACGGCTGCAAGGTCGTCGAGGCCCTGAAGCGGGCGGCATCGCGCGGCATCGTCTGCCGCGCCATGGCCGACGATCTCGGCTCGCGCACGATGATCCGCTCGCCGCATTGGCCGGCCATGCGCGCCGCCGGCGTGCGCGTTGCGGCCGGCCTGCCGATCGGCAATCCCTTGCTGCGGCCGTTCGTGGGACGCATCGACCTGCGCAATCACCGCAAGATCGTCGTCATCGACGACCGCATCACCTACTGCGGCAGCCAGAACTGCGCCGATCCCGAATTTCTAGTCAAAGCCAAGTTCGCGCCCTGGGTCGATGCCGTCATGCGCTTCGAAGGCCCGATCGCGCGGCAGAACCAATACCTGTTCGCCAGCGACTGGATGACCTACGTGCCGGACGACCCGATCGACGGCTTCGAACGGCCGTTGCCGCAATACGGTGGCGGCGGCATCCCTGCGCAAGTGATCGGCACGGGACCGACCGTGCGCCATTCGGCGATGCCCGAGATGTTCGCCGGCCTGATGTTCACGGCCCGGCGCGAGCTTATGATCTCGACGCCCTACTTCGTGCCCGGCGAGGCGTTGCTGAACGCGCTGTGCACGACGGCGTGGCGCGGCGTCGACACCACCATCATCTTCCCCGCGCGCAACGATTCCTGGATCGTGGCCGCCGCCAGCCGCAGCTACTACGCCGATCTTTTAGGCGCCCGCGTAAAAGTCTGGGAATACGAAGGCGGCCTGCTGCACACCAAGTCGATGACGGTCGACGGCGAGCTCACCCTGATCGGCTCGGCCAACATGGACCGCCGCAGCTTCGACCTCAACTACGAGAACAACGTCCTGTTCTACGATCCCGCCCTGACCGCCGACGTGCGGCAGCGACAGCAGGACTATCTCTCCCATTCCCATCGCGTCACCGCGGAAAACGTGGCGGCGTGGCCAATGCGGCGGCGGCTGTGGAACAACGGCGTCGCCATGATGGGCCCGCTGCTATAAGCGCTAACGCAGCCCGGCGAACTTCTTTCCTTCGGCAAAGGCCGCATCGACGTCGAGGTTGGCCGACCGGAAACCCGCGCGCACCATCGCCGCCCGAAACTGCGGCTCGCCGTGGTGGGCGCGATTGCCGAACTGCGTGTCGCCCGC
>JAFAKN010000737.1 GCA_019235415.1 Alphaproteobacteria bacterium
AAGGACACCAGCGGCACGGCGATCAAGGACAACATCCGCAAGGTGAGCCAGGGCGGCGGCAAGCCGGTCGACAACGCCGTCGATGGGCTGAAGGCGATCGCCGCCGGCGAGAAGGTCGACTATAGCGTCGCGTCCGGTCCGTGCGACTTCGATGCCAAGGGCGACATCCTCGACTGCAAGTTCCGCTTCGAGCAGATCAAGTCAGGCAAGTTCACCCTGGTGAAGATTGCTTGATCAAAGGACCGCGGACCTCTGTTCTGTCATCCCGAGCGCAGCGAGGGACCTTTCCGTTTGCGGACCAAAGGTCCCTCGCTTCGCTCGGGATGACAGGCGCGGCGAGGTAGCGAGCCAATAGTGCTCATCCTCCAGGCTCTGGTGAACGGCTTGATCTCGGGCGCGCTGCTGGCGGTGCCGGCGATCGGCTTCACCGCGATGTTCGCCGTGCTGCGGTTCCCGAACTTCTCGGTCTCGGGCATCGCGACACTCGGTGCGTTCGCGGGCTATGTCGCCTATGGCGCCGGCCTGCAGATGGTGGCCTCGCTGCTGGTGGCGTTTGCCGTAGCCGGCGGCGTCGGCTTGCTGTTCGACAAGGTGGCCCACCTGCCGTTGGTCAAGCAGGGCGCGCTGCCGGCGGCGATTGCCTCCATAGCGACCGGCCTGGTGCTCGAGAACGTCGTGCGGCTGGGCTTCGGCAACGAACCGCGCGGTTACGACCGGCCGATCGCGCGCGACCTCAGCTTCGGTGACATCCGCTTCAACCCGCAGCAGCTCGAGACCATGGGCATCGCGCTTGCGATCATGATCGCGGTCTTTGCGGCGCTCGCCTTCACCCGGATCGGCAAGGCCATGCGCGCCTCGGCGGACAATCCGGAACTCGCCGCGCTCAAAGGCATCCGGCCGCAGCGTATCGCTACGCTCGCGAGCTTCGTGGGTATGGGGCTGGTCGGCATCGGCGGCATGCTGCTCGGGCTCGACAGCTCGATCGATCCGCTGACCGGCACGCGCATCCTGCTTTCGATCTTCGCGGCGGCGGTGCTCGGCGGATTGGGCAGCGTGCCCGGCGCCGTCCTCGGCGCGCTGCTGATCGGCATGGCCGAGGAGCTTTCCGTACTGGTCGTCGGATCGCAGTATCGGGCCGCCGTGGGCTTCGTGGTGATCCTCGCCATGCTGACCGTCCGTCCGCGCGGACTCTTGGGGGAGCGGGCGTTTTGATCAGTTATCTGCTGTTCATCGCCACCATCGGCGGCATCTACGGGCTGCTGGCGCTCAGCCTCAACCTGATCTGGGGCGGCACCGGCATGGTCAATCTTGGCCTCGCCGGATTCTTCGCCGTCGGTGCATATGCCTCCGCTTTGCTGACCACTGCGGGACATGCGGCGATCCCCGTCGGCTGGCTGCTGGCCTTGACCGCCGGCGGTCTGGCCGGCCTCGTCGTCACGCTCGCGACGACGCGTCTGCGCGAGGACTATCTCGCCATCGTCACCCTCGGCTTCGCCGAGGCGGTGCGCCTCATCGCCAACAACGAGATTTGGCTGACGCGCGGCAGCGACGGCATTTCGGGCATTCCGTCGCCGTGGAAGCGCGAGCTTGGCGGCGACTTCAACGGCGTTTATTTCGTGATCGTGCTCGCGGTTCTATTGCTGGTGTTCTGGCTGATGCGGCGCATCGATCGCTCGCCCTACGGGCGGACATTGCGCGCCATTCGTGAGGATGCGCAGGTGGCGCAAGTCGCCGGCAAACCAGTGTTGCGCTTCAAGACCGAAGCGTTCGTTCTGTCGGCTGCGATCGCCGGGCTGGCGGGTGCACTCTATGCGCACTTCACGTCATACATCGCGCCGGACCTGTTCCTGCCGCTGATCACCGTCTACATCTTCCTGTCGGTCGCTTCAGGCGGGACTGGCCGGCCCGCAGGCGCGCTGCTGGGCGCCTATCTCGTCATGGCGCTGCTGGAGTCCTCGCGCTTCCTGGTCGAGGTCATTCCCGCCGTGACGGCCGTGCAGCGGGCGGCGCTCAAGGAAATGCTGATTGCGCTTGCCCTGATCCTGGTCCTGCGCTTGAAGCCCTCGGGCGTCTTGCCCGAGCGCATTCCGGCCGCCCCTAGGCCTGTATCCGGAGGATCTTCGTGACGGCTTTCGAGACCTGCCTCGGCGCCTTGCGCCAGCCCGGACCGCCCGAGCCACTGTTCCGCGCCATCGACCAGGCG
>JAFAKN010000762.1 GCA_019235415.1 Alphaproteobacteria bacterium
CCGCGCCAGCTGTCGGGCGGCCAGCGCCAGCGCGTCGCCTTGGGCCGCGCCATCGTGCGCCACCCGCAGGTGTTCCTGTTCGACGAGCCGCTGTCGAACCTCGACGCCAAGCTGCGCGTGCAGATGCGAGTCGAGCTCAAGAAGCTGCACGAGCGGCTGGGCACGACGGCGATCTACGTCACCCACGACCAGGTCGAGGCCATGACCTTGGGCGACCGCGTCGTGGTGATGAAGGACGGCGTGGTGCAGCAGGTCGGCGAGCCGCTCGAGCTCTACAACAGCCCGGCCAACCGCTTCGTCGCGGGCTTCATCGGCTCGCCGGCGATGAACTTCGCGGACGTCACCTTGGCGGCCGACGACGGCCGCGTGTGGGCCGTGGCGCCGGGCTTCCGCATCGGCCTCCCCGAGCAGGTCGCCAATCGCGCCAACGGCCATAACGGCACGGCGACGGTCGGCATCCGGCCCGAGGACATCCATGTCGCGGGCCCGGCCGATCCGGCGGAATACTGCTTCGACGCCGAGATCGAGGTGCTGGAGCAGCTCGGCTCGGAGATCCTGCTCGACACCCGGGTCGGCAACTCCGCCTTCGTCGCCTCCGTCGATCCCGCCCTGCACATCAAAGTGCACGAGCGGCTGAAGCTCGCGTTCAACCCCGCGCGCCTGCACCTGTTCGACACGCGCACCGAAGCGGCGATTTAGATACGTTGTCATCCCGAGCGTAGCGAGGGACCTTTAAGCCACAGGAAGGATCCCTCGCTGTGCTCGGGATGACAGTGGCTGCGCTCTTCTGACACTTCGCGTCACTTCGGCCCGACCCAAGACTCCAGCAGATCCCACTTCGCCTTGCGCTGCTCGACCGCCGGTTTCTTGAAGTCGTGGCCGTAGGTCGCGGTGTCCCACGAGCCGTAGGTCGGGTTGGCGATCATCAGCCATTGCTTGCCCCAGTAGGCGAGGTCGGAATCGAACAGCTTGGCTCGCTCGGCGACGCTGGTGCGGTAGCGATCGTCGAAGTCGCCGAAATTGTCGCCAATGTTCAAGAGGATGCGGTAGTCCTTGGCGACCACGGAACGGCGCGTACCCTTGGCGCTGCCCCATTCCGGCTTCTCGTTCTGCATCAGGAAGGTGTCGACGTTGCCGCCCATCGGGAAGCCGAGCTTCTGCATGTTCTCGCGCGTGTCCTTCTCGGTCTCCGCGCCGCGGTTGGTGATGTAGAACACCTTTACGCCTTTGGAATCGGCGTACTCGGCGAACTCGACGGCGCCGGGGATGGCCATCGACACCTGTGCGGCGCAGAACTGGTCCCAGGTCTTGGTGCTGAAGGTCTGGTTGTTCTTCATCATCCAGACTTGGTAGAGCGAGTTGTCGAGCAGCGTCTCGTCGACGTCGAGCACGACGGCGGGCGGCAGGTTCTGGTAGTCGCCCTTCTGCTCGACCGGTGCCGCCGTCCAGCTCTTGTCCGCCAGCGCCTCGTCCACCCGGATCTTTGCCAGCGCGAAGACAGTGAGCGCGTTGGCGCGGTACTCGACCGACTTCTGCGTCCACAGCGTCGCCAGCAGCATGTCGTTGGGCGCCACCTCCTGCGCCTGTGCCGAGCCGAACGACGACAGGGCGGCCAGCGCGGCGCCCAGCACCAGGAACGTCCTTGGCTTCATGGTCCGATCTCCCCCAGAAGTTTCTGCTTGGTCCCCTCGTCGGCGAACGACGCGGCGATCGCGGTATGCGTGATGCCGCGCAGCTGCGGTTCGCCCAGCCCGGCCTCATCGTATTCGGTGCCGAGCGTCGTATGGAAGAACGGCGGGTCGTCGGAATTGAGCGTGACCGGCACACCGGCCTCGATCAGGCGATGCAGCGGATGCGCCGCGCGGTCGGGATAGATGCCGAGCGCCACGTTGCTGCCCGGGCACACCTCGAGCACGATGCCGCGGCGCGCCAGCTCGGCCATCAGCCGCGGATCCTCGGCCGAGCGCACGCCATGCCCGATGCGGGTCACGGGCAGGTCGTTGATCGCAGCCCACACGCTCTCGGGCCCCAGCACCTCGCCGGCATGGACCGTGCAGCCGAAACCCTTGTCGTGCGCCAGCCGATAGGCCGGCGCGAAGTCGACCGGCCGGTACTGCGCCTCGTCGCCGCCCATGCCGAAACCGACCACGTAGCGGTGCGGCTCGCTCACCATGGTGCGCACCATGCTGAGCGCCCGCTCGGGCCCGCGGTGGCGGATGCAGATGATGATGATTCGCCCTTCGATGCCGAAGTCGCGCCGGGCGCGGTCGATGCCGCCCTCCAGCGCCTCGAGCCAGGCATTGTAGGGCATGCCAAGCGTCGCCGGCCGCTCGGGCGAGCAGGACATCTCGACATAGACGGCACCCTGCCGCGCCGCACTCGCGAGATAGGAGTAGATGACGTCGCCGAAGTCGGGCGGGGTGCGCAGCGTGGTGCACACCAGGTCGTACGCCGAGAGGAAGCCCAAGAAGTCCTTCCACACGTAGTGGCCACCCTCGCCGATAAGCCCGATCGGCACGTCGAGCCGGTTGCGCTCAGCGAGCTCGCGCGCCAGGGCGGGCGAGATCGAACCTTCGAGATGGCAATGAAGTTCAGCTTTGGGGATCACGAAAAGCCTCGCAGCGGCAGAGCGGGCCGCTGTAACCAGTTATCTGGTGCATAGATGGCGCGCCCATCGATCAAGTGCAACGCATAGGCGTGGCGGGCACGCGACGAGCGGTTGGGCGCGCTGGCGTGCGGCAGCAGACCGTGCAGCACGACCAGCGTGCCGCGCCGCGCCTCCAGGGCCCGCGGCGCAACGGACGGCCAGGGTTCGACGCTGAGCGACTCGCTCACCAGGGCATCCCCGACGCGCTTGAACCTCTGGCGCAGCGGGCCGCGATGGGCGCCGGGCAGCGCCAGCAGGCAGCCATTGTCGCAGTCGGCATCGTCGAGCGCGACCCAGAAGCCGGTCACGGTGACCGGCTCGGTGTAGAGGTAGGTCGCATCCTGGTGCCAGCCGACTTCCGCGCCGATGTGCGGCTGCTTGAAGAGGTACATCGACTGCAGGAGCAACGGCTGCTGCAGGCCGAGCGCCGCGGCAAGCTCGGCCAGGCGCGGCTGGCGCGAGACGCGATCGAACACCGGATCGAGGTCGTGCAGCGCGTGGCCGAGCTTGTTGAGGGCCAACGCCGGAGGCTGGTCGGCCGCGTCCTCCTCGAAGAAGAAGCGGATGGCGCCGCCCGACTCCTGGAAGTAGCGGTCGCGGGCATGCGCCTGGTCGCGGGTCGAGAAGACTGTGCGCGCCGGCCCGGCATCGAAGGCCGCGACCAGCTCGGCTGCACGCGCCTGCAACGCATCGCAGTCGGACGGCGACAGGAAGCCCGGCAGCACCAGGAAGCCGTCGCGTGCGTAGGCTTCGAGATCGAGCGTCATTGCACGATCCGCTCCATGAGCACCGGCCGGTCGCGCAGGGCAGCCTCGCCGATCCAGATCGCCCGCCGGATCGCCGCGATCGCCGCATCGGCATCGGCGTCGGTGGCGGCATGCACGATGCACAGCGGATCGCCGGCGCGAAGGCGGCTGCCGACCGCGACGACGTCCGTCAGGCCGACCGCAGGGTCGATGGCATCGTCGGCATGCGCCCGGCCGCCGCCCAGCGCCACCACGGCAATGCCGAGGTCGCGCGCGTTCATGCCCACGACATGGCCCGGCTGCTGCGCGGTGCACGGCCGGACCACCGGTGCGTGGGCGAGATAGCGGCCGCTGTGCTCGAGGAAGTCGGTCGGTCCACCCAGCGCCGCGACCATGCGCGCGAAAACCTGGGCGGCGCGACCGTCGGCCAGCGCCGCCTCGGCACGGGCGCGTCCCGCCGCCGGGCTCGGTGCCAGGCCGCCCAGCGCGACCATCTCGCCGGCCAGCGCGATCGTCACCTCGTGCAGGCGCGGCTCGCGGTCCCCCTCGCCTTTCAGATACTCGACCGCCTCGACCACCTCGAGCGCGTTGCCGACGTTGCGGCCCAGCACCGAGTTCATGTCGGTGACCAGCGCCACCGTGGGCAGGCCGGCCTGGTTGGCCACCGCGACCAGGCTTTGGGCCAGGTCGCGCGCCATCGGCTCGGTGTCGCAGAAGGCGCCCGAGCCGCACTTCACGTCCATCACCAACCCGCCGAGGCCTTCGGCGATCTTCTTGGACAGGATCGAGCCCACGATCAGGGGAATCGATTCCACCGTCGCGGTCACGTCGCGCGTGGCGTAGAGGCGCCGGTCGGCCGGGGCAAGATCGTCGGTTTGGCCGATGATGGCGCAGCCGACGTCGCGCACGACCTTGCGGAAGGTGTCGATGTCGGGCTGCGTCTCGTAGCCCGAGATGGCCGACAGCTTGTCGAGCGTGCCGCCGGTATGGCCAAGCCCGCGCCCGGAGATCATCGGCACGAAGAGCCCGCAGGCGGCCGCAATCGGCGCCAGCATCAGGCTCACCTTGTCGCCCACCCCGCCGCTCGAATGCTTGTCGACCACCGGCCCGGGCAGCGTCGGGCTCTTCCAGTCGAGCATGGTGCCGGACCGCGCCAGCCCCAAGGTCAGCGCCACGCGCTCGGCGATCGACATGTCGCGGAAAAACACCGCCATGGCGAACGCCGCGACCTGCCCTTCGCTCAGCGTTCCATCCCGGATGCCGCGCACGACGACCTCGATCTCCTCGTCGGCGAGCTCGTGCCCGTCGCGCTTCCTGCGGATGATCTCCTGCGGCAGCATTCAGAATCCCAGTACGAGGAAGTCCAGCGCCGAGATGATCGCATCGCGGCAATCTGCGAGAGTCCCTACGGCAGCACCAAGTTCCTTTCTCGGGATGCCGGCGAGTAGCGGAGTGACCAGGACGTAGGACTCGCCTTGGAACGGGAATACCGGCATGAGGCGCGAGATCGGCTTCTTTCCAAGACTTGTCGCCTTGCCGAGCGGAATCACCACACGAGTCTGAAGCTCGCCGAGAAGATCCGATTGCACGTCGAGCAGGAGCGGAAACGATCCCTGGCTTATCGGATTCTTGTTTCGATGGACGGCAAACTGGACCACTAGAAGCCGCGCAATCGATCGGAAAACGTTCCGTGCTTCTCCACGTGCTCGTTGTACGCCGCAATAGCCTCACGGTTGTCGCGGCGCCACTTAGTGCGCTGCGCCTCCGCTAGTTCGGCGATCAATGCGCGCTCCAGTGTTGCCGACAAATTCAGTCCGGCGTCGCGCGCTGCAGCGAGCAAGTCGCTGCGAACGCTCACGTTCGTTGCGCGTTTCGTAGTCGATTTAGAAGCTTGGCGACGCATATTCGAACTCCTCACGCCTGGATCATACCAGTCTGCGCTGCGCATGGTCAGTGCGCATGATTTAAGCGCCGTAACTTTCCAAAAAGGTGCATAGAACTCGTTTGACGTTCTGCGCCGCCTCCTTCGCAACCGCGATGGTCTGCTCGTGGCCCAGGGGACCCGGCACCAGGCCGGCGGCGTAGTTGGTCATCAGCGACAGCGCCACGACCTTCAGGCCGGCGTGGCGCGCCAGGATCGTTTCGGGGGCGGTGGACATGCCGACGGCGTCGGCGCCCAGGATGCGGGCGGCGCGAATCTCGGCCGGCGTCTCGAAGCTCGGGCCGCAGAACCAGATGTAGACGCCCTCGTGGCAGGCGACGTTCACCTTCTTTGCGGCGGCAAGCAACCTGCGCGTCAATGCCGGATCGTAAGCGTCGACCATGTCGACGAAGCGGCCGTGCCCCGGCCCGACGCCGAACAATGGGTTGGCGCCGGTGAAGTTGATGTGGTCGGTGATGGCCATCAGCGACCCGGGCGGCATATCGAGCCGGAGGCTGCCGGCGGCGTTGGTCTGCAGCAGGGTCTCGCAGCCCAGCTCGGCGAGGGCCTGGATGGCGCCCTTCATTTCGTCGGCGCGGCCGCGTTCGTAGTAGTGCGCGCGGCCCTGAAGGACGGCGACCGGCGTCGGCCCGACATGGCCCAGCACCAGATTGCCGGCGTGGCTGCTCACGGTCGTTTCCGGGAAGCCGGGCAGGTCGCCATAGGGGATGACCGCGACCGCCTTCACCGCCTCGACGAACGATCCCAAGCCTGACCCGAGGATGGCCCCGACCTTGGGCCGGAAGCCCGGCGCGCGCTGGGCGATGATCGCGTTCATGCCGGCGGCAGGTGCTGTGGGCCGAACGACATCGGCAGCAGCTGGCCCAGGGTGACGGTGCGGTGCAGCCCGTCGGGGCCGCAGAGGTGGATCGGGGTGTCCTCCGACGCAAACTCGCGCAGCTTCTGACGACAGCCGCCGCACGGCGTGACCACCTCGGGGCCCGGCCCGACGACGACGCATTCGAGGATGCGCTTCTGGCCGGCAGCCACCATGGCGGCGATGGCGCCCCCTTCGGCGCACTGCCCCAGGGGATAGGCGGCGTTCTCCACGTTGCAGCCGCCGTGGATCGAGCCGTCCTCCGCCCGCACCGCGGCGCCGACATGGAACTTCGAATAGGGCGCATGGGCGCGCAGCATCATGCGCCGCGCCAGATGCAGCAGATCGTCCATCAACGCTCCTTCTCATAGGCGACACCGGCCGCCTTGGGTGCGACGGCACGCCCGATGAGGCCCGCCAGCAGGAAGACGGTGAGAAGATAGGGCAAGGCCTGGATCAACTGCACGGGAACTTCTCCAACACCCGGCACGCGCACGCCCTGGAGCCGGATCGCCACCTCGTCGAGCAAGCCAAACAGCAAGCAGGCGCCGAACGCCGGAAACGGTCGCCACTTGCCGAAGATGATCGCGGCCAGCGCGATGAAGCCCTGGCCGGCGGTCATGTCGCGACTGAACTCGGCGTTCTCGGCGATCGACAGGTAAGCGCCTGCCAAACCCGAGAACAAGCCGCAGAGCAGCACCGCGCGATAGCGCAGCCAGGGCACGGAGATGCCGGCGGTGTCGACCGCGAGCGGCATCTCGCCCACGGCGCGCAGCCGCAGGCCAAAGCGCGTGCGCTCGATGATCCACCAGGTGAGCGGTACGGAAAGCAGCGCGACATAGACGAGAATGTTGTCGCCGGCGCCCGGGAGGAACAGCGGCCGCAGGCGTCCGGCCCCCTCCAACGCCGGCGTCTGGCCGCCGCGATTGAACCAGGCCGTGCCCAGCACGACGGTGAGCCCCGCTGCCAGGATGTTGATGGCGACGCCGCTCACGACCTGGTTGCCGCGCCACGTGATGCAGGCGAAGCCGTGCAGCAGGGCCAGCGCCTCGGCCGCCACGATGCCGGCCAACAGGCCGAGCCAGGCAGAGTCGGTCACGGCAGCGGTGGCGGCTGCGAAGAACGCTGCCATCAGCATCTTGCCCTCCAGGCCGACATCGATGATGCCGCTCTTCTCGGAGAACAGGCCGCCCATGGCGGCGAGCACCAACGGTGTCGCCACGCGCAGGGTCGCGGCGAGGGTGAGGAGGATGAGGGAGGCGACGTCATCAATACTCATGACCCCTCCGCCCGCTGCGCGGGCACCTCCCCTCGCACGCGAGGGGAGGAAAGCAGCGCGAACAGCGACTGCAGCCAGGGCCGCGGCAGGTTGGCAAGAGCGCCGCAGAACAGGATGACCAGGCCCTGGATCACCACCACCATCTCGCGGGTGATGCTGGGGATGTCGAAGGCGAGCTCGGCGCCGCCTTGCTGCAGGGCGCCGAACAGCAAGGCCGCCAGAACGATGCCCAGCGGATGGCTGCGGCCCATCAAGGCGACCGCGATGCCGGCAAAGCCGTAGCCGGCGGGAAAATCGAGCACGATGCGCTGGTGCACGCCCATCAGCTCGTTGACGCCGACGAAACCCGCCAGGCCGCCGGACAGGCACATGGCGAGCATGGTCATGTGGCGCAGGTCGGTGCCGGCATAGACCGCGGCGTCCGGATTGTGGCCCATGGTGCGCAGCGCGTAGCCCCAAGGCGTGTGCCACAGGAACACCCAGACGCCGGCGCAGCAGGCGACGGCGAGCAGGATCGAAAGGTTGAGCGCCGACGGCGTGACCTGGATGCCCATTGCCGCCAGCACCTCATGCACCTGCGGCAGCTTGCCCGCTGAGGTGAAGCTGCGGCTTTGCGGCGTCATCGAGCCCGGCGCGATCAGCACGTTCACCATCAGGTAGACCATCAGCGCCGCCGCCAAAAAATTGAACATGATGGTGGTGATGACGATGTGGCTGCCGCGCCAGGCCTGCAGCCAGGCCGGCACCGCGGCCCAGGCTGCGCCGAACAGGGCAGCGGCCAGGATGGCCAGGGGAATCGTCGCCCAGGCCGGCAGCAAGTGATCGAGCGCCAGGATGGCCAAACCGCAGCCCAGGCCGCCGATATAGGCTTGGCCCTCGCCGCCGATGTTGAACAGCCCGGCATGCAGGGCCACGGCCACGGCAAGACCGGTGAAGATGAAGTTGGTCGTATAATAGAGCGTGTAGCCGATCGCTTCCGACGACCCCAGCGCACCGGCCACCAGCAGGCGCAGGGCATGAAGCGGATCGACGCCGATCACGGCCACGATGACGCCGACGATCACGAAGGCCAGCGCGACGTTGACCAGCGGCAGGACGGCGACCTCGGCCCATCGCGGCAGAGCCCGGCGCACGAGCCTCACGCGTGCTCTCCGGCCATCATCAGCCCGAGCGTGCGTTCGTCCGCGTTTGCCGCGGGCAGATCCCCCACGATGCGGCCGCCGAACATCACCACGATGCGGTCGCTGAGCGACAGGATCTCCTCGAGCTCGACCGAGACCACGAGAATGGCGCAACCCGCGTCGCGGCGCTTCACGAGCTCGCGATGGATGAACTCGATGGCGCCGATGTCGACGCCGCGGGTCGGCTGGCCGACCAGCAGCACACTCGGCTGCTGCGCCATCTCGCGCGCCAGCACCAGCTTCTGCTGGTTGCCGCCGGAGAAGCCGGATGAGCGCAAGGCGGGCTCGCGCGGCCGCACGTCGAAGCGCTCCATCAGCTGGGCGCAATGGGCCGTAACCGCCGGCCCGTCGATCAGGTAGTGCCGGCAGAACGGCGGGTCCTTCTGGTAGCCCAGGATCGAGCTTTCAGCGGCCCGGAAGGCGGCCACCAGGCCCTGGCGCAGGCGATCCTCCGGCACATGCGCGAGGCCGAGATCGCGCATCTCGCCAGGATCGGCGGGACGAGCGGCATCGATCTCGCGGCCGCACACCACCAGCCGTCCGCCGGTGGGCGCACGGATGCCCGACAACACTTGCAGGAGCTCGGTCTGGCCATTGCCGGACACGCCCGCGACGCCGACGATCTCGCCGCCGCGCAGAGCGAGGTTGATGTCGTCGAGCCGCCGCGTGCCGCGCCGGTCGACCAGGCCGAGATGCTCGGCCGAGAGCAATACCGGGCCCCTCTGCGGCGGCGCCTTGGCCAGATCGAGCCGCACCTTGCGACCGACCATCAATTCCGCCAGCTCCTCGGCCGTCGTCTCGGCGGTGCGCCGCTCGGCCACGATCCGCCCCTGGCGCATGACGCAGACTTGGTCGGTGACTGCCAGGATCTCGCGTAGCTTGTGGGTGATCAGGATGATGGTGACGCCGCGCTCCTTCAGCGCGCCCAGGATGCGGAAAAGCTGATCGGTCTCCTGCGGCGTCAGCACCGCGCTCGGCTCGTCAAGGATCAGGATGCGTGCGCCGCGATACAGCACCTTTAGGATCTCGACGCGCTGCTGCTCGCCGACCGACAGGTCGGCGACCCGTGCGTCGGGATCGACGGCCAGGCCGAACTCGCGGCCGAGCCGTGCCAGCTCGACCCGCGCGGCAGCCAGCCCGCCGGCCAGCAGCGGTCCGCCCTCGGCACCCAGCACGACGTTCTCCAGCACGGTGAAGGTGTCGACCAGCATGAAGTGCTGATGGACCATGCCGATGCCCCGGGCGATCGCCTCGTGCGGGCCTTCCATCTCGACGCGCCGGCCGTCGACGCGGATCTCGCCGGCATCGGGCCTGTACAGGCCGTAGAGAATGCTCATCAGGGTCGACTTGCCGGCACCGTTCTCGCCCACGATGCCGGTGATGGCCCCCTTCTCGATGGCAAGCTCCACGCCGCGCACGGCGTGGACGTTGCCGAAGGACTTGTCGATCCCGCTGAGCTCGATGGCCCTCACCGTGGAGATTGGGCTCACTTGCAGGAATTGTCGCTCATGTAGTCGTGCACCACGACCTTGCCGGACTCGATGTCGCCCTTGGCCTCGTCGACCTTGGCCTTCATCTCCGGCGTAATCAGCTTCTCGTTGTCCTTGTCGAGCGCCCAGTCGACGCTGCCGTCCTTGAGCCCCAGCACCTGCGTGCCGCCTTTCCAATTGCCCATCTGCGCCGCCTTGAAGCTGTTGTAGGCGGCGAGGTCGACGCGCTTCAGCATCGAGGTCAGCACCGAGCCGGGATGCAGGTGGTTCTGGTTGGAATCGACGCCGATCGAGAGCTTGCCGCTGTCGGCAGCGGCCTGCAGCACGCCGATGCCGGTCGAGCCGGCGGCGGCATAGACCACGTCGACGCCGCGATCGAATTGGCCCTTGGCGAGCTCGGCGCCGCGCCCGGGATCGTTCCAGGCGGCCGGTGTCGTGCCGGTCATGTTGGCCAGAAGCTCGGCCTTGGGATTGGCCCACTTGATGCCCTGCTCGAAGCCGCACTGGAAGCGACGGATCAGCGGGATGTCCATGCCGCCCACGAAGCCGATCTTGCCCGTCTTGGAAGCGAGTGCCGCCAGCACGCCGACCAGGAACGACCCCTCATGCTCCTTGAACACGGTCGACTGCACGTTGGGCAGGTTGACCACGCTGTCGATGATGGTGAAGCGGGTGTTGGGGAACTCCTTGGCGACCTTCTCGAGCGCGACCGCCTGCGAGAAGCCGACCGCGACGATCGGGTCCTGGCCGCGTTGGGCGAACCGCCGCTGCGCCTGCTCGAACTGGGTCTCGTTGTTGGGCTCGAACTCGGCGACGGCGATGCCGGTTTCCTTGTTGAACTTCTGCGCGCCCTGGCTCACGCCTTCGTTGAAGGATTTGTCGAACTTGCCGCCCGTGCTGTAGACGATGGCGGGCTTGATCGCGGTCTGTGCCCTCGCCGACCCGGCGAGCGGTGCGATCAGCGTCCCCAAGGCGGCCAGAACGACCAGCGGCGGGATCAGACTTTTCATGACGGTTCCCTTTTTCGTTGCTCGGAGTGTGGACCCGGTCGCAGTCTCGGTCTAGGCAGCGCGGTCTCATCCTGGAGGAAGACATGGCCGAGTACGATCTCGTCATCCGCAACACCACGATCGCCACCGCGGCCGATGTCGTGAGGGGCGACATCGGCGTGAGCGGCGGGCGCGTGGTGGCGCTCGGCGAGCGGCTCGACAAGGGCCGCAAGGAGATCGATGCGACCGGCCTGATCGCGGTGCCCGGCGGCATCGACGCCCATGTCCATTTCGACCAGGACACGGCAGACGGCTCGGAGTTCTGCGACGACTTCGAAAGCGGCAGCCGGGCGGCGGCGGCCGGCGGAACCACGACGATCGTCCCCTTCGCCTACCAGGGTCGCGGCCAGCCCTTGCGCGACGTGGTCAACCGCTACCACAAGCGGGCCGACGGCAAGTCGCTGATCGACTATGCCTTCCACGTCATCCTGTCGGATCCCAGCGAGAAGATCATGGGCCAGGACTTCCCGGCCCTGGTCGCCGAGGGCTACACCTCGTTCAAGATCTACATGACCTACGACGACCTGAAGCTCACCGACCGCGAGCTTCTCGACGCCCTGGCGGCGGCGCGGCGCGAGCAGGCCATGCTGATGATCCATGCCGAGAACTCCGACTTCATCGGCTGGCTGACCGAGCGGCTGGAGCTCAAGGGCATGACGGCGGCGAAGTTCCACGCCACGTCGCGGCCCTACGTCGTTGAGCGCGAGGCGACGCACCGCGCCATCTCGCTGGCCGAGCTGTTGGACGTGCCGATGCTGCTGGTGCACGTCTCGGCCAAGGAGGCCATGCACGAGATCCAGCGGGCACAGGCACGCGGGCTGAAAGTCTACGGCGAGA
>JAFAKN010000087.1 GCA_019235415.1 Alphaproteobacteria bacterium
CCGTCGTGGGACGATTCGTCGAACAACAAGTGGCTGATCTCGGGCAACGGCGCGCTGATCATGAATCCGCCCAGCGCCTGGGCGGTGGCCAAGCGCGACGCGCCCAAGGTCGCCGAGCAGTGCTGGACGCACGGCTTCCCGGCCGGCCCCAAGGGCCGCTTCGGCCCGTTCCTGCCGTTCTTCTGGACGACCTGGAACTTCAGCAAGAACCAGTCGGCGGCGAAAAGCCTTCTAGCCTACCTGTCGACCGCCTCGGCGGCGGAGAAGATGGTGGTGGCGTCAGGCGGCTACGACCTGCCGTCGTTCGAGAAGCTCACCACCTTCAAGGTCTGGCAGGAGGAGGGGCCGCCCAAGGGCACGCTCTACCACTATCCCAATCCGCACAATCACCAGATCCTGTCGATCGCCGCGGCCCCGGCGCCGCACAAGATCGCCGAGCAGATCTACACCCAGGGCATTCAGACCCAGATGGCGGTACGCTACTTCAAGGGCGAAACGATGGAAAAGACGCTCGATTGGGCCTCGGGCGAGATCGAAGGGTTTATGCGCAACTAGCAGGCCGCGGAGGAAACCGGCAGGGCAGCAACCCTGCCGGTTCCCTTAAGGACCTGCATCGTCGGAGCATCCCATGGCAGACGTCGCCGCAAGAGGGGCCGTAAGAGGGTCGGGCGCCCTGACCTCAGATGGCCGCAGCAGCCTGCACAAGCTGATGCAGCGCAAATCGACCATCGCCTTCCTGATGGCCCTGCCGCTGATCACCCTGATCGCCGTGCTGGTGGCCTATCCCGCGGGCTATGCCGTCTATCTCGCGATGCTCAACAAGGGCATGAACCGGTTCGTTGGCCTCGGCAACTTCGGCTTCCTGTTCGGCCGCGACACCTTCTGGATGGTGGTCTACCAGTCCTGCCTGTTCGCGATCACCGCCGTCATCTTCAAGGCGATCATCGGCTTCGTGGTCGCCCACTTCGTGCACAACATCCCGAGCAAGGGCCAGCGCAAGTGGCGCGGCATGCTTCTGGTGCCGTGGGTCATCCCGCCGGCCATGAGCACGCTCGCCTGGCTCTGGCTGTTCGACCCCAGCTACTCGGCGTTCAACTGGATCCTCGAGCACATCGGCATGGATCGCGTCGCTTGGCTGGGCGAGACCGGCTGGGCACGCTTCTCGGTCATCCTGGTCAACGTGTGGATCGGCTCGCCGTTCTTCATGATCATGTACCTCGCGGCGCTGAAGTCGGTGCCCGAGCAGCTCTACGAGGCGGCCTCGATCGACGGCGCCACCTGGTGGCAGCGCATCTGGTACGTGACCCTGCCGATGATGCGCAACATCATCGCCATAACCGCGCTGTTTTCGCTGATCGTCACGTTCGCCAACTTCGACATCGTGCGGGTGCTCACCAAGGGCGATCCGCTCAACACCACGCACGTCTTCGCCACCTGGGCGTTCCGCGTCGGCATCGAGAGCGGCGACATCCCGCTCGGCGCCGCGGTGTCGCTGTTCATGGTGCCGATCCTGGCCGTCGCCGCGACCTTCATCCTGCGCGACATCACCAAGCGGGGGAGTGAAGTCTGATGGCCGACGCCGCGATCGCTCCCACCACGACGGCCGCCGCGCCGGCCCGCCGGCCGCAGTACGGCAGCATGAGCAAGAACCGGCGCTGGGCGCTGCGCTGGTCGTATTTCTTCCTGGTGATCTTCGCCGTCTTCTTCCTGATGCCGCCGTTCTACATGTTCATCACCTCGCTGAAGTCGAGCGCGGAGATCTCGGCGGCGACCAATCCGTGGTGGGTCAATTCGCCGACGCTCTCGAACTACATCGAGCTTCTGACCCAGAACCAGTACCTGACCTTCTTCCGCAATTCGGCGATCGTCTCGGTGTTCGTGGTGATCATCACCATGGCGATCAGCGTGATCGCAGCCTTTGCGCTCGCGCGCATGAAGTTCTGGGGCTCGGCCACGCTCGCCACCGGCGTGTTCCTGACCTACCTGATCCCCGACACGCTGCTGTTCATCCCATTGTTCAAGATGTTCGCCTGGGTCAACGACACCTTCGGCATCCAGCTGATGAACCACTGGTGGACGTTGATGATCCTGTATCCAACGCTCACCGTGCCGTTCGCGACCTGGATCATGATCGGTTACTTCGCCTCGATCCCCAAGGAGCTCGACGAAGCTGCGCTGATCGACGGCGCGACCTGGATGCAGACCCTGACCAAGATCTTCATCCCGGTGGCGCTGCCCGGCATCATCGCGGCGACCATCTTCACCTTCACGGTGGCCTGGGCGCAGTTTCTCTATCCGCTGGCCTTCACCACCTCGACCAGCGAGCTGGTGCTGCCGGTCGGCATCGTCACGACCCTGATCAAGGGCGACGTCTTCAACTGGGGGCAGATCATGACGGGGGCGCTGTTGGGTGCGGCACCGCCGCTCATCATCTACGCCTTCCTCATGGACTACTATATCGCAGGCCTCACGGCCGGCGCGACCAAGGGGTAAGACCCAAGGGGTAAGACCCAAGGGGTGAGACCCAAGGGGTGAGACCCAAGGGGTGAGAGGGAACATGGCTCAAGTCACGTTGCGCAAGGTCGTCAAGAAGTACGACGAGGTTTTAGCCGTCCGCGGCATCGACCTCGACATCACCGACAAGGAGTTCATCGTCCTGGTCGGCCCGTCGGGCTGCGGCAAGAGCACGACCTTGCGCATGATCGCCGGTCTCGAGGAGATCAGCGGCGGCGACATCGCGATCGGCGGCGACATCGTGAACGACGTCCCGCCCAAGGACCGCGACATCGCCATGGTGTTCCAGAACTACGCGCTCTACCCGCACATGAACGTGTACGAAAACATGTCGTTCGGGCTGAAGCTCAAGCGCACGCCGCGCAACGAGATCGAGCGGCGGGTCAAGCAGGCGGCGCAGATCCTCGACATCACCGAGCTTCTGGACCGCAAGCCCAAGCAGCTGTCGGGCGGCCAGCGCCAGCGCGTCGCCATGGGCCGCGCCATCGTGCGCGATCCCAAGGTGTTCCTGTTCGACGAGCCGCTCTCCAACCTCGACGCCAAGCTGCGCGTGCAGATGCGCACCGAGATCAAGAAGGTGCACCAGAAGGTGCGCACCACGACGGTCTATGTCACGCACGACCAGGTCGAGGCCATGACCTTGGCCGACCGCGTGGTGGTGATGAACGCCGGCCTGATCGAGCAGGTCGGCTCGCCCAACGACCTCTACCATTCGCCGGCCACCAAGTTCGTCGCGGGCTTCATCGGCTCGCCGGCCATGAACTTCATCCCCTGCCAGGTCGAGCAGGCGGCCGGCGCGCTGCGCGTGCGGGTGAACGACACGCTTGCCTTCCCGGTGCCGGCCGACCGCACCGCGCGCTACACGCCGCATGCCGGAAAGCCGAACGTCGTGCTGGGGCTCAGGCCCGAGCACATCGCCGAGACGCGGCCGCACATCGAGCCCAACCAGCACGATTTCAGCCAGGTGATCGAGGTGGTCGAGCCGATGGGCATGGAGACGCTGGTCTATTTCACCTTGGCCGGCATCGAGGTCTGCGGCCGCGTCAATCCCAACGCCGGCGCCACTGCCGACAAGGCGATGACGCTGCGCGCCGACCTCAGCAACATGCACCTGATCGACGACAGCACGGGGAAAGTGCTGTAGTAGACTCTGTCAGCCGACCCCATTGTCATCCCGAGCGAAGCGAGGGACCTTTCGCGATCAGGAAAGGTCCCTCGGCCTGCGGCCTCGGGATGACAGAATCTTATATCTGGACAGGAGACATCGATGGCTGCGTTGACGGGCAAGGTCGCCTGGGTGACCGGTGCCGGCTCGGGTATTGGCCAGGCGGCGGCGGTCGCGCTCGCCAAGGAGGGCGCCGCCGTGGTGCTGACCGGCCGCCGCAAGGAAGCGCTGCAGGACACCGCGGCGGCGATCGCCAAGGCCGGCGGCAAGGCCATCGTGAAGCCGGGCGATCTGATGAAGGCCGCGACCGTCACCGCCATCGCCCAGGAGATCGACAAGGAGCTCGGCCGCTGCGACGTGCTGGTCAACAATGCCGGCCTCAACATCCTCGAGCGCTCGTGGAAGGAGCTGACGCCGGAGGGCGCCGAGCATGTGATCGACGGCAACCTGTCGAGCGCCTTCTACTGCTCGATCGCCGTGCTGCCGATGATGCGCCGGCACGGCGGCGGTGTGCTGATCCACACCTCGTCGATGGCCGGGCGTAATCCCAGCACCTTGAGCGGGACGGCCTACTCGGCGGCCAAGCACGGCGTGGTGGCGATGAGCCACACCATCAACATGGAGGAGTGCGTCAACGGCATCCGCTCCACCGTGGTGTGCCCCGGCGAGGTGGCGACGCCGATCCTCGACCGGCGGCCGATCCCGGTGTCCCAGGAGGACCGCGCTCGCATGGCGCAGTCGGAAGATGTCGGCGATCTGATCCGCTACATCGCCTGCCTGCCGCCGCACGTCGTCATCAACGAGGTGATGATCAACCCGACCTGGAACCGCGGCTACGTCGCCAACCTGGCTCGCACCGTCCGGTCTTGAGATTCCTCTCCAGCGAAGCTGGGGAGGTGGCCGCGAAGCGGACGGAGGGGTCATGAGTCATCGCCATGACCCCTCCGTCGCCGTAAGACGGCGACACCTCCCCACGCGGAGCGTGGGGAGGCAGCAATAGAGGAACAGCGTATGGGTACCATCACGATCAAGGCGAACGCGCTCGAGGCGTTCGTCGCCGACATCTTCTCGGTCGCAGGCTGCTCGAAGGAGGAGGGCGGCCGCATCGGCCGCTACCTGGTGAGCGCCAACCTCTCGGGCCACGACAGCCACGGCGTGGTGCGCGTGCCGCGCTACGCCGTCCAGGTGAAGTCCGGCACCGTGGTGCCCGACGTCACGGTCGACGTGCTGGTCGACACGCCGGTCATCGCCGTGGTCGACGGCAAGTACGGCTTCGGCCAGACGGTGACGCCGCAAGCCGTCCGCATCGGCATCGACAAGTGCAAGGGCAACGGGCTCGCGGCGGTGACGCTGCGCAACGCGGGCCATGTCGGCCGGGTCGGCGACTGGGCCGAGATGGCGGCCGAGGCCGGCCTGGTCTCGGTGCATTTCGTCAATGCCTCGGGCAGCGTGCTGGTGGCGCCCTATGGCGGCGTCGAGCGGCGCTTCTCGACGGCGCCCTATTGCGTAGGCGTGCCGCGTCCCGGCCAGGATCCGCTGGTGCTCGACTTTGCGACATCGGTCGTGGCCGAGGGCAAGGTGCTGGTCGCGAGCCAGGGCGGCAAGAAGATCCCGGAAGCGGCGCTGGTCGGGCCCGATGGCCAGCCGAGCAGCGATCCGCACCTGCTCTACGGCGACTACACGCCGACCGGCCCGCGCAACCACAGCAAGGGCACCGGCGCCATCCGCGCTTTCGGTGAGCACAAGGGCTCGGGTCTCGCCTTCATGTGCGAAATATTGGGCGGCGCACTGTCCGGTACCGGCGCGACCGATCCCAAGCGCGGCCGCTTCGCCAACGGCATGCTGTCTTTCTACGTCGACCCCCATGTGTTCGATCCCACAGGCTTCTTCCCGCAGGACATCGCGCGCTACGTCGACTTCGTGAAAAGCGCGAAGCCCGCCACACCGGGCGGCGAGGTGCTGGTGCCGGGCGAGCCGGAGGTGCGCATGCGCAAGCAGCGCCTGGCCGAGGGCGTGCCGCTGCCCGACGACACCTGGGCTGCAATCGTCGAGACTGCCCGCTCGGTCGGCCTCGACGAGCGGCGCATCCAGCAGGCCGCGATGTAGAAATCCGTTCGGGAACGGTGCCAGCACAAGCCTGCGGAAACTGCTACGGTTCGGCGAGTTGAAGCGTGCAGTCCGAAGGTTGGCATGACCGGTCTCGATTTGGATGGCCAGGACAAGGCGGCCGAGGATAGGAGTTCGAGGCCCAAGGTCCTGGTCGTCGACGACACGCCGATGAATGTCAGGCTGGCGGTGGCCGTGCTGGCAAAGCTGCCGGTGGACGTGCTGACGGCATCGAGCGGCGAGCAGGCCCTGACCTTGGTGGGCGAGCACGAGCTCGTTGCCATCCTGCTCGACGTGCGCATGCCGGGCATGAATGGCTACGAGACCGCCGATCGCATTCGTGCGCTTACGGCCGGCAATCCGGTGCCCATCATCTTCCTCACCGCCAGTGAGCGCGACGAGGAGCATGTCTCGCAGGGCTACGAGACGGGTGCGATCGATTACCTGATCAAGCCGATCGACAATACCTTGCTGCTCTCCAAGGTCAGGGCCCTGCTGACGCTCTTCATGCATCGGCGCGAGCTGGCGGAAACGTCGCGCACCTTGCGCCGGGCCAATCAGCGGCTCAGTCGCCTGTTGCAGGCCGTGGGCGACGGCATCATCGGGATCGATGGCGATCGTCGCATCAACATGGTCAATCCGGCGGCTGCCCGGCTCATGGAATGCTCTCCGTCGGAGCTAATGGGCGGCGATGTAGCGGCCTTCTTTCCGCTGCGGGCCGAAGGCGGGCACGACCCGTTCGCAGGGGCACGAGACGCCGGACTCTACCGCAGCGACGAGGCTTCGTTCCGCACGCTGCGCGGCCGGGAATTCCCCGCCGAGTACAGCCTGTCGCTGATCGAGGGCGACGCGACGGAGTTCGAGACGTTCGTCCTGGTGTTCGAGGACGCAAGCGAGCGTCGGCGCGCCGCCGAACGGCTTCGCACCCAGGCGGAGCTGGACTACCTGACCGGACTTGCCAACCGCCTTCTGTTCGAGCGCACCCTGGAAGCGGAAATTACTCGGGCGGAAAATGCCAACGGGCATCTCGCCTTGCTCTACATCGACCTGGACGGGTTCAAGTCGATCAACGATCGGCACGGCCATGCCTTTGGCGACGAGATGCTGAAATACATCGCGAGTCGCTTGCGCGGCATCGTGCGGCAAGGCGACATGTGCGCTCGACTGGGCGGCGACGAGTTCGCGGTGCTGTTGGGCGAGGTGGCCGATATCGCGCTCGCCGAAAAAGTCGCCGGGAGCATCATCTCGACGCTATCGGAACCCTTTGTCTGCGGCGGTGAGCAGCTTTGCGTGGGCGCGAGCATGGGAATGGCGCTGTATCCGACCGACGGACGTTCGGCAGACTCCTTGATCCGCGCGGCCGACCGGGCGATGTATCGAGCCAAGCGCAGCACGACCCGGAAATACTTCGCCGCAACCGGCCTATGATCGCGGCGGATGGGCCTCGCCGGCCGCACTGAGGTAGAGGCCGACGGTGGCCGCCAGTGTGCGGGTGTCGATCGGCTTGCTGATGTAGCCGTCGCAGCCGGCGCGACGGGCCTTTTCCTCGTCGCCCGCCATGGCGTAGGCGGTGACCGCGACGACGATGATCCCGCGGGTTGCGGGCTCGGCCTTCAGGCGGCGTGTCAGCTCCAGGCCGTCGATGTCGGGAAGCTGGATGTCCATCAGCACGAGGCGGGGCGGGAACGAGGCGATCTCGACCAAGGCTTCCTTGGCGTTGGAGGCCGTCCTCACCGTATAGCCTTTGGACTTCAGCACGAACGCCGCGAGCTTCATGTTGGCGGGGTTGTCGTCGACGATCAGGATGGGCGCGTCGGCCATCGCTTCAGCCATGGTCGACGAAGCCACCGTGCGCCTCGAGGAGCTCGCCGAGCTCGGCGGCGAGCGCGGCCCCGGCTCGACGGCCCTTCTGCACGATGCCGCGGGCCGAGACCGCTAGCCGTGTCCGTTCTTCGGCGGTGATGTCCTTGATCGTCCACACGATCACCGGCGTGTGCCGGCACTGCGGCATCTGCCGGAAATGGTCCAGGAACTCGAAGCCATCCATCTCCGGCATGATCAGGTCGAGGATCACCGCCGCCGGCGCCGCTTCCGCCGCGGCCTCGAGTGCCAGCCTGGCGGTCGAGGCAGAGACGGTGCGATAGCCCAGCTGATCCAAGGTCGCGGCCATCAGCTTGAGGGAGCGGGCGTCGTCGTCGACGATCAGCACGGTCCCGGTGGCTTCGCGGGCGACGCCGGCGCGCTGCAGCGAATCGAGCAATATCGGGCTGTCGACGGGTTTCGGCAGGATGTCGTGGACTGCGAATCCCGCCACCGCGCCGCGCTCGGTGACGACAGTGACCACGATCACCGGCACGTCGCGATTTTTCTCGCTGGCGCGGATGCCGCGCAGGACGTCGACGCCGCTGCTGTCCGGCAGGATCAGGTCCAAGGTGATCGCGTCGAACTTGCTTTCGTTGCAGCGCGCCAAAGCCTGCGCCCCCGTCGCCGCCGTTTCGACGGCGTAGCCGGACTCCGTCAGGATGCGCACCAGGGATGCCCGGTCCCGGTCCTCGTCCTCGATGACCAGGATGAGCGGAGCGCCTCGGCTGCCGTAGAAGCCGGGTGGTGCGACCGCTGGCGCGGTCCGCTCCATGCGCCGCGGAAAGACGGCAAAGAAGGTGCTGCCGCGACCCGGCGCGCTGGTCACGCCGACGCTGCCGCCTTGCGCTTCCACCAGACGCTTGGTCAGCGCGAGGCCGAGCCCGGTACCCGGCTGGCGCTTCGCTGCGCTGACATCAAGCTGCTGGAATTCGATGAAAAGTCGGTCGACGTCCTCGGCGGCAATGCCGATGCCGGTATCCTCGACTTCGAGCCGAAACGTGTCGTCCGGCTGCGCCTGCGTCCTGATCGCCACGCGTCCGCCTTCGGGAGTGAACTTGATGGCGTTGGAGATGTAGTTGTAGAGGACCTGCTTGAAGCGTGCGCCGTCGAGGACAACGTCATCGAGCTTCTTATCGAGCGCCGTTTCCACGCGGATGGACTTGTCGGCCGCGGTCGTGCGCAGGATGCTCACCACTTCGCCGACCAGGTCGGACAGGTTCACCGGCTCGGGGTTCAAGCGCAGCTTGCCCGCCTCGACCCTGGAGAGGTCCAGCACGTCGTTGATGAGCTGCAGGAGGTGGCGCGCGCTCGCCAGGATGTCGCCCAGGAACTCCTTGTACTGAGGCGCATCCGGCGCGACGTCGCCGTCATGGATGAGCTGGGTGAAGCCGATGATGGCGTTGAGCGGCGTGCGCAGCTCGTGGCTCATGTTGGCGAGGAATTCGCTCTTGAGCCTGCTCGCCTCCCGGGCGCGCAGGCTTTCCGCCTCGAGCGTCACGCTTCTGATCCGCAGCCGCTCGTTGGTGCGCTCCTCGGTCTGATCGCGGAACACGAGGACCACGCCGGCCATGGCGCCATCGGGCGTTCGGATGGGAGCACCGCTGTCGGCGATCGGACATTCCGAGCCGTTTCGCGAGAGCAACACCGTGTGATTGGCCAACCCCACGACCACGCCTTCCCGCAACACCCGCTCGGCGGGACTCTCGACGATCTGTCGCGTTTCCTCATTGACGATGTGAAACACTTCGACGAGCGGACGGCCGGCGGCGTCGGCGAGGGACCATCCGGTGAGCTGCTCGGCCACGGGATTCATGCGCACCACGTGTCCCGTCGTATCGGTGGCGATCACCCCATCACCGATGCTGTTCAGCGTCGTTGCGAGATTCTGCTCGCTTCGGCGCGCCTCCGTCTCGGCTCGTGCGCGCTCGGCGACCTCTGCCTCGAGCTTGGCGTTCGCCAAGACGAGCTCGGCAGTCCGTTCCTGAACGCGCAGCTCCAGCTCGTCTCGCGCCGCCCGCAGCGCGGCATCCTGGGCCTCGATGCGCTCGGCCATCGTGTTGAAGTTCGCACCCAGTCGACCCAGCTCGTCCTTGGCAAGCCTGCCGGCGACCCGCGCGCGAAGGTCGCCTGCCGCGATTTTCATCGTCGCGCCTGTCAAAGCCCGGATCGGCCGCACCAGGACGCCGGCATAGAGGCTGCCAACGGCCAGGGCGGCGACCATGCAGGCGAAGGCGATCAACGCGCTCTCGCCCGTCGTCGCCTCGATCGGAGCGAGCAGCGCCGCCTCCGGAACCATGTAGAAAACGGTCCAGGACACCGTTTCGAGCGGACGCCCCACGCCGTAGTTCCACCCCTGATTGACCGGGGCGAATCCGCGGAACAACGTCTCGTCGGGCACTCTCGCGCGTGCCCGCTCGAACTGCTCGGGAAAGGACCGGACGTCGGTCAGAAGCAATCGCGTGTCCGGACCAAAGGCCTGGTCCGCAGTCAGGGCGTCGATCAGCGCCTGGTCGAGCTGGCCTGCGGGATGGAAAACGATGTCGTCGCTGTAGGAGTGGCCGATCCGGATGCCGTTGTTGTCGAACAGCACGGCGAAGCTTCCGGGACCCGCCTTGCCGTTGGCGTTCTTCATGATCGCCCAGAGACTGGACGCACGAACCCAAAGGGCAGCGAGGCCGATCGGCTTGCCGTCCGGTCCTTCCACGCGCGCCATATAGGCGATGGACGGGACGCCTCCGACCCTGGCGGCGTTGACATAGATGCTCGAGGTGAACTCCGGCCGCCGAAGCGCCTCGCGAATGAAGGATCGGTAGGACAGATTGGCGCCGACGAAACTGTCGGTCGTGGCCCGGACCACGCCCGCCATGTCGAGCAGGGCGGCGCCCCTGATATTCGGATCGGCAGCCGGCTGCACCTGGAGGATCGCGGTCAATTCCGCCTCCGAACTCCGGCCGGCAGCCGGCGATGCGAGGAAGTCCACGACCTCGGGCAGGCGCGCGAGCTTGCGCACGTCGAGCTGGTACTCCCGGTTGAACGTATCCAACCGCCATACGAGTTCTTCGGCGCGCGCCGCCAGCACCGCGCCCGCCTGGTCCAGCATCCGGTCGCGAGCCTCGATGATGTTGACGACGGCGGCAATCGTGAGGGGCAGGACTGCCGACAACACGAGCAACACCGCCAACTTGGCGCGCAGTGGCCAGTCGCGAAATCTGAAGCGTCTACTCATTTACCATCCGACGCGGCAGTTTGCCGTCCGGCTTCCTGGAGTCAACGATCGGCACGGGGCGCCCGCCGGCGACTATTTCCGCGCCGGGCGTTCCAGGCGATGCACGGGGCCGGCCACCGGATCGGTGAAGGCGAGCGTGGCGACATAGTCCTCGTGCAACAGCCGGCGCAACGCGGCGAGCCGCGCGCTGCCCGCGATCATGCCGGTCGCGCTTTCGAGCTCGGCCTGGTCCATGTCCCACAGCCGCACCACCATGACGGCGTAGCCGAGGTCGAGCGCGCGGTCGATCTCGTGCCGGAGGTCGGCCGCGAGGCGCTCGTCGCTCCAGTCGGGATGGCGCAGCACCTGGCCCACGAAGCCGATCCACTTGAATTTCGGCACTGCCTGCGGCGCCGAGCCGAGCGAATCGGTGCCCGGCTCGTTCACGCCCCAATGCAGCGAGCCGTAGACCATGGCCCAGTCGAAGTCGTGCATCAGCCAGACGGTGCGCGCCGGATCGGCCTCGCGCTCCAGCCGCTCGATGGCGCCATCCCAGGCGCTGTCCAGTCCGCGTAGCGGCGCCAGGCTCCAGACGTTGTAGGCGAACAGCGCGACCGTCAGGGCCGCCAAACCCGCCAGACCCTTGCCACCCCATCGCGCACGCGCCGCCACCAGCACCAGGGCCCATGCGACGGTCAGCCAGGCCATCACGTTGATCTGCATCTGCGGGTCCTGCGGCTGGGAGTAGAGGTTGAAGACCTCGCCCGCCACGAAGCTGCCGCCGAACACGGCGGCCAGCGCGCGCGCTTGGCGATTGCCGCGGGCGCGCCACAGCATGGGCAGCGCCACGACGGCGACCGCGAGCATCCACAGCGTCGCCAGGACGCGCCACAAGTCCCAGCCGGGAACGCCAGGCAGGTTGGCGATGCCGGCGCCGAGCAGATAGGCCACCATGCCGTCCCACAGGTAGCCGAGCTTGGCCCAGGTGAAGCCCGCCCACACCGACCGAACGGCCTTGCCGGTCCAGATCAGCTCGAACGGGCCGACCGCATTTTCGTGCCCCCACCATGCCCAGGAAACGAGCGCGGTCGTCGCGACCATCGCGACGGCAAACAGCGCGATCCAGCCGATGCGCCGGGAAGTCCGCGGCTCGCACAACCAGAGCGCCGCCAGCAAGGCGGGCAGGGTGGGAAACATCAACCGCCATTCCATGAGCCAGGCCAGCGAGAACAGCGCCGCGACACCCACCACCCGCGCCCCGGTCGGCCGGGCGAACCACACCGCGCCCAGCGCCATGGCCGCGAGCAGGATGGTGTAGCTCGGCATGATGTCCTCGTTGATGATGGCGAGGAACATCACGAAGCTCGACGCGAGATGGAACGCCGCCGCCAGCACGGCGACCAGCCGGTCCGCCGTCACCGCCCGGACCAGCAGGTAGACGACGCCCAGCGACAGCGCGCCGCTCAGCGCGTTGATGATGGTGAGCTGGCGCCGCGGGTCGCCGGCTAACGCGCCGAGCGCATCGAGGCCGCGGCACAGCGCGCCCATCAGCGGGTAGTACAGGTAGTTGGAGGGAAAGAGTGGGGCGTGCGCGGGATCGCGGACCCAGGGCGCGAGCTCCAGGCTCTTGAACACGCCGTTGCCGGTCAGTCCGCCCTGCGCATTGTCGAACCACAGGACGATCGCGATCAGCAGCGCCGCGCCTCCCGCGGTCACGAGGGCGAGATCGGCCAAAAGGTCGCTGTAGCGGTCCGACGGACTGAGGATGCGGTTAGAGAGGGCCAACGCCTCTCAGGATATCACGCTGGCCGCCTCGTTCGGGAAGCGGCGACGCTGCTTCCGGTACCGGCCGCGGTTGGACGTTCGAGCGCGTTGACCCAGCCGCTCGCCCTGTTGGGAGTCACGATCTCTTCGTAACCTGACCTGCAGACGATCCGGTAATGCGGGTTCTCGATCTGCTCGACCTCGATCAGGGCGTCGCCGGTGGAGGCATAGACGCCGAGCTGGCGCACCACCTCGACCAGCACCGGGTCGTGGCGCATGCTGCCGTCCCACGGGTCACTACCGCTGAGCTCTCGGCCCAGCGCCAAAGCGCGTTCCGAAAGGCGGTAGCCGTCGCCGTAGGCGTGGTTGACCGCCACATAGTACGAGAAACTGTTGATCATCTCCCCCGCCCCAGCACTCGCGCAAGAGCACCCGCATAAGCAATGCTGCCGAAGCCACTTGTGGGCTGCAAGCAGTGGTACGGTGTCCAATTCAAGGCCGCCGCGTCACAGGTGTGGTGGAAAGAAGATCAGTCGCAGCGGGTGCTCGCGATCAGCACGGGGCGATCAGCAAGGGGCGAGACGATCAGCAAGGAGCGAGGCTGGGGCGCGTTGTCGCGCCCGTCTTGGCTACGAGCCAGGTTGCTACGTCCTGGGCGGGCATCGGTCGGGCGATCAGGTAGCCTTGGCCATAGTCGCAGCCCAGGTCGCGCAGGATGCGCCACTGCTCTTCGGTTTCGATGCCTTCGCCGGTCAGCGTGAAGTTCTGCTCCTGCCCCAAGGCCACCAGCATGCGGACCGTGCGCTGCGCCTGCGGATCGCTCGCGAGGTCGGCCACCAGCCAGCGATCGATCTTGAGATTGCTGAACGGGAACAGCTTTAGCCGCTGCAAGGTCGAAAAGCCGACGCCGTAGTCGTCCATGGCGACCGCGACGCCGCTGTCGCGCAACCGGCGCAGCAGGGCATTGGCCAGCGGCGGATTGCGCGCCGCCTCGGTTTCGGTGATCTCGAGCGTGAGCTCGCGGGGGTCGAACCCTTCGTCGCGAAGCAGGTCCAGCAGCGCCTCGGCCGTCTCGAGCGCGGCCAGGAACAAGGCCGAGACATTCACCGACACGGCGAGCGTAATGCCGGCCTTCTTCCAGGCGGCATGCTGGCGGACGACATGGCGCAGGACGGTCCAGGTCAGCGGCACGATGCTGCCGTTGCGCTCGGCGAGCGCGATGAACCGACTGGGCGACAGCAGGCCGTGCACCGGATGCCGCCAGCGGACCAGCGCTTCGACCCCGAGCGCGCGTCCGGTCTGGAAGCACATCAGCGGCTGGTAGTGGACCTCCACCTCGTCCTCGGGAATGCCGGCGCCGCTTTCGAGGATGGGCGCTGCGGCAAGGTCTCCGCCAGCAGCGCCATGGGCAGCGCCATGGGCAAGGCCGGGTGAGGGTGCGGTGCGGCGGGCGACGACTTCCCCCAGCTCCTCCATCGACAGCGGCCCGCTCGCCGCCTTGGCCACCTCCAGCCCGTTCAGCGCTGCGGCGGCCCGTGCGGCGGCCAGGGCGACTTCATCGGCGCCCACCAGGAAAAGCCTCGCCCCGGTGCGGGCCAGGCCCTCGACCGCTTCGAACGCAGCGTCCTGGCCCATGTCGAGGTCGAGCACGACCCAGTCGAAACCGTGCGCCTCCAGCGCAGTCGGCAGCTCCGGTGCGAAACCGATCGCCTTGACCGAGAGGCCCAAGATGCCCGCCCAATCGACCAGCCGCGTGCGGAAGTTGTCGCTGTTGCTGATAATGAGAAGGCGGAATGCGTAGACCATGATACTCGACGAGGATCTGAACGGCCGACCGTACGGTTCGCGCTGCATGGCTGTCACTCTGCATTGCTGCATTGGTGGCGCACTTGACCGGCTGTGCCGCACCCTCACCCCGCTGGGCGATTAACACCCGGCGCGGTTAAGATCGCCCAGCCGCCACCGCAGGAGAACTTGGCATGAGAGCGATATTCGTGACGGTCCGCATGAAGCCGGAGTACCGGGACCAGATCCTGAAGGGCGCCCTCGAGGATGGACGCGGCGCGCGCGAGGACGAGCCCGGCTGCCTGCGCTTCGACGTCATCCAGGACGACAGCGACCCGAACACGATCTACTTCTACGAGGTCTACCGGGACGATGCCGCGCTCGCGGCGCACCGCGCGTCGCCGCACTACCCCGCCTGGGGTAACCTGCCGGCCGACTGGTTCGTCGGCCAGAAGGCGGTCGCTATCCGCGGCACGATGATCGCGCCCGCGGAGGCCGAGTACAAATAGAACACCAGCCCAGTACGACGTCCGATCCCGGACCGACTTTGATGAATTGGCGCGCCGTTCTCCTTCTCGTCAGCGTGCTTGGCGCGCTCTCTGCGGCGTCCGCCATCGCCGACCAGGGCCTGCTGAAGAACGCCGGCGACGCCGTGCCGGGCCACCCCGGGCTCACCTACGCGGATCTCGTCCGGCAGGCGGTCCCCGATCTCCGGCTCAATGACGCCGACCAGCGGTTCGAAGGCCACTTCAGGACCCCGCCGCGTCACCTGGCGGGCGAAGGGTTCCGGGGCGAGTCGTCGGACCCGGCGGTGCTGGCCTTCGTCGCGGACAAGCGCATCCTGGTCGGCGGCAAGAGGCGCATTGCGCTGCTCGCCGACCTCGGCGGCAAGGAGGGCCGGATCGAGGGCCTCGCGGTGCTGATGTTGTTCGACGACGAGGGCGGCACGCCGAAGCTGCTCGACGCCGCCGACGTCGGCATCGACAAGGACACGGCATTCGCCGACCAGGCGGTGCTGCTGCTGGGGCCCGGCGATTCGGCGCTGGTCACCTGGAGCGAGCACGACGCCGCCGACCTCACGATGGGCGGCTACATGATCGTCTCGCCGGTCGGCGACCGCCTTACCATGGTGGACCAGCTCCCGCTCACCTCCGAGAGCCTGTGCAGCTGGAAGGCGGTCGAGACGGCGCGCTTCGCCACCGTCCCCGATCCGGACGGACCCCTTCACCGGATCGAGGCGACCGTGACGGCCAAGATCGGCCACACCGGCCAGGAAGGCTGCAACGACGAGCGCCACCCCGCTGCGGCGACCCACATCTTCCACGCCGTCTGGCGCTGGAACCCGGCCAGCCGCCGCTTCGAGCCCGCGGCCTCCACACTCGATGGCCTCAAGGCACTGAATAGGGAGCTGTTCGAATAGCTCGACCTGGGCCGCAGCCGCAGCCATGCCGCCTCGGGCCTGCGGAAGCGGATGGCTGATGGGCGCGCGCTGGCCTTAGCGGTTCTCTCCGGCTGCTTTCATCACCTCGTTGGTGTCGGTCAGCCAGACCAGCGGCTGCTTCTTCAGCGCTTCGAGCACCCGACGAAACGAGGCGGCACCACCCGGCGTGCCAACCACGAAGGGATGGATGCCGATCGCGACGACGGTCGCTGGCCGGGCCGGATCGGCGGCCGCTTCGCGGGCGAGCTCGCCGACATAATCGATCCAGAAGCGCTCGAGATCGACCGGCTCCTTCAGGCGCGAGAGATACTGGCCCATGTCGACGGTCGGTGCGGGGTAGGGGATCAAGACCAACGGCCCGGCCGGCGTCACCAGCCGCGACAGCACGTCGGAGTCCATGCCGTCGAGCGAATACGTCAGGCCCTCGGCGGCGGTCGCTGTAAAAGTCGCCGCATCGGGATATACGCTGGGGCTCGACCAACCCTTCGGGCGTTCGCCCGTGCTCTGCTGCAACATATCGAGCGTGCGCTTGATGTAAGCCTTCTGCGCCTCCAGCCCCTGGCTGAGCGGCAGGAGATCCGTCGAGTTGTTGAGGCCGTGCGCCACAATCGGCGCCTTGGGTACCAACGCCCGGAACTGCTTCCAGATGCCGGCATTCTGCTCGGGGAACTGCGCATTGAGCGCGATGCTGAGCGGAACCGCTTGGTCGCGGAACAGGCGGCCGACGCGCGGCACGCCCCATTCGATGGCGTACTGGCGGAACGCCTCGTCGACCACGTCGGGGTTGCGCGCCGTCATGTCGGGACGGAAGTTCGGTCCCTGGCCGTGGCCCCATACTTCGACGTAGAAGACGAAGGCGACCGCGACCTTCTTGCCGCCTGGCCAAGCCTTCACCGGGATCGGTTCGCGCGGCAAGCCGGTGATCCAGTCTTTCGACGTCTGCGCGGACGCAGTGGTCGAGCCGAGCAGCCCGAGCAGGCACAAAATAGCGATCAGTGCGCGCATGGCCTTCATTTCAACAGGTTGGCGGCCTTATCGAGGCCGGCCTTGGCACAGGCTTCGTCCTTGTCGCCGCCTGGCGATCCGGAAACCGCCACGGCGCCGATCACGTCGCCATCGACCACAATCGGCAGGCCGCCTTGTGCCGCCATCACATGGGTCAGCTGCACGAGCTGGTCGCCGGGATCCTTGCGAACCCGCTGCTCGACGTCTCCCGAGGGCCGGCGGTAGGTGAGGGCGGTGTAGGCGCGCCGATAGCTGTTCTCCATCGAATGCGGCGCCGAGCCGTCGCCGCGCAGATGAACGAGGACCTGAGCCTCGCGCCCGACCACGGCCACCGAGACGGTATAGCCCTGGGCTTTGCAGTGCTCGGCCGCGCCCATGGCGATCGCAAGGGCGGCAGCCTGCGACAGGTCCTTATGGGCGAGCAGTTGCCCCGCCGCGGGCGCTGCGCCGGCACAGGCCGCGGCCAGCGCGACGGCGGCATGATCGAATAAGCGGCTCAACCCCCTCACTCCCCTTGTAGACCTCGCACGAAACGCGTCTCGCGGGAAGAGCCTGAATTACCCGTCTCGCTTGTTTGTCCACACGTTGCCCCTGATTGCGAGGCCGCGACGACGAGCGTCACCCGGCTGCGGCGGATCCGTGTCTTCCACGCCGCCTGGGCGCCGGAATCCGGTTAAGCGCAGACCGCGGACCAGACCGAAAAAAGCCGAATAAGGCCAAACGTGTGACGCCCTTTACAGACAACGTCCGGGGGTTCTCGCAAACTCGAACGGGCGAAAAGAGCTATCAGAAATGTTGGGATACCGGTGAACAATGGGAACCGCGGTCGGGAAGGCTCCATGGGCAGCCTCATCATGGCTGCCATCTACCTGGCGCTCATGGCGTCGTGCCTTGTGTTTGGTCTGAGAAGTCAGCAAGACATTGCCTCCAAGGAGTGCGAGCGGCACAACAATGATTGCCGGACGCTCGATGTTGCCGCTCGATCGCGATAGCCGTCGTGCCGGAACTGTCACCTCGAAGTTTGACCCGACGATAGTTGGACGGTGAGGCTTGGATGATTCTCCCCCTGCTCTGGCGAAGATACTTCTAAGCTGTCCCAAATGCTTGGAGGGCACCTTGCAGTTGATCGGGATAGAACCCGATCCGACATCAGGGGAGGCTGGTGGCGTGCTGCAGGTTTTCTACGGTTGCCGGCGCTGCAATTTCACCAACCTCCGGCGCTGGCGCCCGCGTCGGCAGTAGGTCCCGCTCAGCAGGGGCCAAATCGCCGCACGCGCCGGGGTTACGCTTCGACCCGAGCGGCAAATACGATCCGCGCGGCTTCACCGCGCGCGTGGGCGGCTGGCGCGTCCAGTCTTCGGATTTGGCTCGTGGTGACCCCTACGAAGGGCCCCAAAGCGGAGCCGACTCCAGAGACATGACGCCCGCATAGTAGGCGAGGCCTAAGGCTGCGATAAGGGCGCAAAGCACGACCAGCCCAACCAACAAAGCGCGCGCGCTGCCTGGAAGCTCTCGCGGGGCAGCATCATGGGGCACCGGTGATACGTGATCGGACACGACGATTCTCCTCGGCGCCTATGCCCGTGGCACTCTGCCTCGGGTGGCAGGCACCTAAGCAAGACTTGGGAGCGCCTGTCGAATCGGCCAAATGAGCAAAAGTATGACGTCAAGGCCGGAGAAATCCGCCCTCCGTCCACGTCAGATTAGATCACTTCCACGACCGCCTCGGGCCGCACTCAGTGCACGCGGGGGCCAAGCCGGCTGGCACCAGAAAGGGGTGACGGGCGTGCCCGTGATCACAGCGCGACCGAGGGAAGACCACTTGAGGTTTTTGACGTATACTTGCAGCCGAAAGTCAGACCGGGGGTCGCCGTTAGAACTTGTGCACGGGCGATTGCGGCGCGCACGTTGCGGCCCCTCCCCCTGCCTGAGGCCTGTTGCCCAGGGAGGCTGTCACATGAGCAACCTTCTCGTTGTCTCTCCGAAGGTTCTGGCCTGCGTGCTCGCCATAGCCGCCGCCCCTGCGGTCTTCGCGCAGGTGGCTCTGAGCAGCCGCGGCGCCGTCACCTCGTCCAATGCGATGGAGTTCAAGGACCCCAGGACAGGCGAGGTATGGACTCCGGCGACCGTTGGAAACGACGGCAGGCCCCTCGCCGGGCCTAACGATGAGGCCTTCGATCCACAGGACCAGAACGCTGGCAGCAAGCGCTACGAGCAGACAGTGCGCGGCACGATGGTTGGAAAGGTGCCGATCACGGCTGGGGCAAGAATTCCGGTCGTCAGCATCGACAATGCATCGCTCGGGGCGGTCACGGGCCGACGCTGGCAAGTCGTCCTGTACCTCAACAATAACGGCGGCGACTACGTCAGTCCGGTGATCGAATGCCGGTTCATGAACGGCGATCGGCTGATCTGGAGCACGCGCGCCAACGTCCAACTGACCCTTCCCGGCGAGCGCCAGGGTCTGCTGATCTACGGACCGAAGGTGGAAGTTCTGGTCGACCAGGCAGCGTGCCAGGCAAAGCTGCGGTAGAAGCGAGCGGCCTCCTCGGAGCAAGATATTCTGCTGAGCTGTTGGACTTGCTCGGCCGCGCTCCCGCTGCAGGAAATCGCATCGCCTCAGCTTATGCCGCCTCCTCATCAACTGGCGGAACGACGCCTTTGGTGAAGAGGAAACATCCATAGAAGCGGCGCTCGCCGGTCGCGATCACGCAGTAGGCGGTGCTTGCCCTGTCGTAGAAGGCATGCCGCTCGACACCTACCATGGGGAAGGCGCGGCATTCCGCGCGGTCGATCTCGGCCTGGACTTCCTTCTGGACCGTCGGCACTTCGTGCGGATTGCCGACAAGCTCCATACGGATGGCGGCGTTATCGACGAAGGTATCGAGCGGCAACAGAGACAGCACGGCGCGGACGGCGCGCGCAGCAGTCACATTGTCGATTCGCAGCAGCCTGCCAAGTACGGTCCGGCGCGCAATGGAATCGGCGGGAAAATTGGTGTCGCAGATGACCAGGCGATCGCCGTGCCCCATCGCCTGCAAGGCATAGAGGACGTCGGCGTTAAGCAGCGGATCGATGGATTTCAGCATGTCCTACTCCTATTTCTGCTCCTCGCGACCCGCACTGCGCCTGGCTTCGCAAGCTCCGCTCGAGGCGGCGGCAAACGCAGTCGAAAGGCTGCCGGCCTACTTTATCGCGCCGGCGGTCAGGCCCCTTACGATGTGGCGCTCGAGGAAGATGCCGATCAACACCAGCGGCGTGATCGCCGCGGTGGACAGCGCGGCCATCGACCACCAGTCGATTCCCTG
>JAFAKN010000130.1 GCA_019235415.1 Alphaproteobacteria bacterium
GGCGACTGGGTTGCGGACGATTGGGTTGCGGACAGGTCTTGTTCCAGGTTCATCGCGTCGCTCCTTTCCTGCAATCGGGTTTCGAGTGCGGTGATCAGCTGCTCGGCGGCGTCGCGGCCGGCAGCGGAGAAGAAGTCGATGGCGGCCACTTCGCTCAATTGCCGGCGCAGGCGCGCGACCTGGCCCGCGACCTCGGCGTCGGCCGGCTCGGCGTCGAGGCGGCGTTCGAGCCCGCGCGCTTCCTCGGCCAGCTTGGCGTAGTCCTCGTTGCGCGCCGCGACGAACATCGCGGTGAGCTGCTGGTCGTCGAGGCCCTCGACCAGCGCCGCCTCGCAGACCAGCACCTCGCCGCCCAGCTCGACGATCTCGCGGGCGAGCCAGGCGAAGTCCTCCTGGGTCTCCTCGTTGCTCGGCAGCGCATAAACCGCGTTCTTCACGGTCACCGCGCCCAACGCCTGAAGTCGGCGCCACACCTTGACCCGGGCGTAGGCCGGCTTGGCCGGGAGCTGGTGGATTAGCAGCAACCACAACGTTCTCGTGACCAGGCCGACATCGTTCATGGTTCATCTGTACCACGGACCTATTTCATACTGCAACACATGTATCTTTTATTCTTGCAACGCCCGTCGCAGTTCTCTATATTTTAAGAAACAACTGTATCAAGGGAGGTCAAAATGGCGTTCCAGGTACGGCCCATCGCTTTCAAGCCGAAGTACCTCGATGGGCTGTCGGCGCGGCTTCTTGTCAGCCACTACGAGAACAACTACGGCGGCGCCGTCCGCCGCCTGAACGCCATCAGGGGCGAGCTGGCGCGTCTCGACCCCGCTGCGGCACCCGGCTTCGTCCTGAACGGGCTGAAGCGCGAGGAGCTGATCGCGACCAATTCCATGCTGCTGCACGAGCTCTATTTCGACGGGCTGGGCGGCAGCGGCGGCGCCCCCGACGATGCGCTGGGCGATGCCATCACACGCAACTTCGGCTCGTTCGACCGCTGGCGCACCGAATTCACCGCGATGGGCCGCGCGCTCGGCGGCGGCTCCGGCTGGGTGGTGCTGACGCGCTCGCCGCGCGACGGCGCGCTCAGCAACGTGTGGGCTGCCGACCACACGCACGCCTTGGCCGGCGGTGCGCCGATGCTGGCGCTCGACATGTACGAGCACGCCTATCACCTCGACTTCGGCGCCAACGCCGCGGCCTACGTCGACGCCTTCATGGCGAACCTGCACTGGCCGCGGATCGCCGAACGCTTTGCCGGCGCCACCCTGCAACCGTCATCGCATCTGGTCGACCCGCTGACGGCGCGGCAGCGTCTCGACAGCGAGAGCGACCTTCTAGTGATCGATGCACGGCTGGCCGACGATGTCGCGGCGGTGCCGATGGGCTTGCGCGGTGCGCGGCGTGCACCGCCGGACAAGGTCGACGCGCTCGCGAGGTCATTGCCTGGCGGCGCCAAGGCGCTGGTCTACTGCGCCTGGGGCTTCGAGATCGGCGGCGATTGCGCCGCGCGCCTGCGCGAGCGCGGCATCGACGCCGTCGCCATTGCCGGCGGCCTGGGCGCCTGGCGCGCCGACGGACTTCCCACCGAACCACTCAGCGAAGGAGAGCACGCATGAAATGGGTCACTCGTGAACGGCCGAAGGTCGACCGCATCGCCTGTCCGTGGCTGATCGCCCGGTTCATCGACAAGGAGCCGGAGTTCCTCTACGTGCCGGCGAGCGACGTGCGCGCGGTCGCCGAAAAGACCGGCGCCACGCCTTACGACATCCCGAACGTGAAGTTCGGCCATGTCGGCGAGAAGTGCAGCTTCGACGCCTTCATCGCCGAGTACAAGCCCACCGCCCCCGGCCTCGACCGGCTGGCCGACATCGTGCGCGGTGCCGATACCTCGCGCCCTGACCTCACGCCGCAGTCGGCGGGCCTGATCGCGATCTCGACCGGCCTCGGCCAGGTCTTTGCCGACGATCACGAGATGCTGCGGCACGGCATGGTGATCTACGACGCGCTCTACGCCTGGTGCCGACAGCAGGCCGGCGCGACCGGACCATGGCCATCCAAGGGATGAGGTCGCCATGACCGATCCCCTGCGCCTCGCCGGCTACGTCGACCTGCCGGCGCACGAAGGCAACGGCGGCTTCGATCATGCCGCCGTTCATGCCGCGACTGGTCATGTCTACGCGGCCCACACGGCCAACGACGCGGTCGATGTGTTCGATCCCGTATTGGCCAAGCACCTGTTCTCGATCCCCGGGCTGGCCGCGGTCGCGGGCGCATTGGTGAGTGAGGAGAGCCAGCTCGTGTTCACCTCCAACCGGGGCGAGAACACCATCGGCGTGTTCGCACCGGGCCCTCGTCCCGAAGTGCTTAAAATCCCGGTCGGCGTCCGGCCCAACGGTCTCGCCTACGACCCGGTGCGCAAGCTCGTCCTTGCCGCCAACGTCGGTGACCCTGCGATCGCCGGCTCCTGTACGCTGTCGATTGTGTCGCTCGATCGCCGCGCGATGATCGCCGACCTGGGTGTCGCCGGCCGCACCCGCTGGACCGTATACGATCCCGATGGCCAGAGGTTCTACGTCAACATCGCCGACCCGGCCGAGATCGTCGTCGTCGATGCGGACAAGCCCACCGCGATTGCCGCGGCCTTCAAGGTACCGGCGGCCGGCCCGCACGGGCTCGATATCGATCTCGAGGCCCAGCGACTGTTCTGCGCCTGTGACGCCGGCCGGCTGATCACGCTCGAGTCGCCGAGCGGCAAGGTGCTGCGCGATCTCGAGCTCAGCGGCACCCCCGACGTCGTGTTCTTCAACGCCGTCCGCAGGCAGCTCTACGTCGCCATCGGCAATCCCGGCGTCATCGACGTCTTCGACACCGCGCGCATGACGCGGCTGGGCCGCGTCGAGACCGAGCGCGGCGCGCACACCATTGCCTTCGCCCCGTCGGGCGATCGCGTCTACGCCTTCCTGCCGCAGACCCATCGCGCGGCGATCTTCGAAGTCCTCCATTGATGAAGGAGAGCACCATGGCTTACCGACTTGCCCCCCTGTTCTGCCGCCCGTGGACCTTGAACGGCATGACGCCGCGGCTGATCGAGAACCACTACGAGCTGAACTACGGCGACGCGCTGCGCCGGCTCAACGCGGTGAGCGCCGAGCTCGACGCGCTCGATCCTGCCGCGACTTCGGCCGAAACGATCAACCGGCTGAAGCGCGACGAGACCGCGGCGCTCAACTCGACCTTGTTGCACGAACTCTACTTCGCGAGCCTGGGCGGCGATGGCCGGGCGGTGCCACCAGTCATGGCGGCGGCGCTGGAGCGAGACTTCAGCTCGGTCGACCGCTGGCGCCGGCAGTTCATGGCGCTTGCCGAGCAGCTGGCCGGCGGCTCGGGCTGGGTCCTGCTGACGTGGCTGCCCCGCGACCAGCGGCTGGTGAACCAGAGCGGCAGCGACCACAACCAAGGCATCGCCGGCGGCATCCCTGTCCTGGCGCTCGACATGTACGAGCACGCCTACCAGCTCGACTTCGGCAGCAACGCCACGGCTTATGTCGCGGCCTTCATGCGCAACATCGACTGGAATGCGGTGCAAGGCCGCTTCGAGGACGCCGCCAAGGTGCCGCCACCCCGGCCGCTCGAGCAGAAGGAGTTCGGCGACGTACCGGCGATCAGCGTCGAGCAGGTCCGGGCAATGATCGATGCCGGCACGCCGATGCAGCTCATCGACGCCCGGCCGCGCCATTACACCACGCGCTCGCACGAGATCATGGAAGGCGCAGTGTGGCGCGATCCCGAGCGGGTCGACGACTGGGTCGGCGAGCTCGACCGCGAGCAGAAGGTGGTGACCTACTGCGTCTACGGCTTTCATGTCGGGTGCCAGACGGCGATCGCCCTGCGCAAGGCGGGCTTCGACGCGTGCTACATGGCCGGCGGCCACTACGCCTGGAAGGCGGCCGGCGGCAAGGTGCGGTTGTTCGATTCGTAAGAGGACCGCAGACGCAGTCCTACGGCAAAGTAGGCGCCCCCGGCGGTGGCGCGACTCGGCGGCATTCGCCGCCCAGGATGCCGCCGCCGCGCGGGTTGACCGTGAGCGCGCCGTCGTTGCGGTTGTAGGTGATGGCGATCTCGGGAAAGCGCGTGCGCAACGCCTGGAATGTGATGGAGGTGTTGGTTCCCTCGACCAGGCTACCGGCGTCGAGCAGGGCTGCGACGCCGCGCAGATCGTCGAACGCCACCAGGAAGTTCTGCTGCTTGCCGTTGGCATCCTTGTAGGTACAGCCGAGCCATCGCTGCTCGGCCCGGACCGGCTGCGCCAGAGTAGCGGCAAGCAAGGTGACGGCGAGGCCGGCTTGCAGCCAACGCGCCTCGAGCCAACGCGCCTTGAGCCAACGCATGGGGGCGACCGTGCTAGCGAGGCGACATGCGGATGGCGCCGTCCAGACGGATCGTCTCGCCGTTCAGCATGCGGTTCTCGACGATCTGCAGGGCAAGCTGGGCGTATTCTTTGGGATCGCCGAGCCGCGAGGGGAACGGCACCTGGGCGCCCAGGCTCTTCTGCGCCTCGGGCGGCAAGCCCATCATCATCGGCGTCAGGAACAGGCCAGGCGCGATGGTGCAGACGCGGATACCGACGCCCGCGAGGTCGCGCGCGATGGGCAAGGTCATGCCGACCACGCCGCCCTTGGAGGCCGAGTAGGCCGCCTGCCCGATCTGGCCTTCGAAGGCGGCGACCGAGGCGGTATTGATGATGACGCCGCGTTCGCCGTCGTCGAGCGCCTCGGCTTGGCTCATCGGCCAGCTGGCCAGGCGAATGACGTTGAAGGTGCCGATCAGGTTGACCTGGATCACCTGGGTGAACATCGCGAGATCGTGCGGCCCGCCCTTGGAGAGCGTGCGCGCGGCGCGGCCGATGCCGGCGCAATTCACCACCACGCGCGGCGGCCCGAGCCGCTCCACGACGGCCTTCACGGAGGCTTCGGTGTTGGCGCCGTCGGCCACGTTGGTCTTGAAGTAAAGGCCGCCCAGCTCCTTGGCCTTCTTTTCCCCGAGCTCGTCCTGCAGGTCGAAGATCGCGACCTTGGCCCCGGCTGACGCAAGAGCCGCCGCCGTGGCGCCCCCCAAGCCGGATGCGCCGCCGGTGACAATGGCAGCCTGCCCCTTGACGTTCATTTTCCCATGTCCTCCTTGGCCGACAGGGCTTTTACGCACGCGGTCCGGGATTGCCAAGCCGACCGCAGCTCGTGCCCTTCTTCGCTGGGAGCGATGAGGGGGCGCTGTGATCCGTCACAGAAGGCGGGCAAACTGGCGCGGCAGCCTATGGAGGAGCCCGCATGTCAGAGGAATCGGCCTTTCCCGTCCGCCTGATCGAGGGCTATCGCGATTTCCTGGAGGGCCGCATGCCGCTCGAGCGCGACCGCTTCCACGTGCTGGCCAGCCGCGGCCAGTCGCCCGACACCCTGGTCATCGGCTGTTGCGATTCGCGGGTATCGCCCGAGGTCATTTTCGACGCCCATCCCGGCGAGCTGTTCGTCGTGCGCAACATCGCCAACCTCGTGCCGCCGTTCTCGCCCGACGGCATGTGCCATGGCGTGTTCGCGGCCCTGGAGTTCGCCGTGCAGGTTCTGCACGTGCGGCACATCGTCGTGCTGGGCCATGCCCACTGCGGCGGAATCCGGGCCTTTGCCGAGCACGGCCCGCCCCTGGCGCCGGGCGATTCCATCCATCGCTGGATGTCGATGATGGGACAGGCGGCCGCGCTGGCCGGTCCGCCGCAGGGCGACGACTACCTCGTTCGCCTGGAGCGGGCGTCGATCGCCCACAGCCTGGACAATCTTTTGACGTTCCCTTACGTTGCAGGGGCCGTGCAACGGGGCGCCCTCGCGCTTCACGGCGCCTGGTTCGACGTGGCGACGGGGCAAGTGCTGGTGCGCACGCCCGAGGGCTACGTGGAGGCGGCGGAGCTGGGCGACTCACTTAGTCACGAAGCGTCGTAAACCTGTAATTCGATCCTGATAACGCTGGCGCGGGGCAATGGCTTCGGGCCATGATGGCCGGGGCTTTATGGACTTGATCCAGTTGTCGACGCGTAAGCTACCTGGGGGATGGCATGACCACTTCTGATGTCAATGGGCAGGCTCATGAGGCGACCGACGCCGTGGAGCCTGTAGAGGGCGAAGGCGCGGTGCAGGCCAACGACCGCGAGCTCATGGTGACGACGGCTGCGACTGTCGGCGTGGTCGCCGTCGGCGCCGCATTGTTCGAGGTGGCATTGCTGCCCGGCATCGCGCTCGGCGTCGCGGCCATGCTGGCGCCGAAGTACGCGCCGAACATCGGCAACACGCTCGGCCCGATGTTCCGCTCGTCGGTCCGCAGCATCTACAAGTTTGGCCAGAAGACCAACGAGATGGTGGCCGAGGCCAAGGAGCAGGTCCAGGACATCGTCGCCGAAGTGAAGGCAGAGCAGGAGACGAAGGCCGACGAAGAGGCCAAGCCTGAAGAATCGGCAAAGGGTGCGTCGGAGCAAGGCAAGCACCCGGTCTCGGCCGCAGCCTCGGCGTGAGCGACCCGAACCGTCCGGCGTCGATGAACGGAAGCTCGTCGGCGCCCGACAGCACGCCGGCTGGCGGCTCTATGGCCGAACAGAAGCCGGATGCGACGCGCGACAGCACCGCCTCAGGCGCCGCCCCGGAAACCGGGGCCGCGGCATCGACATCCGAGAGCGAAAGCGCTGCAACCGCGAGCGCGCCCGGCGAGCCCAAAACCAGACGGGGCGGCAGGCGCAGGGCCGGCGCTGCCCTGGCCGATGGCACGCTCACCGCTTCCACGCCCGAAGAGACGCCGGTTCCGTCGACCTTGGCCAGTGGTGCGGCCAGCGATGCGGCCAGTGTCGCCCACGCCCTCGAAGCCCCGCCGGCTGCATTAGCGCCGGAGGGTGAAGGCTTGGCGGTCGCCAGTGCGCCCGGCGAGCACAAGGTCAAGAAGGGCAAGCGCAAGCTCAAGGGCAAGCTCAAGATCGTGCACAAGGTTCCCGGCCGGATTCGCATGAAGATCCCGTCGGCCAAGGGAAACGAGGAGCAGCTCGCCAACTACAAGGAAGTGCTGAACCTGCTGCCCGGAGTCGAAGACATCGAGGTCAACCCGGTCACGGGCAGCATCGTCCTGAAATACGATCCCGCCCTGAACCGCAACCTGCATGCCCGCATCGACACGCATCTCGAAGGGCACAGCGAGCCGCCGGTGCGTCGGCCAAAGCCGCCGCCGAACAACGAGATCGACGCCGTCGCGCAGAAGATCCAGCAAGAGGCCGAGTATCTCGCGGAGCATTCGCAGTCGGCGCGGGCCTTCGTCGACTTCTGCTCCAATGTCGACCACAAGATCAAGATCGCTACCAAGAATGCGATCGATCTCAAGATGCTGCTGGCGGTCGGCGTTGTCGGTTTTACCGTGCTGGAGGTCGGGGCCGCCGCCGCGACACCGGTGTGGGTGACGCTGACCTTGTTCGGCCTGAACCATTTCATCGAAATGCAGACTGAAGACGAAGAAGCCGAGCCGGCCCCGGCCGGCGCCGGAACCCCGGCCGGTGCCGGTACGCCGGCCCCAGCAACTCCCAAAGGCGCAGCCACCGCCAAGGGCTGATCGCAGCCGGCGGGTTCGCTCGCGTGTCCTGAGCGAAGACGGATCGTATGGAAATCGCAATCCGACACTATATGCCCGGCCGGGTCCGCCTCCACGCACCCGAACTTTGCCGCAAGCCCAAGATTGCCGACGCGGTCCTCGCCTGGCTGCAAGGCAAGTCGGGGGTCAAGTCGGCCCGCATCAACTTCGCCTGCTCCTGTCTGGTGCTGGAATACGAGCGCCCGCTCGAGCCGCAGCTGCTGGCGCTGTTCGAGCAGCTGCGCGGCGTGCCGGCGGACACGCTGGTGCGGGCCTTGGTGCCGGCCGGCGGGCGTACCGGGGACGGTGCGGCAGGCGAGCTCGCCGAGGCGCATGCAACCCAGTCCAACACCAAGAATTCCAACGCGCCGCCGACCAAGGCGGAGGTTCCGGCACTTTTCTCGGTGCAGTCGCCGCTGATCCTGCCGACGCTGTCGCTGGCACTGGCCTTCTCCACGAATCCGTTGGTGACCGCCGTCAACATGCCGTTGATGCTGTGGAACGGCCTGCCGATCGCGCGGCGGGCCTGGAACGTCATCCGGCGCGAACGGCGGCTGAACGTCGACTTCCTCGACACCTTGGCGATCATCGGCTCGGTCGCCCAGGGCAATGCGATGGCCGGCTCGATCGTCACCTGGCTGATCAAGTTCGGCGACTGGATCCGCGACCTGACGGCGGCCGGCTCGCGGCGCGCCATCGGCGAGCTGCTCGAGTTCCAGTCGAAGACCGCCTGGGTCAAGCGCAACGGTCAGGTCGTCGCCATTCCGGCGGCCGACATCGCGGTCGACGACCTGGTCGTCGTGCATCCCGGCGAGATGATCCCGGTCGACGGCGAGATCATCGAGGGCACCGCCACGGTCGACCAGAAGACCATCACCGGCGAAGGCCTGCCGGTCAGCCGCGGCAAGGGCGAGGTCGCGTTCGCCGCGACGGTGCTGCGCGAGGGGCAGCTCACGATCCGAGCGACCCGGGTGGGCACCAACACCACTGCGGGCCAAATCGCCCGCCTGGTCGACGCCGTGCCGCTCGGCGACACGCGCATGCAGAACCATGCCGAGCTGCTGGCCGACCAGCTGGTGCTGCCCACGATCGCCCTGGCCGCGGGAACCGCGGCGGCCACGGCCGACTTCAATCGCTTCCTGTCGCTGGTCATTGTCGACTACGGCACCGGCATCCGCGTGGCGGCGCCGACCACCGTGCTCTCGTCGATGACCCATGCGGCGCGCACCGGCATCATCTTCAAAAGCGGCGGCTACATGGAGCGGTTGTCCAAGGTCGACACCGTCGTGTTCGACAAGACGGGCACGCTCACTCACGGCGTGCCGGCGGTGAGCCAGATCCTGCCCTATACGCGTCACGTCACGCCGCACCATCTGCTCGGGCTGGCAGCCGCGGCCGAGACGCGGCTGAACCATCCGGTCGCCGAGGCGCTGCGCACGTCGGCGCGCGAGCTTGCCGTCGACATCCCGGCCTGCGACGAGACCCAGTACCATGTCGGGCTGGGCGTGGAGGGACAGGTCAACGGCTTCTACCTGCATGTCGGCAGCGAGCGCTTCATGCGGCAAAGCGGCATTTCCGTCGCCTCTGCCGCCGGCGATCGCGAGGGCCTCGACCGCGCCGGGCTGTCGACCCTGTTCGTCGCCATCGACGGCGAGCTCGGCGGCGTGATCGCCTATGCCGACAAGATCCGGCCGGAAAGCCGCGAGATCGTGGCCAACCTGCACCGCCGGGGCGTGCGCCAGACGATCATGCTGACGGGCGACAATCGTACGGTAGCGCGCGCCGTCAGCAGCCGCATCGGGCTGAGCGGCGAGTTCGCCGAGATGATGCCGTCGGACAAGGCCGAGGTGGTCCAGGACCTGAAGCGCCGCGGCAACGTCGTGGCGATGGTCGGCGACGGCATCAACGATTCAGTGGCGCTGAGCTTCGCCGACATCGGCATCGCCATGAAGCACGGCGCCGACATCGCCCACGAATCGGCGCATATCGTGCTGATGGAAGACTCCCTGTGGAAGGTCGTGAAGGCGATCGACATCTCGAAGGACGCCGTCAGCCTCATTCGCCAGAACTACGCCATCGTGGCGGGCTTGAATACTCTCGCACTCGGCCTAGCTTTGCCGGGCGGCCTGGTCACTCCGGCGTTCACGGCCGTCCTGAGCAACGGGTCGGCAATCCTTGCCGCCCTCAACGGAATGAGACCGGTACTGCGCAGTCGATGAGCTTTTCCCAGTCTGCACTGCAGGGCATGGAGCCACAGCATTTCAATGCTCTGGCGGCGGCAGCAGCGACGCTGGAAAACCCCAATCTTGCGGCCCGCATTGCCGACTACGCCGGCGCTCCGCTCAACCGGGTGCTCGCCCTGCTCCCCAAGGCGGCCGACAAGGGCCTGTCGAAGGCAGCCGAGGTGGCCATGCTGCGCTGCCTCAGGACCGCCATCCGCACCCTCGACGACAAGGAGGAACGCCAACCCAAGACCTGGCTGTCCTCGATGGCGGTGGGCGTGACGGGCGGCGTCAGCGGCCTGGTCGGCTTCGCGGCCCTGCCCATCGAGCTGCCGGTGACGACGACGCTCATGCTGCGCTCGGTGGCGGCGATCGCCCGCCACAAGGGCGAGGACCTGTCGCAGCCCGAGCCGCGTCTGGCCTGCGTGCAGGTGTTCGGGCTGGGCTCGCGGTCGAGCGCCGGCCCGGCTCCGGGCGGTCCGGCTTCGGGTTCGCGCGGCGACGTAGGCTACTTCGCCGCCCGCGCCGTGCTGTCGCGTCTGTCGGGCGGCGCGGTCGCGGAGTTGATGCAGCGCGGCGCCCTGCAGGTGTCGAGCCCGATGGCGGGCAGCCTGGTGTCCGAGCTGGTCTCGCGCTTCAGCCTCGTGGTGTCCGATCGCATCGCGGCCAGCGCCGTGCCGGTGGTGGGTGCCGTGGGTGGCGCCACCCTCAATGTGATCTTCATGAACCATTTCCAGCGGATCGCCGGGGCACATTTCACGGTCCGCAGCCTAGAACGTCGCTACGGGTTCGACACGGTGCACCGCCATTACCGCGTGGCGCTGGCCCAGTCGCAGAAACCATCGGCGCAGACGAGAGCTCAGGGCCCGTCGCGCGCATGAAGCCACGACGATGAGCCTCGGAGAAGGGGTGCGGGGGGCAATCCTGCACTGGCCGGCGCCGGTCGACCCGGCAGCGGACGAGGCGAAGCGGCTGGCGCTGAAGCGCATGCGCCGCTTCGCGACGCTGCTGCTGGTGCTGATGGCCGGGCTTTACGTCGCCACCTCCTTCGCGCGCGCCCGCTGGCCGTGGCTCGAGTACGTCCGCGCCTTCGCCGAGGCGGGCGTGGTCGGCGCCTGCGCCGACTGGTTCGCCGTGGTGGCCCTGTTCCGCCATCCCTTCGGCATTCCCATTCCCCACACCGCCATCGTGCCGCAGAACAAGGCGCGCATCGCCGGCGCCATGGGCCGCTTCATCACCAACAACTTCCTGACGCCACGCGTGGTGTCGCGCCGGCTCGCGACCATCGACGCCGCGCGCTTCATCGCCGAATGGCTCGGCCACCCGGAGAACGTGCAGCGCGCGGCGCGCATGGTGGCGCTCGCCGTGCCCGAGATCGTGCGCGCCCTGCCGCGCCAACAGATCGGCGCGTTCTTCCGCGATTCGGCGCAGCGCGGCCTGGCCAAGGTGCCGGCCGCGCCGCTGGTCTCCCACCTCCTGGCGATCGCCTGGGCGCAGGGCCAGACGCAGGCGCTGATCGAGCGCACCATCGAGCTCGCGGAAGACTCGCTTTCGAGCAACAAGGACGTCATTCGCCAGAAGCTCGAGGCCGGCTCGTCGCGCTGGATCCCGCGCTTCGTCGACGGCATGCTGGCCGAGAAGGTGTTCGCCGCCGTGATGGCGACGCTGGGCGAAATGCGCAATCCGCAGCATCCCTGGCGCATCGAGCTCAAGGGAGCCGTCGAGGACCTCATCAAGCGGCTGAAGACCGACCCCGAGCTGATGACCCGCGTCGAGGCGGTCAAGCAGGAGGTGATGGCCTCGCCTTTGTTCCACGACGAGCTGCACGGCATGTGGGCCGAGATCGAGGAACGGCTGCCGACCGATGCTGCTACTTACGCGCCGCAGATCGCAGCTGCGGTCGAATCGGCGCTGGCTGGCGCGGCGGAGTGGCTGCGCGAGGATCCCGCCGTCCAGCAGCGCATCAACCTCTGGATGCGCTTCCTGATCCGCCGGGCGATCGTGCCGCGGCGGGCCGAGATCGGCGCCTTCATCACCCAGGTCGTCGAGAACTGGGACGCCACGACGCTGGTCAACCGCATGGAGCTGCAGGTCGGCAAGGACCTGCAGTACATTCGCGTCAACGGCACCCTGGTCGGCGGCCTGGTCGGTCTGATCATCTACACCCTGAGCGTCTGGTTGTTCCCGGCGTAAAGGTTGTTATCCCGAGCGCAGCGAGGGATCCTTCCTGTTGCCTCAAAGATCCCTCGCTGCGCTCGGGATGACAGAGACATCACGCCGAGCCAGCCGATCGCTTTGTCCGAACCAGCCCCTGCTGGCGCGCCAGCTGCGCCTCGCGGTGGGCGATGTAGAGGGCCGAGGCGATGACGATGGCCGCACCGACGTAGGTCCAGACCTCCGGCATCTCGCTCCAGATCAGCCAGCCCACGAACACCGCAAACGGCAGCCGCAGGTATTCGAACGGCGCCACCGCCGACATCTCGCCCGATTTGAAGGCCTGCACCCAGAAGTACTGGCCGACCGTGGCGGAAAGCGCGACGCCGACCGCCAGCAGCCAGCCCCAGAGGTCGGGCCAGCGCCACACCAGGATCGCCGGCACGGCGAGCAGCAGGGTCGAGAAGATCGCGAACTGGGTCAGGATCATGAGCGGCGCCTCGGAGTTGGACAGGCGCTTCACGAGGTAGATCGACACCGCCACCGACGCGGCGTTGGCCAGCGCCACCAAGGCGCCGAGCTGCAGGCTGCCGGCATCCGGCCGCACCATGACCAGCACGCCCAAAAAGCCGACGACGGTGGCGCTCCAGCGCCGCCAGCGCACCTTCTCGCCGGCGATCAGCGCCGCCACCACCACCGAGAACAAGGGCTGCGAGAAGGCGATCGCCGTGGCGTCGGCCAAGGGCAGCATCGACACGGCATAGAAGCCCAGCACCATCGAGGCGGTGCCCATCGCGGTGCGCCAGAAGTGGCCGGCGATGCGCTTGCTGGTCCACGGCTTGACGCGGCCCGCCGCGATCATCGGCAGCAGCAGCACGACCGAGAGGAAGGCGCGGAAGAACGCCGTCTGAACGCTCTCGATCTGCGTCGACAGCAGCCGGATCATCACGCTCGTGGAGGTGAAGATGAATCCGCCGCTCACCAGCCACAGGGCGCCCTGCACGTTGGGCGGCAGACGGCGCAGCCAGTCGTGCATCGGTTCAGGTCTTGCGCTCGAATCCGCAGGCAACGCGCACTACGCCGCGTCCCGCTTGCGAGGACGGCCGCCGAGCTTGCCATTGGCGCGGGCAGCCGTGGCCTTTGCGGTCGTCCTGGCGCTGCCGCCGCGCTTGCCGAGTTGCGCGGCCATCCACCGCTGCGATCCAAACTTGCCGGCGAGAAGCCCCGGCAGATAGACGTCTGCGTCCAGTTGCGGGAAGTAAAGGCCGAACCCAGAAGGCGTGATTTCCAGGTCCAGCAGCTGGCGTGGCTTGGCGTCCTGCAGGCCCTCCACCATGTCAGGCGGGAAGATAACGACGAGCCCGCTGTTAAGCTCGACCACCACCCGCTGCTGGCGCCGGTCGTAGCGTGCTTGGACGGCGTACGGCTCTGCGGCGCGACGGCGCTTGCCGCGCTTTCGGGCCATTTGGAACTCGTCACGCTTGACCATGGATTTGCTCCCACGTGGCGCACAGCAAAGGGATCTCCGACGCCAATGCCCGTCTCAGTCGCACCACTTCAGAACGAGACAGTCCATACACTTCGCGCAGCCTGGGCGGCCCGCTCGGGCAATCCGGGAAGAACACGGCCTCGCCGCCATGCCCGATGGCATGCACGTGGGCGGGTCGATGGTCCGCTGGGTAAATCACGATCCGAAAGCCGGCGGTGTTGAGAACAGTCGGCACCGCCTACGTTAATAAACCCAAACGGTTGGGTTAAAAAGAACAATCAGGGGCGCCGCTCACCAGCCACAGGGCGCCCTGCACGTTGGGCGGCAGATGGCGGAGCCAGTCGTGGATCGGTTGGCCGATGCCCAGACTCATGAGGGGCATCATACGACGACGGCGCGGTCGTCGACGGTGTTTAATCCGCCATGGCCCGTCGATACTTTTCCAGCAGCCATTGATTGAACTGCTGCAACGTGGTCTCCAACGGACCGTAGACGCCGCCGGGCAGGAAGCGCGAGTGCTTGGCTGCCTGCATGCCGCGGTTGATCGGCACGTCCTGCGTCCAGATCTTCGAGCCGCCCTCGCGCACCGCCGCGCAGCGGTCGAGGAAGTCGGGCAGCTCGAGAGTGCTCTTGGGCAACAGCCAGCCGCCGTAGGTCACGCGATCGCTGCCGGCGAGCGTTGCCTCCGCGCCGATCGGCCGGATCAGCGTGTAGGCCACTGTGCCGGCTGCGAACATCATGGTGAGGCTGGGCGGGAGCATGGCGAAGGTGATGCGGGCGCGCTGCTCGGCCGGCAGGGTGGCGATCGCCGGGAACGCGGCGTTCTCGCCCCAGCCGTCCTGCATCATCCCGCCGTCGGGCTTGCGCATCGGGACGCTGCGGACGATGGCATTGTCGCCCGGCTTCATCTCGGTGAAGCGCACGCCATCGCTGCCGAGCACGCTGGGCGCAAAGTCGTGCGTGCCGATATGGACGTATTCCGGATGGTAGGCGTCGGTGAAGTTCTCGACGTGCACCTTCCAGTTCCACGGCAGCGGCGTGTCGCTCAACACCGGCGGCACGGCGCTGAGCCCGGTTGCTTCGTAGCCCCGCCACAACGGCTCGAGCTTGGCCAGAGACGGCGCGAGCGGTTGGGCGGAGGGATCGAGGTTGACGAAGATGAAGCCATGCCACAGCTCGAGCCTCAGGGCCGGCAGGCGCACCGACTTGCGCAGGCCGAGCATCGCTTCGGCATCGCCCATGCGCGGCGCGCTGGTGAGGCGGCCGGCGAAATCGTAAGTCCAGAAGTGCAAAGGGCAGCGCAGGCCCTTTCCCTTCTCCGGACAGGGAATGATCTCGCCGCGATGCTGGCAGATGGCGCTGAGCGCATGCAGGGTGCCGTCCTCGGCGCGCGTGATCAGCACAGGCTCGCCGGCTACTTCCGTCGCCAGGCAATCGCCGGGCTCCGCGACCTGCTCGACGCGGCCGACGCAGATCCAGGTGCGGCTAAAAACCTCGTTCTGCTCGAAGGCGAAGAACTCCGGCGCGGTGTAGCAGCCGGCCGGCAGCATACGCTGGCACACCTCGTCTCGATCGAGCCGGGCGATTTCCGCCAGCAGCGCTGCGACGACGGGCGGTCGTGGACGGCTCGGCGACGCCAACGGCACGATCGGCTGGTCCATGTTCCCCCCTTTCAGGCCTTTTGCGGCATGTCGATGCGGACGATGCAAACCTTCCTGATCGCCGCAAGAATCGCGCCGAGATCGGACGTGCCCGCCAACTATTCAGGCGATCGGGGGCATGGCCGCACGCTCACCGGTCGGCATCCCTCGATCGAAAAGGATTGAAGGTGGCGACGCCGAAATGCTGAAAAGCGCGTACATTTCGCGTAACCACGATCAGATTGTGCACGAGCGCCGTTGCCGCGATCCGGGCGTCATCGGCGAGCGTATCCGACCTGCGATGCATCAGCCGCGCCCACGTCCGATATATCGGAACGTCCGTCGCCAGCACTTCGTACGAGCCACCTCGTCCGCCCAGCGCTCGAGTTCGGCCGCCCGCCCTGGGTCCTGGTCCCGAGTGATTTCGATGCTTGCCTGAATCTCGCCCAATGAGACCGACAAAAGCCGTAGCAGCCTTGGATCGACAGACTGCAGCCAATCCAGGACCGCACCATGTGGACGGGCGCCGCGCTGGCGGCGCCATTCTTCAATGGGGACAAGCACGGCGGCATCGCTGCCTCGCTTTGTCACGAGTTGGGGCCCCTCCGTCAGACAAGCCTCCAGCATTTCGCTGAATCTCGCCTTGGCGTCCTGCACCGGCCAAGCTTTCATAGCAAACCTGTCTAGTTATCTGACTAGTTGAAGCATATTGCGAGGCCGCCATCAGACAAGGGGAAGTGCCCCGTCGCCCGCTCCCAGCGGCCGCTGCATCAGGACCGAGTCGAGCCAGCGGTTGAACTTGAAGCCGATGCTTTTCAGCGTGCCGGCCATCGCGAAGCCGCAAGCGGCGTGCAGACGGATCGAGGGCAGCGTGGCCGAATCGCCGATCACCGCCACCATCTGGCGCTTACCGAGCGCCGTGCACTGCTCGATCAGCACCGGCAGCAACGCCTTGCCGACGCCCTGCCCGACGGCGTCCTTGTCGATATAGATCGAGTCCTCCACCGACCAGGCATAGGCCGGGCGCGGTCGCCAGTTGCTGGCGTAGGCGTAGCCCAGCACGCAGCCCTCTCGTTCGGCCACGAGGTGCGGCAGGCCAAGGTCGAGCACGTGACCGCGGCGCTTCTTCATCTCGGCGAGGTCGGGCGGATCGATCTCGAAGGAGGCGGTGCCGTGCAGCACGTGGTGAGCGTAGATCTCGTGGCAGCGCGCAACGTCGGCCTCGGTCGAGGCCCTCACTGAAAGTCCGTTCATTTGCCGCCGTTATAGCGCTCGGACGCGATCAGCGCCCGCTTTCGTTCTTGAACAGCGATTCGGTGAGCTGCACGTTGGCTTGCACGTTGGTCAGCGCGATGGAGACCCGCTGCCCGCGCGAATCGATGATGGTCCAGCCCTGCAGCGCCATCGGGTTTTCCGAAAAACGGACGATCACCTTGCCCTCCTGCGGCTTGCGCGCCTGGGTCATCGTCAACTCGAGGAGCCCGTTGGGGCCCCGTTCGAACTTCTCGACCTGCAGGTCACCCGACAGCTTGATCGGGTCCTTGGCCAGCCACGAGGCGGCGGTCCAGCCGATCGGCCACTGGCCGAAATCCTTGGTCGTGGGATCCCACATCGTGACCTGGTAGCCGTCGGCGACGATCTTGAGCTGCGAGGGCGGATCGTACTCGAAACGCATGCGGCCGGGGCGCCAGACGTAGAGGTTGCCCTGCACGATCGAGCCGTTGGGATTGCTCTGCACGAAGCGCGCCTTGAACGTGCGGACCGAATTGAGATAGCGCTCGACGTCGGCGACGCTGGTCTGGGCCTCGGCCGGAAGCGAAGCGACGAGCAAGGCAAATGCCGACAAAAGGGCGGCGAACACGGTGCGCATGGCCCGGCATATGACCGTCCAATGGGGCGGATTCAAGTTCCCATCCGGGTAAACGGTCGTTTACCATGCGGCAAACCAGCGAGAGGGATTCGCCATGCATGTCGGAATGGCCGCCGTCTTCCAGAACACCGGCCGCGCGCTCAGCGACCATCAGGTCTACCTGAACGAGCTGGCCTTGGCCGACATGGCCGAGCCGCTGGGCTTCGAATCGATATGGTCGGTCGAGCACCACTTCACCGACTACACGATGTGCCCGGACGTGCTGCAGTTCCTGTCCTACGTGGCCGGCCGTACGCGCCACGTGCGTCTGGGATCGATGGTCGTGGTGCTGCCCTGGCACGACCCGATGCGGGTCGCCGAGCAGGTCTCGATGCTTGACCATCTGTCCGGCGGCCGCATGATCCTGGGACTCGGCCGCGGCGCGGGGAAGGTCGAGTTCGACGGCTTCCGGCTCGACATGGGCGACAGCCGCGAGATGTTCGTCGAGTACGGCGAGGCGCTGCTGCGCGGGCTGGAGACCGGCGTCATGGAATATGCCGGCAAGCACTATCGCCAGCCGCCGACGGCGATCCGGCCGGCGCCGTTCAAGTCGTTCCGCGGCCGCACCTATGCCGCGGCGGTGAGCCCCGAAAGCGCGCGCATCATGGCGCGGCTCGGCGTCGGGCTCCTGATCATCCCGCAAAAGCCGTGGCGCGAGGTCGAGAAGGAGCTCGGCGAGTACAACCAGCTGTTTCGCGAGATCAACGGCTGCGATGCGCCGCAGCCGATCTCGGCCGGCTGGATCTTCGTCGACGAGAGTGCCGAGCGGGCGCGCGAGATGGCGTTGCGTTACATCGGCGGCTACTACCGCACCGTGCTCGACCACTACCAGTTCGGCGGCGCGCACATGAAGAACCAGCGCGGCTACGAGTACTACGCCAAGATGAACGAGAAGCTCGCCGTCTACGGCGACCAGAAGGCGATCGAGTTCTTCGCCGACCTGCAGGTCTACGGCACGCCCGAGCAGGTCTACGACAAGGTCATGACCATCCATCGCCAGACCAACAATGCGGCCTTCGTCGGCGTGTTCTCCTATGCCGGCATGCCGCACGAGGAAGCCGCGCGCAACATGCGGCTGTTCGCCCGCACGGTCATGCCGGAGCTGCAGAAGTTCGACGCCGGCCGTGCGATCGGACAAGCGCCGGCGTTGCGGGACTTGCGCTTCGCCGTCGCCGCGGAATAAGAGCCACCCCTGCGGCCCCGGTCGCCGACGCCCTCTGGCGCCAGCGCGACCCCCTGCCGCGGCAGCCGTCATCGAGATGGCATGACCGATGCGTTAACGTGCGGGCGAACCTGCGCGCGGGGGCGGGCTGGCGGACGACGAGAGGGAGAGGCGCATGAGTTCTCCGGCAGCGACCGGACGGACCCCGGCCGGCGCCAAGGCGCGGCCCGATTTCGAGCGTATTGCGCTTCTCCTGCAGGGCGGCGGCGCGTTGGGTGCCTACCAGGCCGGCGTCTACCAGGCGCTGGCGGAGGCCGGACTGCAGCCCGACTGGGTGGCGGGCATCTCGATCGGCGCCATCAACTCGGCCCTGATCGCCGGCAATGCACCGGAGCAGCGCGTCGAGCGCCTGCGCACTTTCTGGGAGACGGTCAGCGCCCCGCCGCTCGGTATCCCCTCCATCGCCTCGCTCGAGGCCCAGAACGACACGCACCGCTTGGTGCTGAACCAGATGCGGGCCACGGCCGCACTGCTGTACGGCGCGCCCTCGTTCTTCCATCCGCGCCTGCCGCCGCCGTTCCTGCCGGCCGACGGTCCGACAACGCTTAGCTACTACGACACCGGGCCGCTGAAGTCGCTGCTCGGGCGCCTGGTCGACTTCGACCGCATCAACCGGCGCGAGACGCGCTTCAGCGTCGGCGCGGTCAACATCCGGACCGGCAACTTCACCTACTTCGACAACACCACGCACACGATCGGCCCGCAGCACGTCATGGCGAGCGGCTCGCTGCCGCCCGGCTTTCCCGCGACCGAGGTCGACGGCGAGCACTACTGGGACGGCGGCCTGGTCTCCAACACGCCGCTGCAATGGGTGCTCGACGCCAAGCCGCGGCTCGATACGCTGGCCTTCCAGGTCGACCTGTGGAGCGCGCGCGGCGAGCTGCCGCGCGACATGGTTGAGGTCGACTCGCGCCAGAAGGACATTCGCTACTCCAGCCGCACGCGCGCCGGCACCGATTCGTTCCGCAACGCCCAGGCCCTGCGGCGCGCCGCCGCCAAGCTGCTCGAGCAGATGCCCGAGGCGCTGCGCCAGACGCCCGAGGCGGCGCTTTTGGCGCAGAATGCCGATCACAAAGTCTACAACATCATCCACACGATCTATCGCGCCCAGCGCTACGAGAGCACCTGCAAGGACTACGAGTTCTCGCGCCGCACCATGGAGGAGCACTGGAAGGCGGGCTACGCCGACATGACGCGCACGCTCGGGCACCCCGAGGTGCTGGAGCGGCCCACGACCGTCGACGGCGTATTCACTTTCGACTTGGCCGTGCAAGGCCGCGACTAGGGGAGCCAGCGATGAAGCTACACGAGGTGCGGGAGAAGGCCTTCGCCATGCCGCTCACCAATCCTGCGTACCCGCCGGGGCCGTACAGGTTCTACAACCGCGAGTTCGTGGTGATCACCTATCGCACCGATCCCGAGCGGCTGCGCGCGGTGGTGCCCGAGCCGCTCGAGCCGATCGGCGACACGGTGAACTACGAGTTCATCCGCATGCCCGATTCGACCGGCTTCGGAGACTATACCGAGACCGGCCAGGTGATCCCGGTGCGCTTCCGCGCGCCCGACGGCACCACGCAGGAAGGCGGCTACGTGCACGCCATGTACCTCGACGACAACTCGCCGATCGCCGGCGGCCGCGAGATCTGGGGTTTCCCCAAGAAGCTCGCAACGCCCAAGGCGCGTCACGAGAGCGAGACCTTGGTCTGCACCCTGCATTACGGCTCGGTGCTCTGCGTCTCGGCGACCATGGGCTACAAGCATCGCGAGATCGAGCGCGAGCCGCTTCTCAAGGCGCTGGCCAAGCCCGCGTTCATGATCAAGATCATCCCGCACGTCGATTGCACGCCGCGCGTCTGCGAGCTGGTGCGCTACTACCTCGAGGACGTGACCTTGAAGGGCGCCTGGTCGGGCCCGGCGGCGCTGCAGTTCTTCGACCACGCGATGTGCGACGTGAGCAAGCTGCCGGTGCGCGAGGTCGTCTCGGCGTCGCACTACCTCACCGACCTGACACTGGGTCTCGGTGAAGTGGTGTTCGACTATCTCAAGTAGCTCAGTGGAGCGCGGACCTCCTGGTCCGCTCATGAGCGGACCAGGAGGTCCGCGCTCCAAAAAGAGGAAAGGAACAAGTTCATGTCCCGTTTCACCGGACGCGTTGCCATCGTCACCGGCGCCGCCAGCGGCATCGGCAGGGAGATCGCATTGCGCCTCGCGGCCGACGGCGGCATTCCCGTCATTGCCGATCTCAATCTCGCGGCCGCCGAAGCGACCGCCAAGGAGATCAAGGCAAAGGGGGCCGACGCGTTCGCCGTCGCCATGAACGTGGTCGACGAGGCCCAGGTCGAGAAGGGCGTCGCCGACACCATGGCCAAGTACGGCAAGATCGACATCCTGGTGAGCAACGCCGGCATCCAGATCGTGAAGCCGATCGTCGACTTCCCGTTCGCCGACTGGAAGAGGCTTTTGGCCATCCATCTCGACGGCGCCTTCCTCACGACCAAGGCGTGCCTAAAGCACATGTACGCCGCCAAGTACGGTCGCGTGGTCTACATGGGCTCGGTGCATTCCAAGGAAGCCTCCAAGCTCAAGGCGCCCTACGTCACGGCCAAGCATGGCTTGATCGGTCTCGCCAAGGTCCTGGCGAAAGAAGGTGCGGATTACAACGTATCGGCGAACGTCGTCTGCCCGGGCTTCGTGCGCACGCCGCTGGTCGACAAGCAGATTCCCGAGCAGGCGAAGGAGCTCGGCATCAGCGAGGACGACGTGGTCCACCACGTCATGCTGAAGGACACCGTCGACGGTCAGTTCACCACGACAGATGAAGTCGCAGACGCCGTGCTCTACTTCGCCGGCGCCGGCAGCACGGCGCTCACCGGCCAGTCGATGGTCGTGAGCCACGGCTGGTTCATGCAGTGAACCTGCGCGTGAAGCTCCTGTTGCAAGGTTGCAACTATGGCAGGAATTTGAACAGGGAACCGCCATGAGGAGCAACTGCGCTTCGTAAGGGTTCGTTGCACGGGTGCTTGCCCGTCCAACCAAGGGAACCCTCCTGCATGCGTACCAAATCGCTCATTGTCGCTGCCGCTGTGCTCACGATGCCTGCGGCAGCGCAGGCGCAGCTGTTCGACAACACCAGCTGGGCGCCTTACCCGGGCGTCTACATCGGCGCTGAAGGTGGACTGAACTGGCTGTTGAACAACAACAGCTACATCATGAACACCGGCTGGGCGGTCGGCGGCAAGGTCGGCTACGACTTCGTCGGACCGCGGCTCGAGATCGAAGGCCTGTACCATTCCAACAACGGTACCGGCGTGCGCGCCTTCCCCAACGGCTACGCCACGATCAACGGCCAGATCCAGCAGGTCTCGCTGATGGCCAACGCGCTGTACGATTTCTTCCCAGCCGCGGTCGTGACGCCCTACGTCGGCGGCGGTATCGGCGTCGCCTGGCTCGACGACAGCATCCAGGGGTGCAACCTCTGCGCCACCCAGTTCGCCTACCAGGGCATCATCGGCGTCGGCTGGAACGCGATGCCGTCGCTGCGGGTCGGGTTGGAGGGCCGCTACTACGGCACGACCAATCCGGGCAACTACGTCAACAACAACATCCTGGCGCTCTTGAGCGTCAGCTACAAGTTCGGCGCGCCCGAGGCAGCACCGCCTCCGCCGCCGCCGCCAGCCGTGGCGCCGCCCTCGTTCATGGTGTTCTTCGACTGGGACAAATCGAACCTGTCGCAGCAGGCGCTGGCCACCATCCAGCAGGCGGCCGACGCCTTCAGGCAGAAGGGTAACGCCCGCATCACGGCCACCGGCCATACCGACACGTCCGGGCCGGAATCGTACAACATGGCGCTGTCGCTGCGTCGCGCCAACGCGGTCAAGGACGCCCTGGTGCGCGACGGCGTGCCGGCCCAGGCCATCACCGTCATCGGCATGGGCGAGAAGGGACTGCTGGTGCCCACCGGCGACGGCGTGCGCGAGCCGCAGAATCGCCGCGTCGAGATCGTCATCCAATAACCAGACGCGGCCAATCGGGGGGACTGCAGAAACGGCCGGGCATCGCCCGGCCGTTTCCATTATGATCGACAGGAAAAGGAGGATGCTCCCATGGCCCGCCCGTTCGATATCGAGCCCGTCGACGCCACCTTCGGTGCGGTCGTTCGCGGCATCAAGGTGGCCGAGCTCGACGAGGCCGCGTTCCGCGCGCTGTACGACGCCTGGCTCGAATACGCCTTGCTGATTTTTCCCGACCAGCAGCTCAACCATCCCCAGCAGATCGCCTTCGCCAAGCGCTTCGGGCCGCTCGAGTTCGAGATGGCGGCGCTGAGCAACGTCAAGTCCGACGGCACGCTGCGCCGCGAGGCCGACAACGACGACATGATGAAGGTGCTGAAGGGCAACATGGGCTGGCACCACGACAGCACCTACATGCCGGTGCAGGCCAAGGGCGCGGTGTTCAGCGCCGAGGTCGTGCCGACGATCGGCGGCAAGACCGGCTTCGCCGACATGCGCGCCGCCTACGATGCCCTCGACGCGACGACCAAGCAGCGCATCGAGGGGCTCTCGGCCTACCATTCGCTGCACTACAGCCAGTCCAAGCTCGGCCACCAGGCGAGCCAGGCCGACGGCGAGTACTCGGGCTACGGCTTCCACAATGGGCCCGTGCCGCTGCGCCCGCTGGTCAAGACGCATCCTGAGACCGGCCGCAAGTCGCTGCTGGTCGGCCGCCACGCGCACAACATCCCGGGCCTCGACAGGACGGAGTCGGAGCGGCTGCTGCAGCAGCTGATCGACTTCGCCTGCCAGCCGCCGCGCATCTACCACCACGACTGGAAGCCGGGTGATGCCGTGGTGTGGGACAACCGCTGCCTGATGCACCAGGCTACGCCCTGGGACATGACCCAGCCGCGCGTCATGTGGCACAGCCGCATCGCCGGCGATCCCACGAGCGAGTCGGCGGTAGCCCAGGCGGCTTAGCTCTTCACCTCCCCTTCGCGGACTCCGCGAAGGGGAGGAAAGACCGATCCCATCGACCGCCCGTGCCGCATTCATTTGTTTATTGGGTTTTGATCCGGGCAATGGCATGCTGGCACGACGACACGCAGCAGGGGGCAGCTCGATGCGGCAACTCTCATAGTCGCGGCGTGGATTCCGTGCTGGTCGGCCTCCGCCCAGGACGGGGAGGCTCGGCGGCCGAAGCGCTGCGAGCAGCTCACAATACCGACGGCCCGACCATCATCCATCCCCTCTCGACCGTTTCGCGAGAAAGGAGCAAAGCCATGCCGTCACGCAGTGACTTGAAGCGGCTGTATGACGTCGGCGCGCAATTGGCGCCGATGACGCACCAGCAACAAGATTGGCCTTACGAGATATCACCGGACGCCTACAAGGCCTACCTGCAGCCGCCGCACGATGTCGGTGGGCAGGCGAGCGGGCCGAGCGTTTTCGAGGAGAAAGAGGAGGAGCTGTGGGAGCTGAACACCTACGTCACGTGCGAGGTGCTCGGCTGGAAGGGCGTGTGGAACTCCGAGGAACGCCGCCGCATCGGAAACAACGATCTCGGTGCTTCGCTCTACTACGGCTTCCCGTATTACGGGCGCTGGATTTGGGCCGCAGCGCGCATGCTCGTCGACAAGAAGCACATCTCCCTCATGGAGCTGCTCGAGAAGATCGCCGAAGTAAAGGCTCGCCATGCCGCCGGCTGAAAGAAAAAGCCTGCCCGCGCGCTTCGAGCCGGGTGACCGGGTTCGCGTCAAGGAATTGCCGAACCTCTACTACTCCCGCACTCAGATGTACGTACGCGGCGTGATCGGGACGGTTGCCGTCTGCACCTACACAGACCTCAAGCCGGAAGACGAGGCGTGGAGCCGCGACGACGCTCCGTACGAGCAGTACTACATCATCCGTTTTCGCCAGAAGGATCTCTGGGCGGAATATCCTTTCGACAAGGATACGTTGCAGACCGAATTGCCCGACAGCTGGCTCGAGCCGGTCACCGCCTGACCCGACATCCGCAGAGACAGGAGGAACATCCACATGGCGCACGACCATGACCATGAGCACGACCATGACGGCGGCCATCCGGCCGCTCCCATGGTCGCCGAAGTGACCGATTTCGAGATTCTGGAGATCGCCGTCCGCGAGCTCGCAATCGAAAAGGGATTGTTCACTGTAGACGAGCATCGAAAATTCACCGAATGGGCGGAGTCGATCGGACCAGCTTCGGGCTCCCGCCTCGTCGCGAAGGCGTGGACCGATCCTGCGTTCAAGGCCCGCGTCCTGGCCGACGCCACCAAAGCCAGCCTGGAGGTCGGCATCGACTGGAGCCAGCCGACCGGCTTCGGCACACCGAGCGACTACACGGAATTCCGCGTCCTCGAAGACACGCCGACGCTCCATCATGTCATCGTCTGCACGCTCTGCTCGTGCTACCCGCGGCCGATGCTCGGCCACTCGCCCTATTGGTATCGATCGCCCAACTATCGCCGCCGGATCGTTCGTTGGCCGCGCCAGGTGCTTGCGGAGTTCGGACTGATCCTTCCTCCCGAGATCGAGATCCGGGTCGAGGACTCCAACCAGAAGTGCCGGTTCATGGTCCTTCCCCTGCGACCCGCCGGCACCGAGGGCTGGACGGAGCAGCAGCTTGCCGAAATCGTGACCCGCGACTGCATGATCGGCGTTGCCTTGCCGCGCGCCGACAGAAAGGCCGATGACGTTCGGCCGGTCCACGCGGCTCTTCGGCCGGTCCCTCACGAGGAGGCCGGCCGATGAGCTCAGCCGGCAACCCAAGCGAGGCCGACCCAAAGGCGACCGAGGCGCAGCGGCAAGACTTTCGCCGCGTTGCGTTGCTCGATGCCATGCGGCGCGAAGGAAGAGCATGGGCGGACATTGCCCCGCCCTGCGGCGTCGCGGATCCGGAGCCGCCGTGGAAGACGTGCCTCGACGCTACCTGTGAATGTCTCGATGCCGGCGGGGCTCTTCCCTCGCTCGACCGGCGCCTTGCCGAAGACGCGCTGGCCGAGGCAATGTACGGCGACGTCCCCAATCCGGAACGCCAGTTGCTGGCATTGGTCCATACCATGCTCAGTCGCGGCCTGATCGGGGAGGCGGAGCTCGCCCGCCGCGTGGGCATCGTTCGATCGCGGCTTGCCGCTTAGCGACACATTGCTCGAGCAGCTCCGGAAAAAGACGGAACGTGGCATGACCGACCTGGTCGAGGAATTGCGCGCCGAGTGCCTGAAGACTCATGACTTCGCCGCGCGGCCCGAAGGCCCCACGGCAGAGGAGCTCGGCGTGTTGAAACAGGATGCGCGCTGGCGCGCCGCCGACGAGATCGAGAAGCTGCGCTGCGTCGCGGTCACCGACTGGCAGCCGATGAGCACCGCGCCCAAGGACCGGCGCCTGCTGCTCTACTGCCCCGGCCTCAGCGGCAACGTCGCACAGGAGGTCGTGGTCGGCATGTGGACGTTCGACGCCAACCGCCGTTCGTTCGGCTACTGGGTGAGCGACGTCGGCACCCTCGACAACGGCTTCGCCGAGACCGGCCCGTGGATCGAGTACCCCGAGCTCAAGCCCGAACGCTGGGCCCCGCTGCTGGCCTGCCCGGTGAAGGCTTAGTCCCACCCTTCTGTCATCCCGAGCGCAGCGAGGGATCCTTAAGGCCGCAGGAAAGATCCCTCGCTTCGCTCGGGATGACAGCTGCGTCGTCCGCACCATCGATTGACGGACTCTCACACCGCGGTCTAGCGTCGCCGCCAACGCTGCACCGGAAGAAACCGCAGCACGGGAGGATACGATGCGCACCTGGCGGGCCATGGCGTTGTCGCTGCTGGCGATCTGCCTCGTCGTCGAGGCGCGGGCGCAGGGCCCGATCTCCAACCTGCCGCGCAAGGAAACGCTGATCGTCGAGAACCCGGAAGGCACCATCAAGAACGCCGGCTGGTTCAACATCTGGGCGATCAATGCCGGCGGCCAGTCGACCGGCCTGCACCAGCTGGGCATGGACACCTTCTGGTACATCGACCCGCAGAAGGGCCTCGACGGGGTGTGGGACAACTCGCTCGCCGCCGAGAAGCCGATCTACAACGCCGACTTCACCGAGATGACGGTGAAGCTGCGCAAGGGCATCTTCTGGAGCGACGGCGTGGAGTTCACCGCCGACGACGTCGTCTACACCATCGAGACTCACATGAAGGCCAACGGCCTGCGCTGGAGCGCGCCGGTGCAGGTCAACGTCGCCCAAGTCTTGTCGCCCGATCCGCAGACCGTGGTCTTCAAGCTGAAGAAGCCCAACTCGCGCTTCCATGCGCTGTTCACCGTGCGCTGGAACGCGATGTGGATGATGCCCAAGCACGTCTTCGAGAAGGCTGGCGATCCCTTGAAGTTCGCCTTCGACCCGCCGGTGACGCTCGGGCCCTATACGCTGAATTCCTACGATCCCAATGGCAAATGGTTCATCTGGCAGAAGCGGCCGGACTGGCAGCGCACCTCGGTCGCGCGGTTCGGCGAGCCGGGACCCAAATACGTCGCCTATATCGATCCCGGCCCGCCCGACAAGCGGGTGATCGCCCAGCTCAACCACGAGCTCGACATCATCCACGACACCTCGCCCGAGGGCATGTTCACCATCGCCAAGCAGTCGCAGAGCTCGCACGGCTGGTTCAAGGGCTTCCCCTACGCCCATCCCGACCCGACCCTGCCGGCAGTGGTGTTCAACGACGAGCTCGACGTCTTCAAGAACCGCGACGTGCGCTGGGCGCTGGCGCTCTTGATCGACATCAAGGCGGTGTCGATGGCCTCCTATCGCGGTGCCGCGACCATTTCGGCGATCGGCGTGCCGCCGACCGGCGCCGGACCCGAGAATTACCACTCGCCGCTCGAGAGCTGGCTGCAAAGCTTCGAGCTCGACACCGGCAAGCAGAAAATCAGGCCGTACGATCCGACCATCGGCAAGCAGATCGCCGACATGCTGCGGCCTTCGCTGAAGGACCAGATCCCAAGCGATCCCGCGACGATCGCCAAGTCTTTCGGCCGCGGCTGGTGGAAGCCCAATCCGCAGGCCGCCACCGAGCTGCTGGAGCGCGCCGGCTTCAGTAAGAAGGGCGACAAGTGGTTCCTGCCGGACGGCAAGCCGTTCGCCATCAAGCTCACCGTCGAGGGCGAGGGCCGGCCGGTGATGACTCGCGCCGGCAGCATGATTGCCCAGCAATGGCGCCAGTTCGGCATCGATGCCACGACGACGGTGGCGCAGGGCAGCATGTTCGATCGTCGCGCCGCCGGCGACTTCGAGGCGATGATCACCTGGAGCGTCGAGACCTGGGGCGGCCACCCCGACCTCTCGTTCTTCCTCGACAGCTGGCATTCGCAGTTCGTCGCCGCGCCGGGCAAGCCGCAACCGCCGCGCAACTGGCAGCGTTGGAGCAATCCCGAGCTCGACAAGCTGATCGAGCAGATTCGCCAGACAGCGTTCGACGATCCCAAGGGCCTCGAGCTCGGCCGCGAGTACGTGAAGCTGGTGGTGCGCGAGATGCCGACCATCCCGCTGATGTCCTACAACGTGTTCACCGTCATGGACGACACCTACTGGACCGGCTACCCCAACGCCGAGACCGCGCCCTACACCGACCCGGTGCCCAACTGGGCCAACACCAAGTACATGATGGTGAGGTTGAAGCCGCGGTGATGACCTCATTGCTGGAAGCGCGCCCTTCTCATTCTCCTCCCTACGCGCAAGCGTGGGGAGGTGGTCCGAAGGACCGGAGGGGTCATGTACTTCGTCGAGCAGTCATGACCCCTCCGTCCGCTGCGCGGACACCTCCCCGCGCGTTCGCGCAGGGAGGAGAAGAAGTCGCGCGCTTGCGGCGATGAAAACCTATCCCACCTATATCCTCACCCGGCTCGGCCAGTTCGTCCTCGTCGTCTTCATCGGCATCAACATCGCCTTCATCGTCACGCATTCGACGCCGATCGACCCGGTCGAGCAGTCGATCGCCGCGGCGACGCAGTACGGCAGCACGAGCCCCGAGGCGATTGCCCTGATGCGCCAGTCGCTCAAGGAGCTGTATGGCCTGCAAGGCGGACTCGCCGACCAATACTTCGCGTTCTGGCGGCGCATCCTCCTGGGCGACTTCGGCCCCTCCCTGTCCGCCTTCCCGACGCCGGTGTCGGTGCTGGTCGGCCGCGCACTGCCGTGGACCGCCGGCCTGCTGCTCTCCTCGACCCTGCTCACCTGGGTGCTGGGCAACCTTTTGGGCGGCCTGGCCGGCTACTACCGGCAAAGCCGTGCGCTACGCTTTGCCGGCATCCTGGCGATGGCCTTCCATCCCATTCCCTACTACGTCGTGGCCTTCGTGCTTTTGATCGTGTTCGGCTACCTGTGGCCGATCCTGCCGCTGAGCGGCGGCTATGGCATGAACATGACCCGCGCGCTCAGCTGGGGCTTCATCGGCAGCGTCGCGCTGCATTCCATCCTGCCCGTCCTGTCGCTGGCGCTGGTCGGGCTGGGCGGCTGGTTCATGGGCATGCGCTCGCTGGTCTCCAACATCGTCACCGAGGACTATGTCGCCTACGCCGAGCTGGGCGGCGTGAAGCGCAGCCGCATTCTCGCCTCCTACGTCATGCGTAACGCGCTCGTGCCGCAGGTCACCGGGCTCGCCATGTCGCTCGGCGCCATCTTCAACGGCGCCATCATCACCGAGCAGGTGTTCGGCTATCCCGGCGTCGGCACCCTGCTCGTCTCGGCCGTCTATGCCGGCGACTACAGCCTGGTGCTGGGCATCACCACGGTGTCGATCGTCGCCGTCTCGCTTGCCGTGCTGCTGATCGATCTCTGCTACCCCCTGATCGATCCCCGCGTCAGGGCCCGTTGACGAAAATGGGCCGCACGCTGCTCGACCTGTTGCGCTTCAACCGCCAGTTCGCGTCGGGCGCGGCGTTGCTGCTGATCGTGGCGGCGTACGCCTGCCTGTCGTTCTTCTCGCCCTACGCGCCCAACGACACCTATGTCGCCCCGCCCGACGTGCCGCCCGATTGGACCTATCTCATGGGCACCACGTCGCGCGGCCAGGACCTGTTCTGGCTGCTCTCCTTCGCCATCCGCAACACCCTCGCCTTCGGCCTCGCCGTCGCCGTGCTGAGCCGGCTGCTGGCGCTGGCGATCGGCCTGGTCGCGGGCTACAGCGGCGGGCTTTTGGACCGCGCTCTGATGTCGCTCAACGACACCTTCATCGTCATTCCGTTGTTCCCGATCCTGGTGCTGTTCTACTTCGTGATGCGCGACCGCATGTCGTGGGGCCTGCTGGCGCTGATGATGGCTTGCCTCGGCTGGGCCTACGACGCGCGGCTGATCCGCTCGGTGGCGATGAGCCTGCGCCATCGCGAGTTCACCGAGACCGGCATCTTCTCCGGCATGAGCATGCGCCAGATCCTGGTCGAGGAGCACCTGCCCTACGTGCTGCCCATCGTGTTCTCGACCACCATGAACAACATCAACTGGTCTATCGGGCTCGAGGTCACGCTCTCGGTGCTGGGCTTCACCGACATCAACACGCCGACCATCGGCGTCTTGCTCTACTGGGCCAACCAGCACACCGCGCTGGTCTCGGGCATCTGGTGGTGGATCTTCTTTCCCGTGCTGCTGGTGGTCATGACCTTCATCGGCCTCTTCCTGCTGGCGGTGTCGATGAACGAGTACATCGACCCGCGCAGCCGGCTCGGCCGCCGCGCGCCATGACCAGCCCCGTCCTGGCGGTGTCGGACCTGCGCGCCTACTACCGGACGAGCGCCTTCGGCGTGCAGCGCGAGGTGCGCGCCGTCGACGATGTCAGCCTCGCCATCCAGCCCGGCGAGATATACGGCCTGGCGGGCGAATCGAGCAGCGGCAAGACCACGCTGATCAAGACCATCGCCAACGCCATCCAGCCGCCCCTGCAGGTGCTGGCGGGCTCGGTGCTGTTCGACTTCGCCGGCCAGCGGTTCGACATCCATGCGCTCAGGCCGCGCGAGCTGGCGGCGATTCGCTGGAAGCATCTCTCCTATATCATGCAAGGCTCGATGAACGTGCTGAACCCGGTGCGCCGCGTGCGGCAGACGTTCGTCGACTTCGCCTTCCGCCACATCGGCCGGCCGTTGCCCGAGTTCCTCGACGTTGTCCGCCAGCACCTCCAGCGCCTGCATCTCGAGCCGCAGGTGCTCGAGGCCTATCCGCACCAGCTGTCCGGCGGGATGCGCCAGCGCGTCACGATTGCCCTCGCCACGGTCTGCCGGCCGCAGTTCATCATTGCCGACGAGCCGACGACGGCGCTCGATGTCGTGGTGCAGAAGGGCGTGCTCGGCATGATCCACGAGGTGCAGCGGGCGCTGGGCTCGTCGATCCTGTTCGTCACCCACGACATGGCGGTGCACGCCAATCTGAGCGATCGGCTGGGCATCATGTATGCCGGCCGAATCGTCGAGGAAGGCCGCACCGCCGACGTCTTCCGCGCGCCGCGCCACCCCTACACCACGCACCTGATCGGGAGCCTGCCGCATCTCGGCGATGCGGCGCCCAAGCAGGGCTTGCCTGGCGCGCCGCCCAACCTCGCCGATCCACCGCCGGGCTGCCGCTTCCATCCACGCTGCCCGCGTGCCTCGGACCTCTGCCGCCGCGACGTTCCCGCCCTCGAAACCGACGCGTCGGGCCATCGCGTCGCCTGTTTCCATCCCGCAACCGAGAGCGTCGCCGAGAGCATCTCATGAGCACAGCGCTGCTCGAGGTCGACGGCGTATCGCGGATCTATTCCCGAGGCAGCCTTCTATCTCGTCGTCAGTTCGCGGCCGTCGACCGGGTGAGCTTCGGCCTCGACGCCGACCGCGCGGAGATCTTCACCGTCGTGGGCGAATCGGGCAGCGGCAAGACGACGCTCGCGCGCATGATCCTGGGCATGGTGGCACCGACCGCCGGCGCCATCCGCTTCAAGGGCCGCGACGTCTCCCACATCCGTGGCCGCCGCGCCCGCCTGGACTTCATGAAAGAGGTCCAGCCGGTCTTCCAGAATCCTTTCGAGGCCTTCAACCCGATGAAGCGCGTCGACCGCTACCTGTTCGCGACGGCGCGGCGCATGGCAGGCCTCGGCGAAACGGCAGCGATCGCCGATGCCGCCGACGTCGCGTTGAAAAGCGTCGGCCTGTCGCTTGCCGAGGTGCGTGGCCGCTTTCCGCACGAGCTGTCCGGTGGCCAGCTGCAGCGCGTGGCGATCGCCCGCGCCTTGATCTCGCGGCCCGCCCTGCTGGTCGCCGACGAGCCGGTGTCGATGATCGACGCCTCGCTGCGGGCGGCCATCGTCAACCTGCTGCGCGATCTGCGCGATCGGCTCGGCGTGTCGATCATCTACATCACGCACGATCTCGCCACCGCCTACTACATCAGCGACCGCCTGCTGATCATGCGGCGCGGCGAGGCGGTCGAGACGGGCGAGGCACGTGCCGTGCTCGACCGGCCGCAGCATCCCTACTCGCAGCTTCTAAAAGCCTCCGTGCTACCCCCTGACGTGCCCAGCGAACCGGGCGGGCGGCTCAGGGCCGATCCGATCATTCCCCAAGGAGCGTCAAGCCATGCGTAACGTCGAGGTCCGCCTGCATCGCGATTTTGCCATCGGCACGACGCATCCCCGGCTATTCGGCGCCTTCCTGGAACATCTCGGACGCTGCATCTACGGCGGCATCTTCGAGCCCGGCCATCCCACCGCCGATGCCAAGGGCTTCCGCCAGGACGTGCTGGGGCTGGTGCGCGAGCTTGGCCCCACCATCATGCGCTATCCCGGCGGCAACTTCGTCTCGGGCTACAACTGGGAGGATGGAGTCGGGCCGGCAGCCCAGCGCCCGCGCCGCCTCGACCTCGCCTGGATGTCGACCGAGACCAACCAGTTCGGCACCAACGAGTTCATCGACTGGTGTCGGCTGGCCGGCATCGAGCCCATGCTGGCGGTCAATCTCGGCACGCGCGGCGCTGACGCCGCCCGCAATTTCGTCGAGTACTGCAATCATTCCGGCGGCACGGCGCTGTCCGACCTGCGACGCGCGCACGGCTGGGAGCAGCCGCACGGCGTGAAATTCTGGTGCCTGGGCAACGAGATGGACGGCCCCTGGCAGATCGAGGCCAAGACCGCCGAGGCCTACGGCCGCGTCGCGTGCGAGGCCGCCAAGGTCATGAAATGGGTCGATCGCGGCCTCGAGCTGGCTGCCTGCGGCTCGTCCGGCCGGCGCATGCGCACCTTCGGCCAGTGGGAAGAGACCGTGCTCGAGCACACCTTCGACCACGTCGAGTACATCTCGCTGCACACCTATCTCAACAACTACGACGCCGACACGCCGGCCTTCCTCGCGAGCTGCGATTTGATGGACAGCTTCATCGAGGAGGTGGTGGCCATCGCCGATTCAGTTGCCGCGCGCCGCCGCTCGGCCAAGCGCATCATGCTGAGCTTCGACGAATGGAACGTGTGGTACCGCACCCGCCGCGACCGCCGCTCACGGATCAAGCAAGGCTGGCCGGCGGCGCCGCCGATCCTCGAGGAGGTCTACACTGTCGAGGATGCGCTCGCCTTCGGCGGCATGTGCATCTCGCTGTTGAATCACGCCGACCGCGTGACCGTGGCCTGCCTTGCCCAGCTCGTCAACGTGATCGCGCCGATCATGACCGAGACCGGCGGCCCGGCCTGGCGCCAGACGATCTTCTGGCCGTTCCTGCATTTCAGCCGCCTGGGCCGCGGCCGCGTGCTCCGCACCCAGGTCGACAGCCCGACCTACGCGGCGCGCTACAACGATCCCAACGGGCCGATCGACGAGTACTTCGCGCTGCCCGCGGTGCCTTATCTCAAGCTCGCCGCCGTGCACGACGAGCAGGAAGGGCTTCTGACCCTGTTCGCGCTGAACCGCAGCCTGAACGAGACCTTTCCGCTCGCTGTGCGCCTGGGCGGCTTCGACAAGCTGGCGCTGAAGCAGGCCCAGCAGCTTTGCGACCCCGACCTCTCGGCAGCCAACACCAAGCACCAGCCCGACCGGGTGCGGCCCGCGTCCCTGCCGGCCGTGAAGGTCGCGGGCGACCGGCTGGAAGCGAGCCTCGCGCCGGCCTCATGGAACGTGATCCAGCTCAGCCTGGCGTGAGCTGCCGCTGCGCCGAATCGCGGGCGCGCTCCGCCCGCTGGGCATCCGCCCGCACTCGGCATTCTGTGGCAACCGTCACAGCCGATCCTGGCGACCGCTGTCATTCTCCTTGTCTCCTTGTGGTCACGCGCGCGAACGCGCCATCCTGCGATGAGAACGAACCCGGGTGGGCATCATGGCCGCCGTGAAGACGATAAAGTGCGAGGATCCCGAGACGCTGCGCCACATGCGCCATCAGGACATCGCGGCGTTCGCCGAGACGGCAGTGGTCTACAAGGTCTTCATCATGGTCCGGCGGACCAACCCGGCGGCGTTGCAATACATCGGCAGGCCCGGCTTCATCCCCAAGCATATCGACTGCAAGGCCAAAACCGCCGACGAAGACGTCCTGCTGAACGGCCGGCTGCAGGAAATTGCCGGCCTTGTGGTCGATCCCAACATCGTTGGACCGGCCGCCTACAAGCCGGGCAAATACGCCAAGGCGCTCAAGGAGTGGCAGGAGCACTTCCGCTCCCATCTCGCGCCGCCCGGCGTCGTGCCGGTTACCGACGCCCAGCGCTATGGCGTGCAGGACGATCCGTCTCAGCCGCGCTACGGCGCCGTCGTCGCGTGGCGCAACAACTACCGCATTCCCTCGATGCGCGTCTTCGTGCACGGCGACTACGACCTGTTCTCGATCGTGCCCGCCGACGATCGCGCCGCCAATGTCTTCGTCGAGGAGCGGCTGCTCGGCCAGAAACACTCGCGCGGCAAGCAGCTGATGGATGTGCAGAACTACGTCAACGCCCGCATGGGCGTGCCCATGGTGCTGCACGGCGAGCAGGACCACTATGACGATTCGTTCGACGACACGGTCGACATCTTCTTTCCCGACGGTGCGACAGTGATATCGCGCTCGCGCGACGGCTTGAAGCGCTTCTTCGAGGAAGAATTGGGTGGCCGCACGTTGCACAAGGCCGGAACCGCGACGGCCGCCGCAGGCGGTCTGTGGCGACGCGGATGAGCGGCCTCAGGCCCGGTAGTTGACGATCTGGGTCGTCGTAGCCACCAGCCTGCCGTCCGCCGACCAGAGCTGCGCCGTCTGGTCGAAGAACCCGGCCTCGAAAATATGGGCGTCGGCGACGCCCAGCAACGAGCCGTCGCCGAGCGCGGCGACACCGTCCGATGCGACGTGGAAGTAGGCGGTGAGCGACACCGTGGCGATCGGGAACACGGTTCCCTGCACGAAGTAGATGCGGCCGAAGAAGAGGTCGCACGCCACCGCGAGGCCGGCGAAGTCCCACGGCCGAGGCACCGCGTTGTTCAGCCAGACCTCGGTCCGCGCCGTGCTCGGCTGCCCGTCGAATGCCGCCTTGAACTGCGGTGGTCCGTCGACGAAGCGGAAGTCGAACTGCTGGACGAAGGCATTGCGATTCATCGTCGGCAGCGGCGCGAGGGCCTGCGCCGGCGGCACCGCGGGGCAGCGCGCGGCCTGATGTGCCCAGGTGTCCGATCGAACGGCCAGGACGATCGAGGCGTTGGCCGCCACGACGTCGCCTTGCACGAGCTCGACATACCAATGCTGCGTCGAGCGTCCGGCGCGCACCAGGCGCGGGGCGACATCGAACTCGCCTTCGGCGATGCGCGCGGTGAAGTTGACCGTGATCGCAACCGGGTCACCCTGGCGGCTCGGACTCTCGAGCACGGCGCGCATCAGGATGGCGGCCGTCACCCCGCCGAACGGTCCGCCGAAGTTCCAGTAGGCGGGGCAGGTCTTGCCGCGAAGGCGATCGTCCGAGTGTCGCGTCAGGCGCGTCGCCGCGTCCAGGGCGTGCATATCGGGCTCCAAGCGTTTGCCGGCAAGGTCGGACAGAAGCGAAGCCGAAGCGATTACCGGGCACGTAATGGGTCGGGCATCGCCGTAGGGCATCGCCGTCGGGCATCGCCGTCGGGCATCGCTCGAGGCTGCGCCGGCGATGGCGTCATGCACCCGAGCAGTCGTATGGTGGGCGGATGGTACGAGCGATCGTGTTGGGGGCTGCGCTGGCCGGGCTGGCGCTTGGGGCCGGCAGTGCGGTGAACGGGTGCTGGGCGTGGGATGCGGCGGCTTACGGATGGATCAGCGGAATCGCGATCGAGATGCTGCCGGACACGGTGCCGGCGTTCGTCCACGCGCCCGAGGCCGAGGGCGCGATCGCCAAGCTGGCCCGCGAGCCCGCCGAAGCCAAGGGCGAGGTCGACGGCGCCCAGCGCAACCCGGGATACCATGTCGACCTGGCTGACAACGCCCAGGTCATGGGCGTCGTCCCGCTCGCCCGGCCGCTGCAGACCCGGCAGGCCTATGACGCGGAATTGAAGGCCAAGGGCGTCTCGCAAGTGCAGGCCGGCTACCTGCCCTATCCGATCATGGATGGCTGGAACCGGCTGCGGGAGGACTTCGCCTATTGGCGGGCGCTCACCAAGGCGATCGAGACCGCTGAGACGCCGGAGGAGCGGGCGTGGTTCGAGGCCGAACGCCGCCGGCGCGAGACTCGCACGATCGGCGACGTCGGCATCTGGAGCCGGTATGTCGGCGCTGCGTCGGATCCGCTGAACGCCACGGTGCACTTCAATGGCTGGGGCGATTTCCCCAACCCCAACGGCTACACCGACAGCAAGAACCTCCGGGCCTACTTCGAAGGGGAGTTCGTCCGACGCAACCTCTCGCGAGCGGCCATCGCGGCGGCGGTGAAGCCCTACCGGTGCTGCAGCGCGCCGATCGAGATTCACACCACGGACTTGCTGTTCGATTCGTTCGCCGAAGTGGTGTGGCTCTATCGACTCGAAAAGGATGGAGCCTTCACCAACGGCCATGCCCGTGGCATCGCTTTTGCGACGACGCGACTGGCGACAGGCGCGACGGCGCTGCGAGACATGATCGCCCAGGCCTGGCGCAAGAGCGACGTGCCGCTCGTCGGCAACCCGGGCGTCAATGTGAACGACATCGAGAACGGCAAAGTGCGCGCGACGCGCGCCCTGTTCGGCGCCGACTAAGCGGTAAGGCGCCCTCCGCCGCCGACGCCGGCGGAGGGGATCCCGCTTCGCTATCTCAAACCGAGACGTCCTGGGCAGCGCGCAACGGACGGCGAGACGGCAATAACAGTAGGGATATGATAGAGCCGACGATGAGCGCTGATCCGCCGAAGCTGAGCCAGCTGATCGGCTCGCGGAGCACCCACCAGCCGAGAACGAGTGCGATGACGGGATTGACGAACGTGTAAGTCGCGACGAGCGGTGCCGACATCCGGTCGAGCAGCCACAGATAGGCAGTATTCCCCACGACACTGCCCAACAGGGCGAGATAGAGCATACCGGCGACCGATGCGGCCGTAACCTTCTCGATCGAGAAGGTGGCCAACTCGCCGACAGACCCACTGAGGATCAGCAGCCCGAGGCCGCCGCAGAGCAGCTGCATGGCAGCGAGGTGATCGCTTGGGATGTGAGCGGAGCGGCGCTGCGAATAGACGGTACCTATGGCCCAGGAAAGAGCCGACCCGAGGAGCAGGAAGATCATCGCCAGCGAAAGCGGGTGATCGTTTCGCGAAGTCTCATGCCAAGCGATCAGTGCCACGCCGGCAAACCCCGGCGCCAGACCGAGCAGCTTGCTGAACGGCTCGGCCCGGGCAACAGCCAAGTTTATCAGGACGATCCAAAATGGGATTGTCGCGAGAATCACAGCCGAAAGTCCGGAGGGAATCTCGCGCTGCGCATAGGCGAGAGCGCCGTGGCAGCCGACAAACAGGAACACGCCGCCGATTGCCGCATGTCCCCAGTCGCGCAGCGAGCACAGCGCCGAGGTTCGTGCATATGCAATGATGAGCAGCACACAGCCGCCAATCAGCGAACGCGAGGCAATCAGCAGAAAGGCGGGAAGCGACTGCAACCCTATGGCAATCGCAAGATATGTTCCGCCCCACAGCACGTAAATCGCCGCAAAAGCCCCCGCGACCTTCAGCCGGTTCGTGCTTTGCGGCATCGAGACAAGCTCCTTGGTTTGCTGCCCGCTTCGAACGGATGTCTACCGCGTCATATTCGCCATAAAGCGCACCATTCGCTTCCGAAGCGCTCGATGAAGAACGCGTACGCGAGCGGTTCGGCTGCGCCCAAAATGAACCCTGCAGCGAGCAGCTTCGCGAGTTCCGAAGGTGCGAAGGCGGCGCGCAGCTCGAGAAAGCCTAGATGGGCCGCGATCACCTGCGCCATGTCGTTGGCACGACCACGCGCCAGCAGTGCTGGTCGAATGGCGGCGTTCTGCAGGTAACCGAAGCCGCGCTCGTGCCCCGGCGCCATCATGGTGCCGGCGCCCTTGGGCGAGCCGCGCACGAGGTAGGAACCCTGGATGGTGGCGCCGGCCGAGGTGCCGGCGATCAGCTGCCGCCGCCGACAATCAGCAGCGCGCCGCTCGGCGGCCGATGACGTCGGCGCCTGGCTCCCGGTCGCGGCGCGCCAAAGCCGAGCAAGGTCCGGCGAGTCGGCTCCGGCGTTGCGTTCGCCTAGCCTGTCACTGATTCGACGAACCTTATCGACTTGGCGTTCATTTGCATCAGGAGACGTCCAACCAGCCCGCCTATCGTCTCTTCCCAGTGCAAGGTCGACGCTTTAGCATCGCCGAGCTGGATGGCTATTCAGTCGAATTTTGCGGCGATGCGGCCGCCGACGAGCTCATCTTTCATCAGCCGAACCGGACGTTCGTAGCCAAACGTGTCGGAGACTAGAGACAAAGGTCGCATGCATCCTTTGCGGTTTCTCGTGCTGTCCCTGTCGAACGTTCCCTGGAACGAGCTGCTCCGGCGATACAAGCACATCGAAGCTCTCGGCTTCGATGTTGCTGGCGTCGCCGATCACTTCGTCGATTGGACCAATCCGTCCGGTCCATGGTTCGAGGCAACGACCCTCCTCGGCGCGCTGGCCCGAGAAACCACGCGCATCAGGTTGGCCGCCTTCGTGGCGCAAATCCCCTTTCGCAACCCTGCGCTTCTGGCGCGCCAGGCATTGACCCTGGATCATATGTCCAACGGGCGGTTCGAGCTCGGTCTCGGCATCGGCCTCACGACCGACCCGGCCTACGGCATGATGGGCCTGCCGAATTGGCCGGTTAAGGAGCGGGTCGCGCGCTTCGGCGAGTACGTGACGGTCATCGATCGCCTGCTCGCCAACGAGGTCAGCAGCTACAAGGGCAGGTTCTACGAAGTAGCCGACGCGGTGATGAGTCCGCGACCGGTCCAGCAACCGCGGCCCCCGATCATCATCGGCGCGATGGGACCGGTCATGATGAAGCATGCCGCCCGCTACGCCGATGTATGGAACAGCTACGGCACTGTGGAGAACTTCGCGACTCATCTTTCCGAGACCCGCGAGCGCATCAGACTGATCGACGAACATTGCGCAACGATCGGCCGCGACCCTACCTCGTTGCGGCGCTCGTTCTTGATGTCCGATGCCGAACCGCGTCCGGGCGGAGGTCCATTCTCGTACTACGAGTCTCCCGAGATCTTCGCCGAGCGAGTCGAGAGATTGCTCGAGCTCGGCATATCCGAGGTCGGCGTTTTCTATCCGCGGCGGGCGGATCAGATTCCAGCCTTCGAGAAGATCGCGGCGGAGACAATCCCGGCGTTGAAGGCGAAGTATGCCCTTCGGCCGCCACCACAGACGACTTGAGAATGTCTACGGCAACGGAGTGATGGCGGGAGCCTTTGAGGTTACGCGAAAGGTCCCTCGCCTAACAGCTCGGCCAACGTCTGACCGCTGCCCAATGCCAGGCCGTCGCGCCGCAGTGTCGGAGCGGCCTTGCGCTCAAAGGCCGCGAACGACTTGTCGAGCCAGGCGAGGTCCACCTTGTTCCCCTCGAGCTTGAGAATGGCAGCCTGGGCGGCCTTTCCCAAGGTCGTGTTCGTCGGATCGGACCGGAAGTAATTGTAGTACAGCTTGCAGGCGGCAGCGTAGGCTTTCCGTTTGTCTGGATCTTCTCCGTCCTTTCGAGCCACCTCGTACAGGTGGTGCCCCAGCCCGCCCTCGACGACGTGTGGCGGATATTCCCTCTTCATTGCCCATACCTGAGCACGGTCGAACATCCCTTCAAACTCTTTCTCGGTGAATTTCGCATACATCATGGCCATATAGTTGACCTGGATCTCGGCCTTGATCGCGGTGCCGGTCAACTGGACGAAAACGGTGTAGCCCGAGTAGCCGCAATCGTCTTTGACCGGGTCGATGGTCTTCGCTTCAAAAAGTCGGAAACCACCCGCTTTATTTTCGAAGTGTTTCTTTACGATCTTGTATGCCGTTTCTACGTCCCTCGCCTTCTCGACCACGACCGTGCAGCGGGCGAGGTCCTTGGCCCTGCTCCAGTCGCCTTCATACTGCGTCACGACCTTTACCTCGGCATCCTCGAACCTTTTCTCGCCCTTGAGGACGCGGGATGTATCTTCGCCGGGGATATAACTCTTCTTGCCGGAGGGCGGCCGCAGCACCTTGACAGGCGGGCCACCGATCTCCCTGCGGATGAGGGTGCAAACCTCCTCCGTCTCCTGAACCAGCAGCTCTTGCGCGTCGATGTCTACGACCAGGCGATAGCCGTCCGTTTTCTTCGCCATCATGTCGTCAGACATCAATGGATGGGTGCCGGACGGCCCGCGCCCGCTGGCCGAGGGCGTGTTCCATGGAATCTTGTTGGAAGACATCAAAGGATTTGGCTTGGAAGGCATGGAAATCTCCTCGCGCAGCGACCGCCATCCCCTGCGGGCACGCGGCTCGCCCCTGTCCAGTGATCGCATTGAATATGCCGGACGTCGTGAAATAGTTCTGAAATAGTTGCAAAATTTTCCCAAGGGCGACTGTCTTGAATGGGCCGGAGGTCGGCCATGTCATCGTCGCCGCCGTACTGGAGATCGGTTCATTGCCAGCATTGCTGTGCGAACAGGCGCCGCCGGCTTCGGCTGCGCTTGTCATTTCGCGACTGGGCACGTGCTCGGCGACGAACAGACAGAAACTGCCGTAGATCGCAGCCGTACACAGAAGGATCAGGGCAGAGACCGGCAGGAGCGGGCCGTCCACTGCCTGCTGACTGGGGACGAGGCGCTGCAATGTCGCGAGGCTGCCGCTTGCCTGGAGCGCTTGCTGCTGGAACCATTGCTTGCGAAGGTGCCAGAGGATGCAGGTCGAGGAATTGCTGCTGTATCCCCACGAGAGACCACCTGCTCGCTCGGCACTCTCCCTTCCGGCCAAAGTCGTCATTCGGCCAGTGCTGATGGAAGTTGTGCGCAACCACCCGCCGTGGATGCGCCCGGATTGGGCCAGTCTGCGGACCGTACGCTTCGTGGTAGTCGTCGAGTTGCACGATGGTCGCCAGGCCCTGCCGATACTCGGTTTCCACCGAGGAGCGGTAGGTGGTCAATACGAGGCGGGTCGCTATCACAGTCGGCCGGTGAGACCTTGCGATAGATTTGCTGGTTTGCGGCCGCTCGCTGCTGAGAGCACAGCTTCAACACGACGGTAGGGCACCATGCTCAAGCACGACGCCCTATACCTGCGTGGATTCGCCGGAAAACGAGGAGTGACCAATGGACAAGCCCACCTACCACTCGGCGCTGATCGTCGGGACCGGTCCCGGCCTCAGCTCCTCGCTGGCCCGCCAGCTCGCCGGTCTTGGGCTCGCCGTCGCCGTCGCCGCGCGCCGGACCGACAAGCTTGCCGCGCTCGCCAAGGAGACCGGCGCCAGCGTCCATCGCTGCAATGCGGTCGATGAAAAGGACGTTGCCGACGTGTTTGCCGACCTCGATGCCGTGGGCCGCACGCCTGACGTCGTTGTCTACAATGCGAGCAACCACCCGCATGGCCCGCTGGTCGACCTCGCGGCCGAGGACGTGCGGCGCGCCATGGAGATCAACGCGTTCGGCGCCTTCCTGGTGTCGCAACAGGCGGCGCGGCGCATGCTGCCCAAGGCGCACGGGGCGATCTTCCTGACCGGCGCCACCGCCGGCGTGAAAGGCTTCGCGAAGTCGGCGCCCTTCGCCATGGCGAAGTTCGCCTTGCGCGGGCTCGCGCAGTCGATGGCGCGCGAGCTCTCGCCGCAAGGAATCCACGTCGCGCATTTCGTGATCGATGGCGGCATCAGGAGCGCGACACGACCGGATCCGTCAAACGCACCCGACAGCTTTCTTGATCCCGATGCGATCGCCGAAACCTACTGGGCCACCCTGCAGCAGCATCGAAGCGCCTGGAGCTGGGAGATCGAGGTCCGGCCGTGGGTGGAGCGGTTCTAGGATCGTGTGTTTGGATGCTCCGTCGATCTTGGCCGCGCCCTTGCGAACTGCCCATCTGACGGCGGCCATGGCGCCGAAATTGAAGGAAGCTGACTGGGATCATCCCAAGCGGCGCTTGGCGGCGCGCGGGAAGCGCGCGACGGTGCCGGTGCGCTCGGCGCCGTTGAGCCAGGCCCGCAAGCTTTCGACCTCGCGACAGCTGGCGGTCCCTTCGGAGCAGATCAGATAGTCGCTGACAGTCGAACGGCCCTCAAGAGGCTCGCAGCGATAGCCAGGGTGATGACCAGGGCTGCGGTCAATCAGCACGTCGACTTTGCCCTCGACAAGCTCGTGCAGCCCGGCAGGTTCCATGATCCGCAGCCCGACCGTCGGATGAGCAGCGCGGAAGTGGCCCGGGTCCAACCGGCCGAGATCGAACCGGGCATAGACGCCCACGGACAAGGCGGTGGCGACTCCTTGCGGCTTGAGCCGCGCCGTCGCGTCTCCGATGCGGCAAAAGCCTTTCTGCACAGAAGTCACATACTCCTGTGCGACTGGAGTCAGCACCAATTGCTTGTGCAGCCGCTCGAACAGCCGCACGCCAAGGCGATCCTCCAACAATTTCACTTGCTGCCCGACGGCACCTGGCGTGACGTGGAGCTCGCGTGCGGCAAGCTTAAAGCTGAGGTGGCGCGCGGCGGCTTCAAACGCGCGCAGCGGGTTCAGTGGCGGTAGCAGATAGGTCATGGCGTAGCTACATTGCCATCGTAGCCCAGCTCCCCTGCAACAGATTTTCTATAGCAGGCGCAAAGACTGGCTGGACGATCTAGGCGAGAGTGAACGGATTTGCGAGAAGCAACGGCTACAAAAGTCGGGTTTGGACGCGTTGGATTGTGATAGTCGCGCAAATCGTCACAGCTGGCCATTTCGGTGGCGATATAGCCCGCCTGCACTTCGGGGCGTTGCTCGTTTGAACTGCCATTCCTTGAAGGAGACCGACACGTTGCCCCACGAGTAGTATGCTAGGTAGAGCCACCTATGCCAACCTGGGCATACCACTTTTGCGGACCACGTTATGAAGAACGGAGGGCACTTGCCATTCTCGACGAAGATCGAGCGCTCGTCAGGCACGCCGCTGTTCCGCCAGGTCTATCTCCAGCTGCGATCGTCGATCCTGTCACGGACGTTGCGGCCGGGGGCAAAGCTGCCCTCGACGCGCGAACTCGCGGAAGACCTGTCGATCTCGCGCTCCGTGGTGGTCCTGGCCTATGAGCAACTACTGGCGGAAGGTTGCGTCAGCGGAAAGGTCGGTTCAGGTACCTATGTTGCCTCGGAGCTTGCCGAACTCGCCGGCGCACCGACCGTCACAGTACGTAAGCGTGCGATGGGTCCTGCGCGCCGGCGGCCGAGGGTGTCCGTTGACGTCACGGAACTGTCCGACGAGCGGCCGTTCAATCTTGGGCGAACGCTGATCGATGCACGGACCATCGATCAATGGCGCAAGCTAAGCACGCGGGGCTTGCAGACGTTCGACAAGGCGCTGCTGGGCTATTGCGATCCGCGAGGAAGCCAGGAACTGCGTGAGGCGATTTGCGACTACCTCGGTTCGGCGCGCGCGGTGCAATGCGATCCCGAGCAGATTTTAGTGACGAACGGAACGCAGCACGCCATTCACATTGTCGCCCGGCTGTTGCAGCAGGCCGGCGATCGCGAGGTCTGGGTCGAAGATCCGGGGTATCCTTTGACGCGCGAGGCGCTACTGGCAGCAGGGATGTTGGTGCGCCCCGTCCTGGTGGATGGCGACGGCTTGAATGTTGGGTATGGCATCAGGCGGTGGCCGATGGCAAAGGCGGCGTTCATCACGCCTTCGCACCAGTTTCCGACGGGAGTTGTGCTTTCGATGGCGCGCCGGCTGGAGTTGCTCAATTGGGCCCAGGATAATGCCGCATGGATCATCGAGGACGACTACGCCAGCGAGTTTCGCTACGGCGGACATCCGCTCGCATCGCTGCAGGGCCTCAAGGGCGGAGCCCGGGTGATTTACATTGGAACCCTGAATAAAGCGCTGTTCCCGGGCCTTCGGCTCGGTTACGCGGTTGTGCCACATGTTCTGCTTCCGCGCGCCGTGACCGCTCGGTATCTCCTCGACCGACAGCCGCCGCTAACGAACCAGTCGGTGGTAGCGGAGTTCATACGCGGCGGGTACCTTACGGCTCATATCCGCAGGATGCGGCAGCTTTATCGCGAGCAGCGGGATGTGCTGGTCGCCTCCCTAAGGCGCCGCCTGCCGGGGTTCGTGACTGTCGACGCTCCGGATCAGGGCATGCACCTGGTGGCCTACCTCTCGGGAGGTTGTGCGGACGTGGCTGCTGAGAAGGCGGCTAAGCAGGCGGGTATCGTCGTGCGGGCGCTCAGTCGCATGTATGTCGCCGCCGCCCCCCGGCAGGGATTGTTGCTCGGCTTTAGCGGCTACCCGAAGCAAGTCATTGCACCGGCTGTCAGGCGCCTCGCGTCGGTCTTCCCACCCCCGTGAAGGCTGCTTGGTCAGGGCAAGTCACTCAGGAAAAGTGGTATGTCTCGTTGAGACCAAGTGGGTCTTTCGAGACGCTGCAGAAGGCGGCTAGGAACGAGCTCGAGCCGACGACCCGCGTCGCGGCTGCAAGGTCCGTCGCAAGAGCAAATCCTGAACCACAGAACGGAACAATTCGATATGCCTGTCACTCAACGCGACAAAGGCGATACTTTCCGCGCGCTCCATCAAGGGACGCGCTCGTTCGTCATCCCCAACGCCTGGGACGCAGGATCGGCGCGCATTCTGGCGGGCCTTGGCTTTTCGGCAATCGCCACCTCCAGCTACGCGACTGCCGGCGCATACGGCAGGCGCGATGGCCGGATCACCCGCGACCAGGTGCTCGAGCACGCGCGCGCCATCGTTGACGCGACCGATCTTCCGGTTTCGGTGGATTTCGAAAGCGGCTTCGGCGCCACCGCGAACGTCGTGGCCGAGACCTATCGCCACGCCGCAGCCGTAGGCCTCGTCGGAGCGACGATCGAGGACCTCGCGCCCACAAGCCGAAAGGACAAGCCGCTGTTCGACATCGGCGAGGCGACCGAGCGCGTCGCCGCCGCGGCGGCAGCGAAGCGCAAGCTCGGATTTCCGTTCATGCTCACCGCGCGCGCCGAAGGCGTCCGGCACGCCAACACCGATCTTGACGACGCGATCAAGCGCCTTCAGGCCTACGAGAAGGCGGGCGCGGACGTGCTGATGGCGCCGGGCTTGCCGGACCTCGCGTCCGTGAAGGCGGTGTGCGCCGCGATTACGAAGCCGTTCAATTTCATGGCCGGCATTCCGGGCAAGTCGTTCACCGTTGCCGAGCTCGAAGCGGCAGGCGTGCGTCGCATCAGCCTCGCCGGCTCGCTCTATCGCGCGGCGATGGGCGGGCTCGTCACCGCCGCGCGCGAGTTGAAGGACAAAGGAACCCTAGGCTACATCGACACGGCACTGCCGTCGGCGGAGCTCGCCGGATTCATGCGGGAGTAATCAAACACAGACGCGACGAGAAGCGCGCTTCGAGCCGGGAACTTTGCTAGTCGACCATCCCCTTTTAAGGGCTATCGAGATCGCGATTTCGGTTGCCTCTTCGCTGTCCCCCAAAGGATCAGGATGAAAAGGATGGCCCAGCGGTTGCTCGGTTCCTCGTGTGAAGGTCGCCTGGTGAACGAGTCTTTGATTGCGATGTGGTTCGCCTACGAGCGTGCCGAAGCTACAAAGGCGACGTGGGCCGTACGTCCACGATCTCTTGACTGCGCGTCCTGCCGAGATGCGCTGCGCGATGTCCGGGTGTACTCAGACGCGGCATTAAGGCGCGAGAATCGCGCTCAAGCTCACGCAGATGTGTCCCCCTGTGTCCCCGTTAATTCTGGGCTTAAAGAGACAAGGCGCTAAACCGTTGATTTTACTGGTGCCCCGAGACGGATTCGAACCGCCGACCCCATCATTACGAATGATGTGCTCTACCAGCTGAGCTATCGGGGCATGGGGCGGTTTCTAGGCGAAAGGCGCTGGACGCGCAAGCCGCCCACCGGAGAGGATGGCGCCGGGGGCATTCATCATGCAGCTTGGTCGTCGCCGCCTGGTCGCGGGCGCATTTTCTGCCGGATCGCTGGCCGCCGGGTCGCTGGTCACGGCGCGTAAAGCGGGCGCCGTCGTCGTGCAGGACGAGACCTGGCGCGCCGAAGGCGGCGGCCCTGGGCGCGAGGCGATGGGCTTTCGCGCCCATGTCGCCCTGGCCCACCAGCCGCAATTCAGGGGCCTCATGGCGCTCTCCAGCGACGAGGGCGAATCGTGGGGCGTGGCCTCGTCGACCTGGCTCGGCAACGTGCAGGGCCACGGTCTCCTGCTGACCGCCGCGCACGTCTTTGAGTCGGACGAATCGGCCGAGGACTACGTCTACCGCACCCCGAGCGGCAGGATCCGGCAAGGCACCGACCTCGTCATCCATCCGAAGTGGAGCGGCAGCACCGACGATACAGGCGGCTTCGACTTTGCCATCGTGACCCTCGATGCCCCGGTCGACGATGCCGGTCCGCCGCCGCTGCTCTACTCCGCCAATCGCGAGATGGGCCGGCGCATCGTGATGATCGGGTTCGGCAACCGCGGCATCGGCTCGGTCGGCGAGAACGCGATGTACTCGACCGGATCGGACAAGGCCGCCGCGGAGAACACCGTGGACGAGGTCATGTCGGCGGTCGGCGGCAAGCTGTCCAAGGGTGAGGAGGCCGGCAACTGGATCGCCGTCACGCTCCACCGGACGTCCGACGGCGGGTCGCGCATGGACGGCATCCTGGGCTCGGGCGACAGCGGCGGCTCGGCCTGGCTCATGGCCGGCACTGGCTGGGCGATCTGCGGCGTCAATTCCTCGGGCGGCGAGAAGTACGAGGAGCGCGCCTACTTCGCGCGCGTTTCGGGCGTCGCGGAATGGATCGCCAAAGTCGTGCCCGGCGTGCGCTTCGCGGCCTGAACCGCCGCGCCCGACGCGCATGCGCCGCGGCTGGCATCGTCCTCAATTGCCTCTATGATCGCGGGCGCATGCAATCGAAGGGAGTAGACCATGGCCAAGGTGGCGTTTCTGGGTCTGGGCGTGATGGGCTTCCCGATGGCGGGGCATCTCGCCGCCAAGGGACACGACGTCGTGGTCTACAACCGCACCTTCAGCAAGGCCGAGGCCTGGACCAAGAAGCACAAGGGCATCGCCAAGCGCACGCCCAAGGAGGCCGCCGAGGGCCGCGAGATCGTGTTCTGCTGCGTCGGCAACGACGACGATGTGCGCTCGGTCGTGATGGGCGACCATGGCGCCTTCGCCGGCATGAGCCAGGGTTCGATCTTGTTCGACAACACCACGGCCTCGGCCGACATCGCCCGCGAGCTGCACGCCGAGGGCAAGAAGAAGGGCATCGACTTCATCGACGCCCCCGTGTCGGGCGGTCAGGCGGGCGCTGAGAACGGCCAGCTCACCGTGATGTGCGGCGGTGAGCCGGCGCCGTTCGAGCGCGCCAAGCCGGTGGCCGACGCCTACGCCAAGGCGATCACGCTGATCGGCCCGCCGGGGTCGGGCCAGATCACCAAGATGATGAACCAGATGTGCATCGCCGGCATCGTGCAGGGGCTGGCCGAGGCGCTCAATCTCGGCCAGCGCAGCGGGCTCGACCTCGACAAGGTGTTCAGCGCCATCTCCAAGGGCGCGGCGCAGAGTTGGCAGATGGAAAACCGCTGGAAGGCCATGGTCGAGGGCAAGTTCGAGTTCGGCTTCGCGGTCGACTGGATGCGCAAGGATCTCGGCATCTCGCTCGCCGAGGGCAAGCGTGCCAAGGCACAAATGCCGCTCGTGGCTTTGGTCGACCAGTTCTATGCCCGCGTGCAGGAGCGCGGTGGCGGGCGTTGGGACACGTGCAGCCTGATCCAACCCTTGCAGAAGCCGTGAGGGGCGCAGTTATGGACGCCTACAAGCTCTACGGTCGGCCGGGCTGGGGCTCGGTATTGGTCGAGGCGCAGCTCGTCTGGTACGGGTTGCCGTTCGAGTTCGAGCCGGTCGACGATCTCTTCAAGTCGCCGGACGCGCGCGCCAAGCTCGAAAGGGTCAATCCGCTGGCCCAGGTGCCCACCCTGGTGATGCCGGACGGCAGCATCATGAGCGAGAGTGCGGCCATCACGCTGCTGCTCGCCGACCTCACGGCCAAGGACTCGCTGGTGCCGGCCGCGCAGGCGACGGAACGCGCGAAGTTCCTGCGCTGGCTGGTGTTCCTGGTAGCCAACATCTATCCCACCTTCACCTATGCCGACGATCCGGCGCGCTTCGTGTCGGTCAATTCAGCGCGCGATCCCTTCCGCGCCGCGACCGACGCCTACGCCCAGCGGCTGTGGAAGCAGGTCGACGGCCAGACCGGCGGCCCGTGGTTCCTGGGCGAGCGCTTCTCGGCGCTCGACATCTACATCGCCGTCATGACACGCTGGCGGCCCAAGCGCGGCTGGTTCGAGATCGAGACGCCGCACCTGTTCGCCATCGCCCGCCGCGCCGACCGCTTACCCGAGCTCGCCGACGTCTGGAAGCGCAACTGGCCGGCCAACTGAGGCGAGCGCGATGGCGAGCGTCGGCATCGTGGGCGGCCTGGGGGTCGGCGCCACGGTGCACTACTACGAGAAGATCACCTCGGCCTGCAAAGCGCGCGGCGTCGCGCCCGACCTCGCGATCGTGCATGCCGACGTCGACTACGGCCAAGCCCTGGTGCGCGACGGCAAGCTCGGCGCGCTCGCGCAGTACCTCGCGGCGTTCATCGAACGCTTGCGCAAGGCCGGCGCGACGACGGCGGTGCTGCCCGCGATCACGCCGCACATCTGCCTTGGCGAGCTCGCGCCGCGGGCCAGCCTGCCGATCCTGAACATCGTCGTTCCCACGCTGGCCGAGATCGCCCGACGCGGCGTCGGGAAGGTCGCCCTGTTCGGCACCACCTTCACCATGGAAGGCGGGCTATGGGGCCTCCTGAAAGGCGTCGAGATCGTCAAACCGGCGCCCGACGAGATCGCCTTCATCGGCGCACTCTACCAGCGCCTGCTCGACACGCAGGCGGGCGACGCGGGCGATCTCGCCGACTTGCGCCGCATCGCCGCCGACCTTCAGCGCCGGACCGGCGTCGAGACCGTCCTGATCGCCGGCACCGACTTCGCCGTGCTGTTCGACGAGGAGACGGCCGGCTTCCCGGCGATCGACATGGCGCGCCTGCACATCGCGGCGATCGTCGAGCGGCTGACGACGTAGTCAGTCAGCAGCTAGCCGTCATCCCGACGGGAGCCGAGCGAAGCGACGCGTAGTGGAGGGACCTGTCTTGTCGCCACATCCACCAGAGAGGTCCCTCGACTTCGCTTCGCTCCGCTCGGGATGACGGATAGAGGCTAAAACGTCTGGCGCACGCCGACGATCTGGCCGAGGCAGCGCTGCACGTGATCGGCGGTCGCGGGTTCGAGCCCCTCGACCTCGATCTCGACCGACAGCATGTCGGCGTCGGCCTGGGCGAAAACCCGGGCCGGCATCAGGCCGCGCTTGGCCAAAAGCTCGAGCGCGCGCGGCAGCACCGCAGGCTCGGCGTCGGCTTCGAAACAGTATCGGACGGTGGAGGAATTACGCTTGAGCGCGAGGACGGACATGAGTGGACTCCTGAAATGACGGACGAACAGCGGCGTGCCGGTTTGCGGTGCAAACCGGGGTGCTAATTCGTCCAATCAGGAAGCCCATGCCGGACATGCCTGCACTATAGCCCGCCCCCAGGCCGGCAGGCTACCCTTTCGTCGACGAGCCAAGGGAATGCCGAGGGAGAGGAAATGAACATGCGTTCGACGCCGGTGTACGAGGTGCACGCCATCAAGTACGCCCACCTGCCGCGCAAGGCGTGGGAGGTACAGATCACCCCCGACCCGCACGATGCCGACTTCCCGATGGACTATTTCGTGTGGTTGGCGATCCCGCTCGACGAATCGGGCAACCGGGCGATCGGCGGCAAGCCGATCGTGATCGACACCGGCTTCAACGCCCAGGTCGGCAAAAAGCGCGGTCGCGAGGTCAAGCGCAACCCGGCCGACCTGCTCGCCGATTTCGGGGTCGATCCGACCGAGGTCGAGGACGTCATCATCACCCACCTGCACTACGACCACGTCGGCAACTGGGACAAGTTCCCCAAGGCGCGCTTCCATCTGCAGGACAAGGAGATGCAGTTCGCCACCGGCCGGCACGTCTGCCACGGCACCTTCCGCCACGCCTTCGAGATCGAGGACATCGTCGGCATGGTGCGCGCGGTCTACGGCAAGCGCGTGGTGTTCCACGACGGCGACGAGGAGATCCAGCCCGGCATCTCCGTGCACCTGATCGGCGGCCACACGATGGGCATGCAGTCGGTCCGGGTCATGACGCGCAACGGCTGGCTGGTGCTGGCCTCCGACGCCAGCCATTACTACTGGGGCATCCGCGACAAGAAGCTGTTCTCGATCGTGTTCTCGGTCGCCGACATGCTGGCGGGCTACGACAAGCTCACCAAGCTCGCCGACGGGCACGTCGACATGGTGGTGCCCGGCCACGATGCGGAGGTGATGAGGCGCTATCCGCCGTCGCGTGACGACTTCAAGGGGATTGCGGTGAGGCTGGATTGAAATGAGCGACGAGCCGCGCCCGAAGCACTACCGCGTCATCTACGCCGATCCGCCGTGGACGTTCGCCACCTTCTCGCGCAAGGGCAAAGGCCGCAGCGCCGAGGCGCACTACGATTGCATGGACCTCGCGGGCATCAAGGCGTTGCCTGTTGCCGACTGGGCGGCCGACGATGCGATCCTGCTGATGTGGGCGACCGATCCGCTGCTGCACAAGGCGTTCGAGGTCATCGAGGCCTGGGGCTTCACCTACAAGACGGTCGGCTTCTATTGGGCCAAGCTGAAGCCCAAGGGCAACGGGTTCTTCACCGGCATGGGGTTCTGGACCCGGGCCAATCCCGAGCAGTGCCTGCTCGCGACCCGCGGCCATCCCAAGCGCAAGGCCGCCGACGTCGCCAAGCTCGTCGTGTCGCCGCGCCGCGAGCACAGCCGCAAGCCGGACGAAATGTACAGGTTGATCGAGCGACTCGCCGATGGCCCCTATCTCGAGATGTTCGCGCGGTCGTCGCGCCCGGGCTGGGACTCCTGGGGCTCGCAGCCGGCGCTGTTCGACGGCGGGTCCGTCAAGACCCGCCGCTGGAGATCGACCTCCTATCCCGATGCACCGGCACGCGGCGCATCCGACGAGAATCAAGCGCCTTTGCTGTTCGACCTACCCGAACCCGAAGATCGACGCGGCAAGTGAGAGGAAGCTACTTCTTCTCCACGTTCCACAGCACCAGCGACGGCGTCGGCACGACGAGTCCCTGCAGGTTGGCGCGGATCGCGGTCGGCGTGGTGAACTGGCCGAGCGGTACGTGCGTGGGATATTCCAGCACGCGCAGCTGCACCTGCTCGGCGATCGCCTTTTGCTTGGCCGGATCGGATTCCATGGCGTAGGCGTCGCGCAGCTTCTCCAGGGTCTCGTCGCACGCCCAGCCGAACGTCGCCTTGTCGCAGGAGGCGTTGAGGAATGCGGCCGACACGGGGTTCAGGATGTCGGTCGCGCCCCACGAGGTGAAGAAGGCGCTCCAGCCGCCCTTGTCCAGAGGGTCCTTCTTGGCGCGCCGTGTCACCAGCGTCTGCCAGTCCATCGGCTGCAGGTCGATCTTCAGCCCGATCTTCTCGAGCTGCGACTTGCCGACGGTCGCGAGGTTGTTGTGGCCCGCCGTGTCGGTCTGGTGCAGGAACACCGCGGGCGTGCCGTCGTAGCCCGAAGCGGCCAGCGCCTCCTTGGCCTTGGCCACGTTGCCCGAGAGCTTGTCCTCCCAGCCCTTGGTCGATTCGAGCGGCGAGCCGCAGGGGAACAGCGACTTGCACACCTTGTAGTACTCGGGATTGCCGACGTTGGCTTCGAGGAACTCCTTCTGCGACAGGCCGTAGAGCACTGCCTGGCGCACCTTG